>JABFWL010000269.1 GCA_013362315.1 Catenulispora sp. | reverse complement strand
TACTGCGCCACCACGTTCTCCAGCTGCTCGCCATGCGCGAACCGCCGCAGTTGCTCGTCGATGACGCGCAGCGCGCGCGGCAGGAACGCCGTGGACGCCCCGCCGACGTGCGGCGTGATCAGCACGTTCGGCGTGCGCCACAGCGGATGGCCGGCCGGCAGCGGCTCGGGGTCGGTCACGTCCATCGCCGCGCGCAGCCGGCCGGAGCGGCACTGCGCGATCAGCGCCTCGGTCCGGACCACTACGCCGCGCGCCACGTTCACCAGCAGCGCGCCGTCCTTCATCCGGGCCAGGAACGCCTCGTCGACCAGGCCGCGGGTCTCGTCGGTGGCCGGGACGATGAGGATCACCACGTCGGCCTTCGGCAGCAGCTCGCCGATGTCGTCCATCGCGTGCACGCCTTCGCGGGCGGTGCGCGCGACGCGCAGGACGTCGACTTCGAAGCCGGCCAGCCGGCGCTCGATGGCCATGCCGATCGAGCCGTAGCCGACGATCAGCACGGTCTTGTCGGCCAGCGCGTCGTCGACCACTGTGTCGTCGTCCTTGTAGGCCGGGCTCCAGTCGCCTTGGTCCTGGTGCCGGACATAGCGCGGAATGCCGCGCAGCGCGGACAGGGTGAGCGTCAACGCCAACTCGGCAGTGGACGCGTCATGGAGGCCGCGGGCGTTGCACAGCGTCACACCCTCCGGAACGAACGGCAAGAAGTTCTCATATCCGGCGGTCAGGGTCTGGACCACCTTCAGCCGCGGCATGCGCGCCATCAGCTCGGGATGGGAGTTGGTGAACGAGTAGGGCAGGACGAAGAACTCGACCTCGTCGATGGAGTCCGGGATGCCGCCCGGGGCGTCGATGTCGACGCCGGTGAAGACGTCGGCGACCAGGCCGGCCGGCAGGTCCTTCGCGGAGCGGCCGAACGGCACCCACACCCGGCGCAGCGTGCCGACCGCGGGAAGCTCGATCGTGTCGGTCGTAGCGTTCATGGACGCATGCTACTCAGCGGCGGACCGCGGTCTACGCTGACGCGCATGACCATTACACCGGACACCAAGAACTGGACATGGGTGTTGGAGCGCCCCTGTCCGGAGTGCGGCTTCGAGGCCGGGGCGATCGCCCCCGAGGACGTCGCGGACCTGCTGCGGGCCAATGCCGAGTCCTGGCGCGCGCTGCTGGCCGCCGGGCTCGTGGCCGGCGCCGACGGCCTGCGCACGCGTCCGGAGCCGGCGAAGTGGTCGCCGCTGGAGTACGCGTGCCATGTCCGCGACTGCAACCAGGTCTACTTCACCCGGGTCGGCCTGATGCTGGAGCAGGACGACCCGCAGTACCCGAACTGGGACCAGGACGAGACGGCGGTCGCCGAGCGCTACAACGAACAGGACCCGGAGCAGGTGCTCACAGCCTTGGTCGAGTCGGCCAAGCAACTGGCGGCCCGGTTCGAGTCCGTGTCCGGCGAGCAGTGGCAACGGACCGGGCACCGGAGCGACGGTTCGGACTTCACCATCGACACGATCGCCCGCTACTTCATCCACGACCCGATCCACCACTTCTGGGACGTGACCGGGCAGCGCCACGCCGGCTGAGTCCGCACTGCTAACGCCTACCGGAGTCCGCCGAACCGCTTGCCCAGCGCCCGGAGGTCGCGGATCCGGCGCTCGTAGGTGACGCCGAGGGTGAGCAGTAGTGCACCGGTAGCCGCGATCAGGGACCAGCGGGGGACGGCGTTGTAGGCGTCGGCGAGGTAGGGCGAGAGCTGCGCGACCGCGTCGATCGCCAGGACGCCGCCCCCGATGGCCAGCGGAGCCTGAAGGCGCGCCTTCGCCCCGGCGATCAGGACCGCCAGCGCCGCGAGCCCGATGAGCGCCGGACGCCGGAGCCCGGGATCGGTCAGCGCTTGAACCAGCGTCGGTGCCAGGCCGAGCACCAGGCCGGCGCCGTAACAGGACCATGATGAGGCTTCCCGTCGGCGGGCGTGGCCGACACCGAGCAGAACCAGCGCGGCCGGGACGGTGTAGGGCTCGACCGCGTGGACGTGCGCCTCGCCCAACCGGACCCAGCTGCCGGCCAGGATCAGCACTGCGCTGACGGCCGCCGGAGCGATGCGCGGCTGTTTCAAAGCCGCCACGACTGCCGCGGCCACACCGCCGACCAGCAGAGCGATCCAGATGGGATCAAGCCGGACCCCGGCGATCGTCGCCACGAGGGCCAGTGCATAGACTGCAGGGCCAGTTATCAGGGTTACGCTATATGCCTTCTGTGATAGCAGACTGTACACGACGACGGTCACGGCCGCCGCGGTGATCGCGATAACCAAGGCCCGGGCGCTGAGGTCGGCGTTCGGCGCGATCCAGCGGTGGATCGCATCGGCTTCAAGACACAGCAGGGCTTGGACGAGCGCAGGCCAGGCGGGAGCTAGCGGTCCGCGCCCCAAGCCGACACCCGGGCCGGTGCCGACGATGAGGAACGCGACAGTCGTCGTCAACGTGGCAGGCTCCGCCCCGGCCATCCCGATGCCGACCACTGCGGCGGCGAGCGCTACCGCCTGCAGCGCTGCGGTGTACACATCGTCCAAGCGCCGAGCCAGAGCGTGGGTGAACGCCAACAGCCCCGCCGCAGTCGCCGCGAGCACCACGCCGGTCACGACGAACGACGAGCCCTGATACCGCGCGACCAGCGCCGCCTCTACCGGCAGCAGAACGGCTGCCGACGTCGTGAGGACCAGCCGATCACGCGAGCGCCAGGCCGCAGCGGCGGCAGCAGTCACGGCGAAAACGACACCCACCGCGATCACCGTCAGCGTCGCGGACCGCAGGGACCACAGCACACCGTGGACGAGGAAGCCG
This sequence comes from Catenulispora sp., assembly GCA_013362315.1. Taxonomy (GTDB): domain Bacteria; phylum Actinomycetota; class Actinomycetes; order Streptomycetales; family Catenulisporaceae; genus Catenulispora. Next base: position 6,177 of record JABFWL010000269.1, on the reverse strand, counting down.
GCGCCGACCATCGTCGTCACCCGATGGCTCTGCGGCCCCCTTGCGGTCGCGGCCATGAGCAGGGCCGCACCGAGCGCCAGATCCCAGGCGACCGCCACCGGCAGCGCCCACGCCGCTTCGAACGGCACGAGCACCAGGTTGCTGACGACGAGGCAGGCGAACACCGGCCCGACCACCTGCCGCGCAGCGCCGGTGCTGTGCGGCGCCAGCACCGTGGCGGTGGCCAAGGCTGCGAACACCAGCAGGGCGAGCCGGCTCGTGCCCGACCAGTGCTCGCCAGACCGCAGGGTGTCGACCGTCGCCAAGTGCGTGATCTGCGACCACGTGCTGTGCCAGACCTCACCGCTCCGGACGCCGAACGGAGCGAACACGGCCTGCCCGATCGGAGCGAGGGCGGTCACCAGAGCGCCGAGCCCGGTCGCGGCGACGACCGCCGCCGAGGCGCGGGCCACCCGCGCCGGGATCGCGAGGTGCACCGCAAGCGCCGCGAGCAGCGCGACGGCTTCGATGACCGGAGCACGCCAGGACGCATCGAGATGCGGCGTGCCGGCGCAGGCCGCCGCGATGGCGGTCGCGGTGGCGAGAGCGAGGTGGATCTCGGCGTACTCGTACCGTGCGGCCCAGACCGCGAGGGCGGCGAGCACCGCGAATTCGGCCAGACCCCAGGGGGAGCGCACTGCGGGACGGCCGTAGAGCGCCCCGGTGCAGGCAATCAGCGCAAAGGACCACCACACGTAGGTGCTGATACGCAGGATCCTGACATCGACATATGCGACGAGGGGCGTCCGGAACCGGATCGCCAGCAGCGCCGCCGTCTGGAAGCCGTAGATCGCGGCGACGCCGGCCGGTCGCACGACGCTCGTACCAGTACTCAGGGGAAGCACGAGCTGCACGGCCAGCAGTACGCAGATGCGCAGGCTCCGCAGCCGCACGACGCTCGACCAGGCGCCGGTCAGCGCGGCGATGGCGGCCATGACAGCACCCGAATAGGCGGCGGCCGACATCCCGGTGGCGACTCCGGTCCGTCGCAGTCCGACCGCATCGACGACCAGCAGCGCGACCGTCAGCGTGGCCACCGACTCGGCGGTCGCGGGCAGTCCACGCCGCGCCCCGGCGGTCGCCGCCCCCGCCGCCGAGACGGTCACGACGGCCATCACCGCCGCGCGCCCGCCGGCCCCGAGCGTGCCCCAGTTGACCGCCACGAAGATGAGCGCGGCGACCGCGAGCAGCAGGACCCCGAGGCTGAGCAACAGGTTCTGCACCCGGCGCCGGCTCCATTCGACGCGCGGCCGCCGCGGTGTGTATTGGGGTATGTATTGCGGTGTGTATTGCCCGGTGTAGTGCGCGGGCACGCCGGGCTGGGGTGCCACCAGCCAGGAAGTGGGTATGGCGTTGGCGCTGATGGTGCGCAGCGCCTGCAGCAAAGCGCCGCGCTCGGCGGTGAGCGCCGCGATGTGCTGATCGACCGCCCACAGCCGGGCGGCGGCGAGCCCGATCAGCAGCAATCCGCAGGCCGGGCAGCGCTCCGGCCGTCCGTCGAAGGGCTCACCGCAGTCCGGGCAACGGGACGTGCCTGTTGGTCCACCACTCATGGCAGCCACATTGGCGCGGCTCGTGCGTCGCCGATATCCGCCGGGATACTCATCCCGGCGGGATCGGCTACTCAGACCGCCGCGCTAGTCAGGCCTCTGCCTCGGTATTGCTCGGGGGCCGCCTGTCACATCGCGTCCGCGTCCAAGGCCTGCCGCATCGTCGGGTACAGCGGCCGGTACCCGAGCATGCGGCGCGCCTTGGCGTTGTCCACGATGCCGAACCAGGGATCGGTCACCTCGCGCTCCCGCATCTCCGGCGTGACCTCGCTGCCCATGTAGGCGTAGATCTCGGCCAGCGTCACCGCGGAGTCGTCCGCGATGTTGAAGACCTCGCCGCCGACGCCTTCGGCCCGCAGGGCCAGCAGCAGTCCCTGGGCGACGTCGGCGTGGTGCACCATCTGCAGCCGGCGCGACGGGTGCCAGTCGATCGGCCGGGTCATGAACTGCTCGATGTGCGGGTCGCCGTCGCCGTAGATGAACGCCAGCCGGACCACGCGCAGATCGAGCCCGTCGAGCTGCTGCAGCGCCTGCTCGGCGGCGGCCTTCGAGCCCGGGTAGGGCGTGGGCCAGCCCAGCGGCAGCAGCGGCGACTCCTCGGTGGCCGGCGCGGTGTGGCCGGCCCCGTAGACCAGGTTGGTGCTGGCGAACACGTACCGGGTCACGCCGGCGTCCAGGGCGGCGCGGGCCAGCGCCACGGAGGCGTCGGTGTTGACGGCGGTGGACTCCTGCCGGGTCTCGCCCTTGCGGAAGGCCGCCGCCAGGTGGACGATCGCGCCGGTCCCGGCCACGATCTCCTTCAGGCCGACCGCGTCCAGCGTGGCCAGGTCGCCGACCGCCAGCTCGGCGCCGGCCTGCCGCAGCCGCACGGCGGTGTCGGACTCCGGGTCGCGCACCAGCGCCCGGACCGCCTCGCCCTGGGCCAGCAGGCGCGGCACCAGACGGCTGCCGACGGTTCCGGTGGCGCCGGTGACCAGGATCGGCCGGTCGAAGGTCGCGCCCGGCGCGATGTTCGTCTCGCTCATCGTCGTCTTCTCCTTCGTCGGCGGGCCGTACGCGATGGCCCGCCGTGGGTGTCCTTGCTGACACCTAGAACGTTGTCGCAGCTCAAAGCCAGTGTGGAGAGACCCGGACATCCTGGGATCGCCGGTCCCTGGAAACTTGCGAACCGGTAGACGATGCTGGATCCGTGCTGAAGATCGACCGTGCCGAACTCGCCGCCTTCCTGCGGACCCGCCGCGAACGGCTGCGCCCGGAAGACCTCGGCCTGCCGGCGAACAGCCGGCGCCGGACCGCCGGGCTGCGCCGCGAGGAGGTGGCGATGCTCGCCGGGATGTCCGTCGACTACTACATCCGGCTCGAGCAGGCGCGCGGCCCGCAGCCGTCGGCGCAGCTGCTCGGCGCCCTGTCCCGGGCGCTGCGGCTGACCAAGGACGAGCACGACCACCTGTTCCACCTGTCCGGCCTGATGCCCGAGGACGACCGGCGGGCACCGACCGAGCACGTCCGGCCCGCGGTGCTGCACCTGCTGGCCAAGCTGGACGACACCCCGGCGCTGGTGGTCGGCGACCGCGCGGACATCCTGGCGTGGAACGCGATGCACGCGGCGCTGATGGGCGATCCCGGGCGGCTGCCGCCGGAGCAGCGCAACATCGCGTGGCAGCACTTCTGCAACCCGGAGAGCGCCGCCTACTTCCTGCCGGAGGACTTCGCGCGCAACGGCGAGAACACGGTCGCCGATCTGCGAGCCCGGCTGGCGGCCCGGCCGGACGACACCCGGCTGCGCGCGCTCGTGGAGGAGTTGCGGGACCGCAGCGAGGTCTTCGCCGAGCTGTGGGAGCGGCACGACGTCAAGCGCCGCCGCTCCGACCACAAGACCGTCCTGCATCCGGTGGTCGGGCGCATCACCCTGGACTGCGAGGTCATGCTCTCCCCCGAGCACGACCAGCGCCTGATCATCCACTCCGCGCCGGCCGGGACTCCGGCGCATCAGGCCCTTGCGTTGCTCCGGGTCCTCGGCACCGAGCGGATGGCCGCCGAGCAGGTCTGAGGCCGCGGGTCCCGCCTCAGTGCACGAACGTCCCGAGCAGCAGGATCACGACGATCGAAACGCTCGACAGGATGGTCTCCATGGCCGACCAGGACTTGAAGGTCTGCTTGACGTCCATCCCGAAGAACTCCTTGACCAGCCAGAACCCGGCGTCGTTGACGTGCGACAGGAACAGCGAGCCGGAGCCCACGGCCAGCGCCAGCAAGGCGGTCGAGGTGCCGGTGCTGTGGGCCGCGATCGGCGCGATGATGCCGGAGGCGGTCACGGTGGCCACGGTCGCCGAGCCGGTCGCCAGCCGGATCCCGACCGCGATCAGCCAGGCGAGCAGCAGCAGCGACAGGTGCGAATTGTGGGCGGCGCGGCCGATGGAGTCGGCGATGCCGGTGCCGACCAGCATCTGCTTGAACCCGCCGCCGGCGCCGATGATCAGCAGGATGCCGGCGATCGGCGGCAGCGCGGCGCCCATGATGTCCGAGGTCTTCTGGCGGCTGAACCGCAGCACGACCGCTGCGTAGACGACGCCGATGAGCAGCGCCATGATCGGGTCGCCGATGAAGTCCATGACGCGGTGCAGCTGGGACTTGGCGTTGTCGTCGGCGACGTCGACGACGGTCTTGGCGAGCATGATCGCCACCGGCAGCAGGATCACCGACAGCGTGGTCCACACCGACGGCGCCTCGCCGTCCTCGCGCTCGGTCACCGTGTACTGCTTCGCCAGCGTCTCCGGCGGGTGCGGGTGCACGTGCTTGGCGACCCAGGTGCCGTACAAGGGGCCGGCGATGATCGCGGTCGGGATCGCGACGATCACGCCGAGCAGCAGCGTGGTGCCGAGATCCGCGTGCAGGGCGCTGATCGCGACCAACGGTCCGGGGTGCGGCGGGATCAGGCCGTGCAGGATCGACAGCCCGGCCAGCGCCGGGATCCCGATCCGCAGGATCGAACCGCCGGTGCGCTTCCAGACCAGGTAGATGATGGGGATCATCAGCACCAGCCCGACCTCGAAGAACATCGGGATCCCGACGACCATCGCGGCCAGCACCATCGCCCACGGAGCGCGCCGCTCCCCGACCCGGTCCACGATCGCCCCGACCAGCCGGTCGGCGCCGCCGGAGTCGACCAGCAGCTTGCCGAGCATCGCGCCGAGCGCCACCACCACGCCGACGTTGCCGAGCACACCGCCGACGCCGGTGGTCAGGGTGCTGATCAGCTTGTCGGCCGGGATGCCGCCGGCCACGCCGACGAACAGCGCGCCGACCAGCAACGCCAGGAACGGGTGGATCTTCGCCACCGCGGTGAGCAGCACCACCAGCGCGATGCCGAGCACGGCCACCAGGATCAGCCGGGTGTCGTGGCCGGTCCAGCCGGTGTCGGCGGCCGCGACGGCCAGCGAGGCAGTCCCCGATACGCGCCCTGACATGTGCCCTGCGATGGATCCCGCTGCCGAGGCGATCACTCCTGCACCTCCTTGTCGTGCGCCGCTTCGACGGCTTCCAGATGTTCGGCGCGGATCAGCTTCTCCACGATCGGCAGCGGATCCTCCTCGACCGGGATCCGCACCGGGTGCTCGTCGTCGGCCGGCGGCTCCAGGTCCGCGAACTGCGTGTCGAGCAGCTCCGGCGGGAAGAAGTGGCCGCTGCGGGCGGTGAGCCGCCGGGCCACGGTGTCGCGGTCGGCTTCCAGGTAGATCAGGCGGACCTGCGGGCGGCCGGCACGCAGCCGGTCCCGGTAGACGCGCTTGAGGGCGGAGGACGTGACGACGCCGGGCCGGCCCTTCGCCCCGGCAGCGTCGATCCAGGCGCCGATGGCGTCCAGCCACGGCCAGCGGTCCTCGTCGGTGAGCGGATGGCCGGCGGCCATCTTCTCGATGTTCGCCTCCGGATGGAAGGAGTCCGCCTCGGCGTACTCCCAGCCCAGCCGGCCGGCCAGCAGCGAGCCGATGGTGGTCTTGCCGCTGCCGGACACCCCGGTCACCAACAGAATGGGCGGCTTGTCAGGTTCCATGGTGGTCAGTGTCCGCCATATTGTATGAAGATTGAAGAGGCAGTAACTGATTCGTAATACGACCGCGGCGCGGGATGATGGTCCGAGCACAACGAGCCACGGGAGGAACACATGGCGGAGTCGGACGCGGCGGCGGGCAAGGGCCTGGCCGCTCAGGTCGCCGACAAACTGGGCCACGCCATCGCCGCCGGCGACCACGGCCCCGGCGCCGTACTGCGCACCGAGGACCTGGAGGTGCGCTTCACCGTGAGCCGCACCGTGGTCCGCGAAGCGGTGCAGGCGCTTCAGGCCAAGCGCATGCTGCGCAGCAGCCCGCGCGTCGGCCTGACGGTCCGGCCGATCGCCGAATGGCACCTGTACGACCCGGACGTGATCCGCTGGCGGCTGGCCGGTCCGGCCCGCACCGAGCTGCTGGACGAGCTGACCGAGCTGCGCGGCGCGGTGGAACCGGCGGCCGCCGCCGCCATGGCCCGCCGCGCCAGTCGCGCGCACCGCACGAGGCTCCTGGAATGCGCCGCGCGGATGCGCGCCGCCGCC
>JABFWL010000185.1 GCA_013362315.1 Catenulispora sp. | reverse complement strand
GACCGCGGCGGCCGCGGTGCTGGCCCGGGCGGCCGCCTCGGCCTCGCGGGCGCCCTGGGACTCCAGGTTCTTGGCCTCGGAGCCGACTTCCTTCTCGGCCGCCTGAGCGAGCTTCTTCTCTTCTTCGTCGAACTTGTTCGCGGCGTCGTGCACGTGCTGCCCGTGCCCGTGGACCGCGCCCCCCGTGCGCTCACCGATGCCGTGGAAGTGGCCGGTCAGCGAGGTCAGCTTCGATATGATCTTCTTTGCCGGGTTACCCACGCCGGATCATCCTGTCCCGTAGTTCAGCGAGCTGAGACCGTTCACCAGGTTCCGCCCGTGCTGCTGGTGGTTCGCCGCGTCCTCCTGGATCAGCCCCGCGTGCCGGCGCATCGCGTCGGTGTCGAGGGTCAGCCCCGCCGGCCCGGAGCCGAGCACGGTTCCGGCGACCTCCGTGAACAGCAGCTTCTCCATCTTGTCGCCCAGCCGGTCCAGCAGCGGGCCGATGGTCTGGTCGATGACGTAGTCCACGACCTCGTTCTCGAACTCCTGCAGGATCATGTTGAGCAGCCGGTTCTGGACCTCGTACAGCAGCGGCAGCGCGGTCTCGGCCAAGCCCAGCGTCGCCACCGAGGCCGCCTGGTCGGCGACGAACTCGCCGGCCGCGATCCCGAGCTGGACGATGACCTTGCCCTTCATCGCCACCACGCCGTCGGCCAGCAGGTCGATCGCGGTCGCCACGCCCTTGGCGATCTCGACCAGCTCGTCCATGTGCGCCTTGGAGCCGTTGCCCCAGGCCTCCACCAGCGCCAGGTACGACTGGCTCTGGTACACCTCGGCCAGATCCACGTGGATCCGCTGATGGGTGGTGCGGTTCAGCTCCTCAGTGTGGTTCGCCCAATCGCGCAGGTGGTCGGCCGCCTCACGCATCTGGTCCTCGTCGATCTCCGGCCAGTTGAACCCCAGGAAATCGACGACCTCGACCAGCCAGTGCGGCAGGTTGATCGCCATGGCAACTCCCCGATCGGTATCGCTCCTCGCCCATCACGCCACAGCGGGGAGGAGCACCGAACACCACCCCCGAGAGCCCGCGCGGACGCGTTTGTCTACGGGAAGGTATCACCGGGGGTCCCGGGAGGGGTCCCCGTGGCGTCGGGGCAGGCTGATTCGCGAGGCCGCTTTCTGGCAGGCCCCTGATTCGGTGTTGCCGGTGCGGACTACATGTGGCGGGCCACGCGTGGCGGATCAGGTGTCACGGACTACGTGTGGCGGGCTACGAGTGGCGGGCTACGAGTAGTCGTCCTCGTCCAGCTCGACGACGCGGGCCTGCTCGATGGCGTCGGCCTCGTTGGCGGCGTCCGGGTCGATGCGCGTCAGCGGGTCGTCGCGGTCGGGGCGGATCGCGGCGTGCTGCTCCGCGGCATCCGCTTCGGGCGCCTCCATGGGCAGCTCCACCGCGTCATCGTCTTGCTGGAAGGTGTCCGGGTCACTCGGGTCGACTGACATTTTGATCTCCTCCGTCTCTCATTCAAGGGTAGGAGACCTGGCAGGGCAAGCCGTGCGCGCCATACCGGAGACGGTTGGCGGATCTGGGCGGGCCGTCATGTGATATCGCTTTCGGCAACCCTCTGATATACCTGCAGGTGGAGCAGCGCGCAACGGCAACGACTGGAGCGTCTTCGGCCGGGCCGGGGACCCGACTCTCGGCGACGTCGCCCAGATCCAGAATGTGGGCCACATGCTCACCGCGCGGGAGACCGCCGCTACCTCGGGTTAGCCGAGGGGCAGCAGCAGGACGCGGTGAAGGTGGCGTTGATGAGCGGCGGCGTGCTGGGCCACAGCCAGGGCTACGCGAACCTGGTCGCCGCTGCGCAGAACGTCATCGATTCCCAGCACCTGTCGGCCGCGCAGGCCCGGGACGCGGCTGCGGCTGCGGCCGCGGCCGCAGCCGCGGCTCAGCATGCGGCGCTGGTCAACGGGCTGGTCGGCGGGCTTGGCAATGAGTCATGGGTGGGTGGGTGATGCTGGGTGCGGTTGGTCTGTAGGTTTTACAAGCTTTTATTACGAAGCGCGGGTGTATGCGGCCTCGGGGTTCGTGGCGAGGGTCGGTCCTTCGGCTGGCGGTCGTGATGTGCACGGTCCCGGCACCGGTGGGTCCTCGTTTGGCGGCTGTTGGTGAGGTGGCTGGCTTTCAGTCAAGATCAAAAGCATGGTGAACGGCCGGCGCCTTCAGCGGGAGCCTCGGTTCCCTCGGGGAACTGGCGCAAGTCCATCGGGGGGCTGGGCCGGGCGCGGCGGCTGCGGTTCGTGGGGTGGGCGGTTCGGTCCCCTCGGTCCCGACGGCAGCCGCAAGCGGTACAGCACCGG
>JABFWL010000311.1 GCA_013362315.1 Catenulispora sp. | reverse complement strand
GCGCCCTCGGCGGTGCCCTGCACCTCGACGAACTTGCCGTCGGCGGTGCACACCACGTTCATGTCGGTCTCGGCGCGCACGTCCTCCTCGTAGCAGAGGTCGAGCATGGGCACGCCGTCGATGATGCCGACGCTGACCGCGGACACCGAGCCGGTCAGCGGGTCCTTGGAGGCCTTGATCAGCTTCTTCTCGCGCATCCAGGTGACGGCGTCCTGCAGCGCCACGTAGGCGCCGGTGATGGCGGCGGTGCGGGTGCCGCCGTCGGCCTGCAGCACATCGCAGTCCACGATGATGGTGTTCTCGCCGAGCGCCTTGGTGTCGACCACGGCCCGCAGCGCGCGCCCGATGAGCCGGGAGATCTCCTGGGTGCGGCCGCCGACCTTGCCCTTGACGGATTCCCGGTCGCCGCGGGTGTTGGTGGCGCGGGGCAGCATCGCGTACTCGGCGGTGACCCAGCCCTTGCCGGTGCCGCGCAGCCAGCGCGGGACGCCCTCGGTGACGCTGGCGGTGCACAGCACCTTGGTCTGGCCGAAGGCGACGAGGACGCTGCCCTCGGGGTGGATCGACCACTTGCGGGTCAGGGTGACCGGACGGAGCTGGTCGGCCTTGCGGCCGTCGACGCGTGCTGCTGACATGTGTAGACCCTAGCCCACGGCGTGCGGGTGGCGCGCCGGGCCGGCGATAGCCGCTAGACGATTGATTCCTGGGGGTTCCGGCTTCGAGAACCGCAGCCGACATGCAGTCGTGCGAAACGGCTCAGCAGCAAGCCTGGGCGTCACGGACGGATACCCTCATCCTGGTTTGGCTGTGGGTGGCCGGCCGGGGCGGCCAGGCGCCGCTGATCAGACGTTTCGCGCCGGTACCCCCAGGAATCAATCGTCTAGGAGACTGCTGAAGATCTTGCTTGACGCGCCAGCTTCGCGGTGGTTCGTCTGGAAAAGTCGATCGTGTCAAACCGGGACAACCAAGGCGCGTTTTCAAGATTTTCAGGACGCTCCTAGTCCAGCGCCACGTGTGCCATCAGCCGCAGGGTCGGCAGGTCGGTGGCCTTGCGCAGCCGGCTGGCGAGGTCGCGGTGGAAGAACTCCTCGACCAGGTGCGGGACCGTGAGGACGATGATCTCGTCGACGCCGTACTTGGCGGCGATGGCCTTGAGGCCGTCGACGGGCGGGCCGACGAGCAGTTCGCCGGCGGCCTGCTTGCCGGCCTGCTGGAAGGCCTCGACGGTGGCGGTCATCGCGGCGCGGGCTTCGACGACGGCCTCGTTGAGGGGTTCGTCGTGGCTGTCCTCCTCGGCACGCTTGAAGTTGCCCAGGGCGAGGTCGTCGAGGGTGGCCAGGACTTTGCCGCTCTCCTTGCCGACCGGCACGACGACCACGTAGCTCTCCGGGGCGAGACCGTCCTCGGCGTTCTCCTCGTGGAGGCCGACAACGTAGTCCAGGTCGTGTTGGGTGATGGCCTTCTCGACGACGAGCATGGTGGTCGGCACGGCGGGGTCCTCTCGGTGCGGCTGGTACGGCGGGCGCAGCAGGTGCGGCAGGGGCGGCGAGTGCGCGGGAGGCGGCGCGCGGCTGCTCCCCCCGCCATCGTCCCTCTCATCGTCTCAGATCTGGTAGACCACGCCCGGGGCGGCCACCTGCACCGGGCCGTTGTACGCGGCGCGGGCGGCGGCCAGGTTGAGCTGGGTGTCGGTCCACGGCGGGATGTGCGTCAGGACCAGGCGTCCGGCGCCGGCGGCGGCGGCGCACTCGCCGGCCTGGCGGCCGTTGAGGTGCAGGCCGAGCAGGCCGTCGTCACGCGGCTCCTGGAACGCGGCCTCGGCGAGCAGCAGGTCGGCGCCCTCGGCGATGCGGTCCAGGGCGGCGCAAGGCCCGGTGTCGCCGGAGTACACCAGGGCGCGGCCGTCCGCCTCCACGCGGATCGCGTAGGCCTCGACGGGGTGGTCGACGCGCTCGACGCGGACGGTGAACGGCCCGGTCTTGAAGGCGTTGCCGGTGGCGCCTTCGGGCGCGCCCTCGAGCACGTTCCGGAAGGAGAACACGGAGTCGCACTCGGCGTCGTCGACGTCGTAGGCCTGTGCGATGCGCTCGCGGGTGCCGGAGGGGCCCCAGACCGGCAGCAGCGGCAGCGGGCCGCCGGCGCCCGGCCGGTATTTGCGGGCGACGTAGTAGCCGCACATGTCGACGCAGTGGTCGGCGTGCAGATGGGACAGGATCACCGCGTCGATGGCGTAGATGTCCACGTGGCGCTGCAGTTCGCCGAGGGCGCCGTTGCCGAAGTCGAGCAGCAGCCGGTGGCCGTCGTGCTCCACCAGGTAGCTCGAGCACGGGTTGCCGGGGGCCCCGAAGGACCCGGAGGAGCCGATGACGGTGAGCTTCATGGTGACTCCGCAGCTGAGGCTTCGAGGGGTTCGGTGAGCGCGGCGGGCAGCAGCCCCTGGTGCACGTGGCCGATCTCGGGCCCCAGGAAGCGCTGGCCGATCTGCAGGAACTGGTCGGGGTCGCCGGTGGTGGTGAAGGTGTGCACCGGCTCGGGGCGGTCGTCGGGCCGCATCAGGGCGTTCTCGGCCAGCACGCGGTAGACGTCCTTGGCGGTCTCCTCGGCGCTGTTGATCAGGATGACGTCCTCGCCCATGACGTAGGAGATGACGCCGGTCAGCAGCGGATAGTGGGTGCAGCCCAGGATCAGGGTGTCGACGCCGGCGGCGGCCACCGGGTCGAGGTATTCGTGCGCGGCCTTGAGCAGCTCCTCGCCGGCGGTGACGCCGGCCTCGACGAACTCCACGAAGCGCGGGCACTCCTGGGTGGTGAGCTGGATCTGCGGGGCGGCGGCGAAGGCGTCGACGTAGGCCATGGAGCGCCGGGTGGAGCGGGTGCTGATCACGCCGACGTGCTGGTTGCGGGTGGCGGCCACGGCCAGCCGCACCGCGGGCCGGATCACCTCGACGACCGGGATCTCGTAGCGCTCGCGGGCGTCGCGCAGGACCGCGCCGGAGGCCGAGTTGCAGGCGATGACCAGCATCTTCACGCCGGATTCGACGAGTTTGTCCATGCATTCCAGCGCGTAGGCGCGGACCTGGGCGATGGGTCGCGGGCCGTAGGGCTGGCGGGCGGTGTCGCCGAAGTAGCTGACCGCCTCGTGCGGCAGCTGGTCGAGCAGGGACCGGACGACGGTGAGCCCGCCGAAGCCGGAGTCGAAGATCCCGATCGGGGCGTCCCGGGGTGCCGGGTCGGCGCCGGCGAGATACGGAGGCGGTGGTGCGGCCATGACGTGAAAGAGTACGGCTCCGCGCCGCGGGGGCCGACGATTGGGCCCGCCGATGTGGCCACTGTCTCAGTGGTGGTTTCCCTCACGCCGGGCTGACCTGCGCGGATACCCTTCGGAGCAGGCTGGCGGCGCTTGGTGCGCGCAACCGCCGGGAGTCAGCTCACGATCTCCGCTGGACGGGCGCAAGAGCCTGGGCCGGCCCATGCCAGCAGGCTGTCGCAGACGTCGACAAGACGCTGGCGCAGGGGTGCGGACCGGCGGGTGAAGTCGGCTTGCGCCGCGGCATATTCGGCGCGGCCGGCGGCGGTCTCGATGCGGACCGGGCGGTAGCCGAGCTCGGCGAGGTCGTAGGGGCTGGCGCGCATGTCCAGCTCGCGGATCTCGCAGGCCAGCGCGAAACAGTCGGCGATCAGCTCGGAGGGGACGAACGGGTCAAGCTTGTAAGCCCACTTGTAGAGGTCCATGCCGGCGTGCAGGCAGCCGGGCTGCTCGTTGGCGATCTGCGCCTCGCGGGTGGGACGCAGGGTGTTGAGCGGCTCGGCGTCGGGGGTGAAGAAGCGGTAGGCGTCGTAGTGGGAGCAGCGGATGCGCTGGGTTTCGACGACCTCGTCGGTGCCGGCCGAGCCCAGCCGCAGCGGCCGGGCGGCGTGCCGCACCTGCTCGGGCGGCAGCCGGTAGACCATGGCCCACTCGTGCAGGCCGAAGCAGGCCAGCCGCGGCTCGCGGGCGGCGGTGGCGGTGAGCAGGGCCCGCACGAACTCGGCGGTGCGGCGCCGGGCGCCGGTGAACTCGGCCGGGTCCAGGGTGACGCCGTCGGCGGTGTCGACGTAGCCGCGCCAGGCCAGCCGCTCGCGCGCGCCGGCTCCGGCCAGCACCACGCCCGGGCCGGGGTGCCAGCGGCGCAGGCGGGCGGGCCGGTGGGAGTAGTAGGTGAACAGGAAGTCCATCACCGGGTGCGCCTCGTTGTCAGCGCGGCGGCGCAGGTGCGGATCGGTCCAGGCGGCGACGCGGGCTTCGTGGGCGGTTTCGAGGGCGCGCCAGGCGGGTTCGGGGAGGATGCGGGTGGTTTCCCGCTCAGCCGCGTGCGCACTCACGCTTCGACGGTACCCGGCGAAGGTCACGGGGCCGAATCGCTGATGCGACGCGGCCCCGGGGTGGCTGTGTGGCTGTGTGGCTGTGTGCCTGTGTAGTTGTGTGGCGGTGCGGCGCTCGTCAGGCCGAGGTGCTGGCGCTCGACGACGAACCGGTGGAACCCGGGGTGGCAGGGGTAGCCGGGGTCTTCGGTGACGTCGGCGTGGCCGGGCTGCCGGTCGGGGTCGGCGTGGACGGGGTGCTCGGCGTGGACGGCGTGCTGGGCGTCGCCGGAGTGCTCGGCGTCGCCGGAACGCTGGGCTCGCCGGAGGAGCTCGGGGCGCTGGGCGTCGGCGCCTCCGACGAACTCGGTGCCTCCGACGGACTCGGCGCGCTGGACTCGGAGTTCCCGTTCGCCTGCTTGAGCAACGCCATGTAGTCCACGCTCTGGCTGTCCGGCACGTCCTCGACCGAAACGCCGGCATCCCAGTCGCTGAACTCGATCGTGCCCTTGAGCGAGCCGCCCGACGCGGTCTCGGTAAAGCTCTGGGCGACCGGCAAGCCGTCCTCGCGCAGCCAGACGTCGTAGGTCATCGACGTCACGGCGCCGTGGACGAGGGTCTGGCTGACGGTGTCGGCGTCCTCCTGGGTCAGGCCGCGCCCGACCAGGTTGGGGTCGACGGAGTCGGCGCCGCTGAGGGTGCCGGCGTAGTGCACGGTCTGCACCCCGCCGATGGTCTCCTGGCCGACCTTGTGCAGGTCCTTGGCGGCGGCCAGCAGGGTCAGACCCTTGGTCGGCGAGGTGTTGTCGAGCACGTCGGCGCCGATCTCGGCCATCCGCGGGTCCACCGCCGAGGCGCCCAGGTCCATCCGCACCCACTGCTTGCCGCCCATCGCCGCGGCCATGGACGCGTCGGAGGCCATGTTCATGAACAGGACGTGGTCGGCGTACCGGATCGGGACGGTGGCCGTGCCGGGCCGCCCCGTGGCGGGGTCCGCCGTGCCCAGCACCACCGTGCCCTGCAGCGCCGGGTGCTCGTCGAAGGTCGCGGTGACGTCGGTGGTCTGCCGCGCGTCCGGGGTGTCGAGCACGGCGTGCACCTTGGCGCTCGGGTGCGCGGCCACCGCCCGGCCCGCCGCCTTCACCGCGTCCTGCGCGCTGAGCGACGAAAGCTGCGCCAGCGACGACGGTGTGCCGTCGGAGGAGCGCAGCGAGCAACCGGACAGCGCGGCGGTGGCGGCCGCCGCCAGGGCGACGCCGGACCATATCTGCTTGCGGGGCATGAACTTTCCCACCCTTGTCAGTGAATGCGTGAAGTGCCCAGTGATCTTAACGGCGCCGCAGTTCAGCCGGGTCCTGGGGGCTGGAAAACGGCCGGCGGCGACGGAAACCGTCGCCGCCGTGTGTCAGACCGACGTTGTCAGACCGACGTTGTCAGACCGACGTTGTCAGACCGACGTTGTCAGAACGCAGAGATCCTAGCCAGCCGGCTTCCTCACGCCCACAGCTGCCCCTCGATCCGGTCCTCGGCCTCGTCGAGCGTGCCCTCGTAGGCGCCGGTCGACAGGTACTTCCACCCGCCGTCGGCGACCACGAACGCGATGTCCGCCCGCTCCCCGGCCTTCGCCGCCTGCCCGGCGATACCGAGGGCCGCGTGCAGCGCGCAGCCGGTGGAGATGCCGGCGAAGATGCCCTCGGCGGAAAGCAGCTCGCGGGTGCGGCGCAGCGCGTCGTGCGCGCCGACCGAGTAGCGGGTGGTCAGCACCGACTCGTCGTAGAGCTCCGGGACGAAGCCCTCGTCGAGGTTGCGCAGGCCGTAGATCAGCTCGTCGTAGCGCGGCTCGGCGGCGACGATCTTCACCTCCGGCTTCTGCTCCCGCAGGTAGCGGCCGACGCCCATCAGGGTGCCGGTGGTGCCCAGGCCAGCCACGAAGTGGGTGATCGTCGGCAGGTCGGCCAGCAGCTCCGGGCCGGTGCCGTGGTAGTGCGCCAGGGCGTTGGCCGGGTTGCCGTACTGGTACGGCATCACCCAGTCGGGGTGCTCGGCGGCCAGCTCCTTGGCCACCCGCACGGCCTCGTTGGAGCCGCCGGCGGCAGCGGAGGAGATGATCTGCGCGCCCCACATCCGCAGCAGCTGGCGCCGCTCCTCGGAGGTGTTCTCCGGCATCACGCAGACCAGCCGGTAGCCCTTGAGCTTGGCCACCATCGCCAGGCCGATGCCGGTGTTGCCGGAGGTCGGCTCCAGGATGGTGTCGCCGGGCTTGAGGCGGCCCTCCTTCTCGGCGCTCTCCACGAGCGCGAGCGCCACCCGGTCCTTCACCGAGCCGGTCGGGTTGCGGTCCTCGAGCTTGGCCCACACCCGCACGTCCGGCGACGGGGACAGCCGGGGCAGCCCGACCAGCGGGGTGCGGCCGACGGAGTCCAGCAGCGAGTCGTAGCGCATGGCGGGCGGCGGCTCAGCCGCCGGCGACGGCGGGCAGCACGGTGACCGCGTCCCCGTCGGCCAGCGGCGTGTCCAGGCCCGCGATGAAGCGCACGTCCTCGTCGTTCTTGTAGACGTTCACGAAGCGGCGCAGCTCACCCTGGTCGAGCAGGCGGGCGCCCAGGCCCGGGTGCCGGGCGTCGAGGTCGGTGATGAGCTCGGACAGGGTGGCGCCGGTGGCCTCGACGCGCTTGGCGCCGTCGGTGTAGGTGCGCAGGATGGTCGGGATCGACACAGAAACGGACATGGCCGGACTTCTCCTTGGGAGGAAAGGCGGAAGGGTGCGGACGGGAGCGACCTGAGTCTGTGCCGACAGCTGCCGGGCCGCGGCTCGAAACCAGACTCAAACGCAGCGGCGACACAGCGCGCTGGCCAGCCGGCCGAAGTCGACATGGCGGCGCGCGACGAGCAGCACCGTGGGGTCCATGCCGGGAGAACGCATGCCTCCATGATATTCATCCCCGCCCGGTCGCCGAAGCCCGCTCCCGAGCGGTGAGACCCGCCGCTAAAATCGCGCTCACGGCGCGTTCGAGGGGGGCACACCAGCGTGGCAGAGAGCGTGGCACCGGGCAGGGCGGACATCGGCACGCAGGGCGCACGGGGCACACCGGGCACCTTCGAGTTCCTCATCGAGGTCGGCGACCGGATCGCGGACGGCTATCGGCTCACCTTCGCCTACCCCGACCCGGACTCCCCCACCGGCACCGGCGGCCACAGCTCCCTGGCTCCGCTGGATCCGGCCGACGCCGCCCTGCGCAGCCAGCTGGCGACGCTGCCGACCATGGTGCTGGCCTCGGCGGCGCGCTCCCGGCTGGCGGTGAGCCCGATGGAGCAGGCCGCGCGCGCCGTCGGCGACCACCTGTTCCGGGCCCTGACCGGCGGCGAGACCCTGGGCGAGCTGGCCCGGCTGCGGCGCCGCGCCCAGGCCGTCGGCGCCGACGTCCGGCTGGCGCTGCGGGTCCGGCCGCCGGAGCTGGCGGCGCTGCCATGGGAGTTCCTGTTCGATGCGCGCGCGGACCGGGCCGAGTTCCTGGGCCGGTCCTGCATGGTCACGCGCAGCGCCGGCGACCTGCGCGCGGTGCCGCCGCTGACGGTGGCCGGGCCGCTGCGGGTGCTGGCGATGGTGGCGGTGCCCAGCGATCAGGCCGAGCTGGACGTCGAGCGCGAGCGGGCCTATCTGGAGCAGTCGCTGGCGCCGATGCGCGCCGCCGGCCGGCTGGAGCTGGAGTGGATCCCGGCCACCAAGACGGCGCTGCTGGCCGCGACGCAGCGCCGGCGCTGGCACATCGTGCACTACATCGGGCACGGCGACTTCGACCCCGCCACCGGCGCCGGCCGGCTGGCCTTCGCCGCCGAGGACGGCGCGGGCACCGACTGGGTGACGGCCCGCCAGCTGGCCACCATCCTCGGCGCGCATCCGACGCTGCGCCTGGTGGTGCTCAACGCCTGCCAGTCGTCGGCGGCCAGCGCCGAGGACGGCCAGGCCGGCCTCGCGGCGGCGCTGGTGCACGCGGGCCTGGCGGCGGTGGTGGCGATGCAGTTCCCGATCACCGACGACGCTGCCCCGGTGTTCGGCCGCGAGTTCTACGGCGCGCTGGCCGCCGGGGAGCCGGTGGACCGGTGCGTGCGCGCCGGGCGCGCGGCGATCACGCTGGCGAACGACGCGAGTCTGGAGTGGGGGACGCCGGTGCTGCATCTGCGCAGCACGGACGGGGTGCTGTTCGCGATGCAGGACGACGCGTCGTGGCATACGGCCGCGCCGCCGACCGATCCGGAGCCGTGGCGCCCGGAACCGGAGCCCGAGCCAGAGCCGCATATCGAGGAAAATGTAGGCACCGGCCGCCATGCGCTGCTCCAACAGATCGGTCTGGATCTGATGCATGCCAAGGCCAAGATCCTCGACGAGCATTACTCGGAGGAACTGGTCGCGGATCTGGAACGGATCGTTGAGGGATACCGGGGGCTGCACGGCCCAGAACACCAAGACACCATCTCGGCACGCAGGCTGCTGATCAAGGCGCGGGAGAGCCTGGCCGCCGCCGGGCCGACCAGGTGGTCCTTCGCGGACCTGTTCGTGAAGCCCGGCCCGGCGGTCCCTGCCGACGACCCCGAGGACCAGCCGCGCAGCAAGACCACCCGCCGCGGTTCCACCGAGCGCCCGCCGCGCGCGCCGCGCAGCTCCAAGGCGGCGTTCG
>JABFWL010000508.1 GCA_013362315.1 Catenulispora sp. | reverse complement strand
GCTGGCCGACCACGCCGACGCCGTGGTGCTGCCGCTGCTGCTGCCGGACACCCCGGTGGTCACCTGGTGGCCGGCCGAGTCCCCGGCGGACCCGGCGGACGCCCCGCTGGGCAAGCTGGCGATGCGCCGGATCACCGACGCCTCCGGCACCCACCAGCCGTCCTCGCTGGAGGAACGGCTGCGCGGCTACTCCCCCGGCGACACCGACCTGGCCTGGACCCGCTGCACGCCGTGGCGCTCGATGCTGGCCGCGGCGCTGGACCAGCTGCCGTGCACGGTGGAGAGCGTGAAGGTGACCGCGGAGATCGACAACCCGTCCTCGACGCTGCTGGCGGTCTGGCTGGGCTGGCGGCTGAACGTGCCGGTGACCCTGTCCACCGACAAGGGCCCCGGCATCACCGGCGTCCACCTGGGCACCGGCAAGGGCGAGATCAGCCTGGCCCGCCCGGACGGGATGCTGGCCGTGCTGTCCATGCCCGACCAGCCGGACCGGCACGTCGCGCTCAAGCGCCGCGAGCTGGCCGACCTGCTCACCGAGGAGCTGCGCCGCCTCGACGTCGACGAGACGTACGAGGAGGTGCTGCGGCACATCACCGACCACGACGTCTCGGCGATCGACGAGGTCACCCCGGCGCCGGCGCAGCCGGCCACCATCACGGTGACCGCGCAGGCGACGGAGGGCCCGCTGGGCAGCCTGCCCCGCGACCCGGCCGAGCCGGCCGAGCAGGTGGCGCAGCAGCAGAAGCTCGACGGCGACGCGCGGGACAAGCCGGGCGACGCGCCATGAGCGCCACGCCCGAGGTCATCGTCCACCGGGACCCTGAGGTCCTGGCTCAGGCGGTGGCGGCGCGGCTGATCACCCGGGTGGTCGACGTGCAGACGCTGCGCGGCGCCGCGCACGTCGTCCTGACCGGCGGCACCGTCGGTATCAAGACCCTGGCGGCGGTGGCGGCGTCCCCGGCGCGCGCCGCCGTGGACTGGTCCCGGGTGCACCTGTGGTGGGGTGACGAGCGGTTCCTGCCGTCCGGCCACCCCGACCGCAACGAGACCCAGGCGCGCGCGGCCCTGCTGGACGCGCTGGTCGCCGAGGGCCTGCTGCCGACGGCCAACATCCACGCGATGCCGGCCGCCGACACCGTGGGCATCACGCCGGAGGAGTCGGCGGAGCGGTACGCCGCGACGCTGGCCGACCACGCGCGGGCCGGCGCTGACGTCCCGGCGTTCGACGTGCTGCTGCTGGGCATGGGGCCGGACGGCCACATCGCCTCGCTGTTCCCGGGCCATCCGGCCCTGTATGAGGAGCAGCGCAGCGTGGTGGGCGTGCACGGATCGCCGAAGCCGCCGCCGCTGCGGGTGTCGCTGACACTGCCGGCGATCCAGGCGGCAGCCGAGGTGTGGGTGGTCGCCGCGGGCTCGGAGAAGGCGAAGGTGACGCACCTGGCGCTGTCCGGCGCCGGACCGGTGCAGATCCCGGCGTCCGGCGCGCGCGGGCGGGGCCGGAGCTTGTGGCTGCTGGATCGGGCCTCGGCATCGGAGCTGCCGAAGGAACTGGCGCCTTACTGGCTGTCCTGAGCCGCTCGTCACGTGGGGCGCCGCCGGGTTTTCCCGGCGGCGCCCCACGTTTTGTGTCTGGAGACGTGTCTGGAGAACCGTCGGCTCGACGCCGCAGATATTGACGCCTCCAAAAAGTGAGAGTAGCTTTCACTTAGAGGCTACTTTCAAAAGGAGGGGACTGTCATGGCGACGAACGAGACCGGGGCCTCGCCCGGCATCGAGATCCAGAACGAGATCCAGAACGAGATCCAGACTGAGACCCGGAACGGGGCTCCGGACGCGGGCGACCGCCGCAAGTGGTGGGCACTCGGCGGCCTGGCGCTCAGCCTGCTGGTCGTCGGACTGGACCTGACGATCCTGAACGTGGCCCTGCCCACGCTGGCCACCTCGCTGAAGGCCTCGACCAGCCAGCTGCAGTGGTTCGCCAACTCCTACAACCTGGCGATGGCCGTCGCGCTGCTGCCCGGCGGGCTGCTGGGCGACCGCTTCGGCCGCAAGCGCGTCCTGCTGGGCGCGTTGACCGCGTTCGGCCTGGCCTCGGCCTTCTGCGCCTTCGCCTCCTCCGCCGGCGAGCTCATCGCCTGGCGCGTCGTGCTCGGGTTCGGGGCGGCGTTGCTGATCCCGCTGAGCATGAGCGTGCTGACGGTGCTGTTCACGCCGGAGGAGCGGCCGCGCGCCATGGGCATCTGGGCGACCGCGAACATGCTCGGCATCCCGCTCGGCCCGATCCTGGGCGGCTGGCTGCTGGACCACTTCTGGTGGGGCTCGGTGTTCCTGATCAACCTGCCGGTCGTGG
>JABFWL010000028.1 GCA_013362315.1 Catenulispora sp. | reverse complement strand
GCCGCGGCCGGAGGCATCGGCGCCCTGGCCATCGCCGATGCCGGAAGCTTCACCGTCGCCGCCATCCTGATCAGGTGCGTGCACACTATCGGCCAGGTGGAGCAGCGTATCTCGCGCCACATCACGGATGTCGCGCGGGAACTGGCCGACGGCCTGCGATTCGTCGCAAGGCGGAACGTCCTGCGGACTCTCATGGGCTTCGTGCTCCTGACCAGCGTCGGCGAAGGCATCATGGGCGCGTTGTTCGTACCGTTCGTACGTCGTGTGCTGCACGGCGACAGCCGGGCATACGGTCTGGTCGCCGCCGTCCAGGCGATCGGCGGGATCCTTGGTGGTCTGGCCGTCGCAGCCCTGGGCCAACGGATTGCGCCCCAACGCATGCTCGCCGTCGGCGCCATCATGTTCGGAGGCTGCGACCTGGTGCTCTACCTCTACCCTCTGGGCTACACCGCCTTGTGGCCCGCAGTCACCTGCATGGTCCTTGCCGGACTGCCCGGCGCGCTGACGATCGCCGGCCTGTTCACCCTCTTCCAACAGCACACCGCGGATGAATATCGCGGCCGCGTCTTCGGCGCGCTCGCCAGCGTGGAAGGGATCTGCCAACTCGCGGCGACCTTCGCCGCCGGCTATTCGGGTCAGGCCCTCGGCATCATCCCGGTCATCACCGTCCAGGGCGTCTGCTACGTCGCGGCCGGGTTCGCTGTTCTCTTCGCGATACCTGCGGTCAGGACTTCGGCGAGCCAGGACTCTCCTGCGGCGCCGGCTTCTCAGCCGGCTGTCGGATGACGACCGTCCCGGAGAGCAAGTCGATCGGGCCGAAAGGCGGGTCGCCGGATTCGGGGTTCTCCCGCATCATCGCCATTCGCTGCTTCTCCTGCTGCCAGTGGATCGAACCGGGCGAGAAGAGTCCGTCGAGCTCGCCGATGACGATCGACATTGCCTTCTCCGGCGCGCCGTGGTCGCGCCTGGTCAGGAGGCGATAGAGGTACGTGGCGACAGTCAGGACCGCGGCTGCGATCAGGAGGTAGCTTGATGCGGGACCCAGCATGGCGGTGCCTTCCTCCGAGGGTCCAATCGGCTTGCCGCCCCTTCAACGGCCCGGCGTCGGTCCGGGTTCCACACCACAGGCCCGCCTCCCCACGAGGGAGGCGGGCCTGTGCCGTGCTTCCAAGACGTAGCCAGCGGCGGCTCGCTTAGGCAGCCGGGGTGTAGACCTGGTTGATCACGCCGCTGGCGAAGACGTCCGCGGAGGACAGCGTCAGCTTCACGTCTTCCAGGCCGTCGAACCAGCGGTCGCCCTTGCCGAGGACCAGGGGGTGGACGAACAGCTGGAGGCGGTCGAGCAGGCCGGCCTTCAGCAGCGTCCGCACGAGGGTGAGGCTGCCGGTGACGGCGATGTCCTTGCCCTCGGTGTCCTTCAGGGCGCGCAGCCCCGCGATCACGTCGCCGGAGATGATCTCGGTGTTGTTCCAGGTGGCTTCGGTCAGCGTGGTGGTGACGACGTACTTCTTCTGGTTGTTCATGAAGCCGGCGAACTCGTCTTCGCTGGTCGGCCAGTAGGCGGCGAACTCCTCGTACTGGTGGCGGCCCAGCAGCATCGCGTCGGCGTCGGCCATGGCGGCGCCGACCGCGTTGCCCATGTCGTCGTCGAAGTAGGGGAAGTGCCAGGTGTCGGGCCGCTCGGCCACGCCGTCCAGGGACACGAACAGGCTCGCGATGATCTTGCGCATGATGGAGGTCTCCAGGTGAACTGTACGGTACGGTACTTGCTGTTGGTACAGTACCGTACGGTACACTCTCGAGAGATGTCAACGGCGCAAGCAGGAGGAGCGAAGATGCGAAAGCCCGGTCCGTCAATCCAGGACACCGGTGAGGACGTCGCCACGCAGACCCGGCGCCGGATCATCGACGCCGCGACGGAGGTGTTCCTGCAGGACGGCTACGTGGGTGCCAAGACCGACGAGATCGCCGCCGCTGCCGGGGCGTCCAAGCAGACGATCTACAAGCACTTCGGCCGTAAAGAGAACCTGTTCGAGCAGATCGTCCTGGACCGCCTGGGCGGCATCGACGAGATCTTCCGGGCCGCCATAGGCGAGCTGGCCGTCACCGACGACGTCGAAGCCACCTTGACGGCGGTCGCGCGCAAGTTCGTCAGCACCATCATGCGGCCCTCCCACCTGCGGGTGCGCCGCCTCGTCATCGCCGAGGCCGGCCGCTTCCCGCATCTGGGGCTGGCCTACTTCGAGGCCGGGCCTGAGCGTGTACACGCCGCGCTGGCGTCGGCGTTCGCGCAGCTCGCCGAGCGCGGGCTGCTGCGGGTCGACGATCCGGTCTTGGCCGCCAACCACTTCACCTGGCTCGTCGTCTCGATACCGGTCAACAAGGTCATGTTCTGCGGCGACGACACCCGGTTCACCCAGGCCGAGCTCGACCACTTCGCCGACAGCGCCGTCCACGTCTTCACGGCCGCCTACCGCGCGCCGAGCAGGTCATCAGCGTGATCAGCGGTCGGCACCGGTCTGGCCGCATCGGCTGACGGCGGGTGAAGGCGGCCCACAAGCGCGGGCCTCACTCCTCGTCGCCGACGCGCCCGCCATCGGCCGGGTATTCCACCAGGGCGAGGGTGCGGCCGGCCATGAAGCGGGCCGTACGCACCGTGACGCCGGTGCGGGTGACCTCGCTGACCTCGACCACACCCCGCACAATGTGCACCTCGACCCGGCGGCCCGCACGGGTCGCGGCGATCTCGTAGGTGCGGGAGCCGTCGCCGGTGTCGACGACGATCTCGACACGATCGCCTTTCATGATGGCCGCGGGTTACTTCTGACCCGACGCGCTCTCGGTGGTGGCGCTGGAAGCCGGCGGCGCCATGCCGGCCAGCCGGTCGGCCAGCATCCGCATCCCGATCTGCGCGCCCTTGCGGCTGTCGGCCTGGGCCTTCTTGAACAGCTCCACCAGCTCGGTGTCACCGGCGCGCTCAGCGTCTTTGCAGTACGTCTCCAGCCGCAAGGCGTGTTCCAGGCACGTCTCGGTGTACCAGAGGAGGTTGTAGTCCTTGTCCATCGTGCCGGTGATCTCACCGGTGTCGGCCGTCTTGGTGTCACCCATGGCCGGACCTCCTTTTCCCTGTGTTCCCGGCGGCCCGCCGGCAGCTTCCCGACAGGGCCCGCCTGCCCGGTGGAATCTCCATCGGCATGCTTTGTTAGTGACCGGCCCCGGCCGGGGTAAACGACAAGGCTTCAGCCGGCCGGCACGGTGATCGCGTCGATCGCCGCCAGCATCGCGGCGTCGAGCCGCACGGCACCGGCGGCGAGGTTCTCGGCCAGGTGCACCGGATCGGCCGTGCCGGCGATCAGCAGCGTGTGCGCGTAGTGAGCGAGATGCCAGGCCAGCCCCGCTTGGACCGGGGTGACGCCCAACGCCTCGGCGGCGGCGCGCACCGCCGGCTGGTCGGCGACCTTGGGCCACGACGGGAACGCCGAGCCGAGCGGGCAGAACGGGACCCACGCGATGTCCTGCTCCCGGCACAGGTCGAGCACCGGTTCGCTGGCGCGGTCGACGGGGCTGTGGGAGTTCTGCACGCACGCGATCCCGGCGGGCAGCGCGTGCCGCAGCTGTTCGGTGCTGACGTTGCTCAGCCCGATACCGTCGATCTTGCCCTCGTCGCGCAGCGCCACGAGCTCGGCCAGCTGGCTGTCGAGATCGACACGCTGGTCACCTTCGGCGATGATGCCCGGCGCCGTGTCCAGGCGCCGCACGTTGACCACCGCCAGCCGCTCGGTCCCCAACCGGGCCAGGTTCGCCTCGACGCTGGCGCGCAGCTGCTCAGGCCGCTGCGCGGGCACCAGCGCGCCTGCGGCGTCGCGCTCCGCGCCGACCTTCGTCGCCAGCACCAGGTCCTCGGGGTACGGGTGCAGCGCGGCCCGGATCAGGTCGTTGGCGTTGGCGGCGGCGGTGCCGTAGAACTCGGCGGTGTCGAGGTGGTCGACGCCGCTGTCGACCGCCTTGCGCAGGATTGCCACGGCCGCGCCGGGATCGACGGCGGGACGCCCGGGTCGGTACTCGGTCAGCTGCATCACGCCGAAGCCGATGCGGGCCACGCGGTGCCCGGCCAGGGTGCTGCCGCCACCGGGGCGGTGCACGGTCGGGTTGTTGATGGCGTCGTTGATGGTGTTGGTGGTCGCGTTGGTGGTCGTGTCGTTGCTGCTCACGTCCGGCTCCCATCGGTGGAGTGGCATAGTGGGAAGACAACCGGAGGGCCCTCCGGTACATTCGACGCTAGCAGAAACGGAGGGACCTCCGCTTAATGGCCGCCGCAGAACCCGCGCCAGATGCCGCACCGGACAACCCCGGACGCGCAGACGCTCAGCGCAACAGGCAACGCCTCATCGAAGCCGCACAACGCGCCTTCACCAGCGGCGACGGCAAGGTCTCCCTCGAAGCCGTCGCCAAGCAAGCCGGCGTCGGCATCGGCACGCTCTACCGTCACTTCCCCACCCGCGAAGCCCTCGTCGAAGCCGTCTACCTGACCGAACGCACCCGCCTGTGCCAGGCGGCGGACGAACTGCTCACCGCGCAACCGCCCCAGGACGCCCTGCGCAGCTGGATGGACCGGTTCGCCGACTACATCGCCACGAAACGCGAGATGGCCGATGCCCTGCGCGCCCTGATCGCCGACGGCACCATCACCGGCTCCCAAGCGCGCGCCGAACTGTCCGCCGCCGTGCACCGCATCCTCATCGCAGGCGCCGCTGCCGGCACGATCCGCAAGGACGTCGCGGCTGAGGACGTGGTCGTGGCGCTGGTGGGGATCTTCTCCGTGTGCAGCCTGCCGGGTCAGCGAGAGCAGGCTGGACGGCTGCTGGACCTGCTGATGGACGGGTTACGGCAGGAGGAGCGCCATTGACCGCAGCGCGGTCGTGCTCATCGGTGCGGACCTCCACCACGGCCAAACGTCACCGATTGCTCCCGCGGAAAGAACGCGCGCCAAGAATCTGCGCATGCGCGGCCCGATACCAGTTGAGCAGCTCCCGATCGACGGCCGCCGATTCCTCCGCCGTGACGCTCACCCGCGCCTGGGCCGCCGGCCATGCCTCGACCATCCGGGCGCGCAGCCCGGTGGGGGGATGCTGCGACCACAACGACGTATGCCGCGCCGTGAGCTGGCGCAGAATCGGCAGCTGCTCCGCGCGGCTTGCGTGGAGGTGCTCGGCCATGCCGAGCCACTGCGACACGAACTTCGTCTCCGCGTTGTGGCCCACGATGTTCGCTATCTGCGGTAGCAGGATCAGGCGATCAGCCAGACCGACCACCGCCGAGGTGCCGGCCACGTCCACGGCGATACCGTCGGCCAGATACTCCGCCCGCTGGTGGTCACGCAGACCGAGCGCCGTCAGACCGGTGTGGATCACCAGGCACACCGAGCTGAAGACCTTCATCACGAGCATGAGGAGCAATTGCGCTCCCTGACCGGAACCGCCGCGGCCATACATGACGCGGTCGAACGAACGCCGCGACACATTCGTGTACCCCGCCAGCACGCCGAAAGTCCGCATCGCCGGCTGGACCAGCAGACCGCGCACCGGGTCGCCGTTGACCTGATGGCCCACCTCGTGGGCCAGCAGCGCCACCCGCTGCTGCGGTTCCAGGACCAGCCACAGCGGCATCCCCAAGCTCAGCACCCGACGCTGCCTCAGCCCCGCACGCCACGTCGACGCGTTGTATCGGAAATCGACCGCGATCACATCCGGCGAGCTGGTCTGCGCGGCCTGCGCGACTCGGTCGACCAGCGAATACAGCGCCGGATAGTCAGCGCGACGCAGTCTCCTGCCCCGCTTGGGAAGCCTGCCCAGCCGTGGACGCAGCACCACCGCGATCAACATCGACAAGACGCCGCCGACCACGGCCAAACCACCGTGCCCGATCAGCACGACTCCGAACACGGCTAGCGCCGACACCCCGACAAGCAATGCCACGGAGACCGCCAGAAGGACTCGGCCCACCGCACTGGGCTCAGGACCAGCTGGCCGATCCGTCGAATACTTCGCGAACAGTTCCCCGTCCAGACGGAAAGCCGTCCTATGTGAGCGTCTGACCAGCCAGCCCCAGCCCCGAGGCGCATCGAGCACCGGACCCAGCTCACCCAGATTCCACTCACATTCCGGGCACCAGGCCGGGCCACTATCCGCCTGATACAACGGCGTAGCGCATTCCGGGCAGTTCAAGCCCGTGGAAGTCCTCGACACGGGCCGCATCCTGCCGCGTATGACAGTGCCCTGTCTTCGGCATTCCCACAGTGTTACCGCACCGGAACCACCTGCCCATTGATGGGCCGTGCCCACCACGGGACGCCGATACCGGAAAGCCGCTCGGCGATCTGGGCCGGAGTCCAGTGGCGCGCCCAGAGAGCGTCGAGGCCGCCGATCTCGGAGGGCGACAATCTGTGACCGGCGGCAGGAAGCGGATCGTTCACCGAAGCGAATCTAGCGAAGCGTCCCGTACAGTGCGGTGACGGGGAGCCGCAGGAACGACGGGGGGGAGCAAGACATGTGGGGCCGCCTGCCGCGACATGCGCGATGGGTCGCCGCCGTGTATGTCGCGGGCTTCGCCGAGGGAACCTGCGCGCACGCGTACTTCCTGCTGGCCGGCGGAGTCCACGCCTACAGCGGAGACCCCATCCTGATCCAGGTGCTGTTCCACGCTGTGCTTGTTCTCGATGCTTTGGCCGTGGCGCTCATGATCCGGCTAAGCCCGGCCGGGCCGGCGCTGGCCGCCGCGGTGATGCTCGCCGACGCCACGGCGAACTGGTGGGTCCTGGCCCCGGATGTGATGCGGCATCCGCTGCACTACCTCGTCCCCGTCGGGCTGCTGCCGATCACCGCCTTCGGCGTGTTCGTCGTCGTGACCGCGCTGCCGCTGCGCCGGTCGATCGTCTCCGCCGGCTGATCACGGTCGATCACGGTCGTTCGCCGTCGACCGCCGCACCCGCCCGATCAAGCTCGAAAAGCCTCGTCTGTACCTCGTCCGCATCTCCCAGGTGGCGAAAGCGGCTGGAGCGATCTCTAGTGGTGCCTGTGGAGGCCGCCCGATGGCGTGGTGGCCGCGAGGAAAGGGCGTCACTATGTACGACCAGCGCCACGAGCGCCGCGGGCGCTTGGTCCGCGTTGCCGGGTGTGCCGCCGCGGCGGCCGCCCTGGCTGGGCTCGCCGTCGGATGCGGTTCGGCGAAGTCCAGCAACAAGAGTTCGTCGACCGGGACCGGGGGCGGCACCGCGAACGCGTCGGGGATCCGGATCGGGATCCTGCTGCCGGAGACGAAGACCACGCGGTATGAGGCGTTCGACCGGCCGCTGCTGGAGCAGGGGCTGCAGGCGAAGCTGCCCGGCGTGCAGATCGACTACTACAACGCCGGGAACGACGCGACGACGCAGCAAACACAGGTCGACACCGCTCTGACCAAGGGCGACAAGGTCCTGGTCCTGGACCCGGTGGACTCCAAGTCGATCCAGAACTCGGTGCAGAAGGCGCACGACGCCAGCGTGAAGGTCGTCGCCTACGACCGGCTGGCGCAGGGGCCGGTGGACGCGTACGTGTCCTTCGACAACAACAAGGTCGGGCAGTTGCAGGGCAGCGCGCTGCTGGCGGCGCTGGGCGCGAACGCGGCCAGCCAGCAGATCGTGATGATCAACGGCTCGCCCACCGACCCGAACGCCGCCGAGTTCAAGCAGGGTGCGCACTCGGTGTTGAACGGCAAGGTGAAGATCGGCAAGGAGTACGACACCCCGGGGTGGGACCCGAACACCGCGAACCAGGAGATGGCCGGCGCCATCACCGCCCTGGGCGCGCCCAACATCAACGGCGTCTACTCCGCCAACGACGGCATGGCCGCCGGTATCGCCACGGCACTGTCCGCGGCGGGCATGCACGTGCCGCTGACCGGCCAGGACGCGCAACTGGACGCGCTGCAGCGGATCCAGACCGGCACCCAGACCATGACGGTCTACAAGCCGTACCAGCCCGAGGCCACCGCGGCCGCCGCGATCACCGCGGAGCTCGCGCAGGGCAAGACGCCGGGCCCGGACCTGGTGCCGGCCACGGTGACGAACGGGTCGGGCCACAAGGTGCCGGCGAATCTGATCACTCCGATCGTGGTCGACAAGACCAACATGTGTCAGACCGTCGTCAAGGGCGGCCTGTACACCGCGGCCCAGATCGGCATCACCTGCTGATCGGCAGCACCTGATCATCGGCTCCGACCGGCGGTCCGATCCCGGCACCGCCGGCCGACCCGGCCGGCATCGCACACCGCACCATCCCGACGCGACGCGGAGGACCCCATGCCCGATTCGACCAGCGCCCCGGTGCTCGAACTGAGCGGCGTGTCCAAACGGTTCGGCGCCGTGCAGGCGCTCACCGGCGTCGACCTCGCTGTGCACCCCGGCGAGGTGGTGGCGCTGGTCGGGGACAACGGCGCCGGCAAGTCCACGCTGGTGAAGACCATCTCCGGGGTGAACAGCCCGGACGAGGGCCACATCGTGTGGCAGGGCCGGCCGGTGACGATCCGCGGGCCGCACGACGCCCAGAAGATCGGCATCGCCACCGTCTACCAGGACCTGGCCCTGGCCGACAACCTCGACGTCGTCGGCAACCTGTTCCTGGGTTCGGAGATCTCCTCCGGCGGGATCCTGGACGAGATCTCCATGGAGGGCCGCTCCCGGGAACTGCTCGACACGCTGTCGATCCGCATCCCGAGCGTCCGGATCCCGGTCGCCTCGCTGTCCGGCGGCCAGCGCCAGACCGTGGCCATCGCCCGCTCGCTGATCGGCGACCCCAAGGTGGTGATGCTCGACGAGCCCACCGCCGCGCTCGGCGTGGAGCAGACCGCGCAGGTGCTCGACCTGGTCGAGCGGCTGCGGCACCGCGGCCTGGGGGTGATCCTGATCAGCCACAACATGGTGGACGTGATGGCCGTCGCCGACACCGTGGCGGTGCTGCGGCTGGGGCGCAACAACGGGTTCTACGACGCGAAGCGGACCAACCAGCAGGAGATCATCTCGGCGATCACCGGGGCCACGGACAACGCCGTGACGCGGCGCGCGGCCCGGCACGGCGGCGCGCCGGGGGACGGAACCGGCTTCGACACCGGATTCGACGCCGACTTCGGCTCCCACTAGCGACGGCGGAAGGACAGAGGACCCGATGAGCCAGAACCCCCACCCCTTTCCGGACGAGCCCGGCGCCGACCGGAACGCCCCCGGCCAGCCGGCGTCCGGCGCCCCCGGCGACGACACGGCCGGCACCGGCGCCAGCGCCTTCCAGGCCGAGGCCGAGCTGGAGACGATCGAGACGATGGTGCCGGCGGCCGGCTCGGCCGCCGACCCGCGCCTGCTGCAACGCCAGAGCGGCCTGTCCGGATACGGGGCCGAGTTCATGCGCCGGGTCAGGGGCGGCGAGCTCGGCTCGCTGCCGGTGATCGTGGCGCTGATCATCATCTGGATCGCGTTCTGGGCGCTGAACTCCACCTTCCTGTCCGCGCAGAACCTGTCCAACCTGTCCCAGCAGATCGTCGGCACCGGCATGATCGCGCTCGGTGTGGTGTTCGTGCTGCTGCTGGGCGAGATCGACCTGTCCGTGGGCTCGGTGTCCGGCCTGGCCGCCGCGGTGTTCGCGGTGGTCAGCGTCACCAACGGCGTCAACGAGTGGCTGGCGTTGCTGCTGGCGCTGGCCACCGGCGCGGGTACCGGGTTGATCCAGGGTTTCTTCTTCGCCAAGATCGGGGTGCCGGCGTTCGTCGTCACGCTGGCCGGCAACCTGTTCTGGAACGGCCTGATGCTGAACATCCTGGGCGCCAACGGCACCGTGAACCTGCCCAACGACGGCATCGTCGCCAAGCTCTACAACACCTTCTACGGCCAGGTCGCCGCCGCCTACGGCGTGGCCGCCGTCGCGGTGGTGCTCTACGCGATCGTCGCCTGGCTCGGGCGCGCGCGGCGGGTCCGGGCCGGTGTGCCGGCGCAGCCGGTCGGGGAGGTCGTGGCGCGCACGATCGTGCTGGCGATCGTCGCCTTCGGCATCGCCTACGTGTTCAACCAGTACAAGGGCCTGCCGTTGGCGCCGCTGATCTTCCTGATCTTCATCGTGGTCGGCGACTTCGTCCTGCGCCGCACCGTCTACGGGCGCCGCGTGTTCGCCGTCGGCGGCAGCATCGAGGCGGCGCGCCGGGCCGGTGTCAGCGTCCCGTTCGTCCGGATCACCGTGTTCACCATTTCCGGGTTCATGGCCGCGGTGGGCGGGCTGTTCCTGGCCGGGCAGATCGAGTCGGCCTCCCAGACCTCCGGCGGCGGCAACCTGCTGATGAACGCGATCGCGGCCGCGGTCATCGGCGGCACCAGCCTGTTCGGCGGCCGCGGCAAGACCTGGTCGGCGCTGCTCGGTGCGCTGGTCATCGGCTCGATCCAGTCCGGGATGAACATCCAGGGCCTGTCCAACAGCATCCAGTACATGATCACCGGCGCGGTGCTGCTGGCCGCGGTGGTCATCGACTCGGTGGCCCGGCGGACGCAGAAGGCCTCGGGCCGGGCGTAGCGGCGGCGGGCGTCGGCGATGAGGGCAGGTCAGGGAGTGGAGCCGCTCACCGTTTGACGGCTACGCCGCCGTCCAGCCAGATCGTCTCCCAGTCCTCGCGCACGGGGCCGTCCGGGCGCCACTGCGGCAGCTGCACCACGCCCGGGGGCACGAGGTCGAAGTCTCCGAACAGGGCGGTGATCTCGGCGCGGTCGCGGACGACGATCTGGGAGGTGGCCTTGTCCCAGCCTTTGCGGGCGGCGGCGGAGACCTCGGGCTGGCCGCCGTCGGTGCCGTGCGAGATGACCAGGGCGCTGCCGGGGGCGAGGGCGTCGCGGAAGGCGGCGGCGATGCCGGCGACGTCCTCGTCGAAGGCGACGAAGTGCAGCAGGGCGACCATCAGGACGGCGATGGGCCGGTCGAAGTCGAGCAGGGCGCGGATGTCGGGGTGTTCCAGGATGCCGGCCGGGTCGCGGACGTCGGCCAGGACGACGGCGGTGCGGCTCTCGTCGCCGGCGAGCAGCGCGCGGGAGTGGACGGCGACGATCGGGTCGTAGTCGACGTAGGCGACGCGGGTCTGGGGGTTGACGGCGCGGGCGACCTCGCCGGTGTTGCCGGCGCCGGGCAGGCCGGTGCCGATGTCCAGGAACTGGGTGATGCCGGCCTCGGCCAGGTACCGGACGGCGCGGCCGAGGAAGGCGCGGTTCTCCCGGACCATGGCGCGGGCGGTCGGGGCGGCGGCGAGGACCACCTCGGCGGCTTCACGGTCGACTGCGAAGTGGTTCTTACCACCGAGCATGTAGTCATACATGCGGGCGGGATGCGGCTTGGTCTGGTCGATCTCCGGAGGAAGCCAGCCCGGCAGGAGCGGGGCGGGTTCCTGGCCCAGGTGCTCCCGGTGCCGCTTTGTCATCGCGCTGCCCTTCCTCCACTGGTGGCGCTCACCCTAGCGGATGATCGTCGAAGGCTGATACCGGCAGTTCCGGTCTGTGCCTGTGCCTGTGCCGGTGGCGGGGCGGGGGCGGAAGGGTAAGGGTGTGGAGTGAGGGCGGTCGTATCGTGGACGGGTGTTCCGCCGATTGCCCGCACCAGCGCGCCGTCGCCGCCGGTCCGGTGTCGAATCGGAAGTGATCACCAGGTGACTCGCCCAGCGATTCGCCCAGTAATCGCCCAGTGATTCGCCGGAGCCCGTCCCGGCGACCGGCAAGGAGGACCACGATGGACATCGTCCTGTTCGGCGCCACCGGCATGGTCGGCTCGCGTATCGCCGCCGAGGCCGCCGCCCGCGGCCACCGCGTCACCGCCGTGTCCCGTTCCGGCGAGCTGCCCGCGACCACCGGAGCCGCACCCGGCGACGGCGACGGCGACCGCGACGCTGGCCAGATCATCCCCGTGGTCGGCGACGCCCGGGACCGGGAGCGGGTCGCCGAGCTGGTCAAGGGCGCCGACGTGGTGGCCGCGGCGCTGGTGCCGCCGCGTGACGGCAGCGATCCCCGAACCCCGTTCGTGTCCCTCTACGAGGATTTCCTGGCCGGGGTCGAGGCCGGCGGCAGCCCGCGCACCGTGATCGTCGGCGGCGCCGGCTCGCTGCGGGTCGCGCCCGGCGTCCGCCTGGTCGACTCCCCCGGGTTCCCGCCGCCCTATCAGCCTGAGGCGCTGGCGCACGCCGATGTCCTGGACTCGTTGCGGGCCAACGCCGCCAGCTTGCCGATGTGGACCTACATCTCCCCGGCTCCGCAGGTCGGCCCCGGGGAGCGCACCGGCAGCTACCGTCTCGGTGTCGGCGACGACCTGCTGCCGGGGGCCGCCAGCATCAGTGCCGAGGACTATGCGACGGCTTTCGTGGACGAGTTGGAGTCCGGCGCACATCCGCGGCAGCGGCTGTCGGTCGCTCAGACCGCATAGTCAGACCGCATAGCCAGACCGCATAGTCAGACCGCGTGCACAGGCGGTGTGGTCAGACCGTAGTCAGACGGTGTAGCCGGCGGGGCCAGGCGTGCGGGCCGCAGCCCCGGCGCCAGCAGCACCGTCACGGTGATCGACAGCACCGCCATCACCGCCATGGCCGTGGCCGGCGAGGACCACTGCGCCACCAGGCCGGCGACCACCGCGCCGACGCCCTGCATCGTCAGCATGCCGGAGGAGTGCAGGCCGAGCGCCTGCCCGCTCAGCTCCTCCGGGGTCAGGGACATGAGGTTCTCCTGGAGCAGCAGGGTCGCGGAGAACCCGATCGAGGCGAGCATGACGACGGCGGCGGCGACGGCCGGCGACGGCGCGAAGACGAACGCCAGATACGGGACGGCGAGCAGCAGGCGCAGCGGCGGGCCGAGGACCGCGCGCCAGCGGGCCGGCAGGAAGCGTCCGGCGGTGATGTCGCCGAGCAGCATGCCGAAGGCGGCGAAGGCGAACAGGACGCCGGCGTGGCGCGGCGAGTAGGAGACGAACAGCGATTCGCAGCCCACGATCAGACCGTTCGGAACCCACAGGGCGAGGAACACGTAGCGGCGCGGCACCGAGGACCACAGGAAAGCGTTGTTGCGCCACGTCTGCCGCACCGAAGCGCGGCCTGAGGCGCGGGGCGGGCGGCGGCTCAAGCCCAGACGCGCCGTCGCGGCCGCCGCGAGGTAAAGACCTGCCCCGACGAGCAGTGTCACGCGCGGCGTCAGCGCGGTGACCAGCAGGCCGCCGAGTCCGTAGCCACAGATCTGCATCAGGCCCACAGCCATGTTGAGCACCGACCGGCCCAGCAGATAGCCCTCCTTCGGAACGATCTCGTTGAGCAGGCCGTAGCGCACTCCCCCGCCGACGGAGGCCAGGGTGCCCATCACCAGCAGGATCCCGAACGAGGCCGCCACCGGCAGCCGGGGGATCGCCTGCGTGGCGGTGGCCAGCGAGAACAGCAGCGCCAAGCCGGACAGTGCCGCGCGCGGCGCGAGCCGGTCGGCCGCCGACATCAGCGCGGTCGCGCCGACGACCTGCGCGAGGCTGGGGCCGAACATGCTGAGCGCGGACAGCAGCGGCGAACCGGTCGCGGCGAAGATCAACGTGGCGAGCGCCAGGCCGCTGACGGTCTGTGCCGCTGTCTGGGACAGGCTCGTGAGGAACAGCATCCGGTACTCCGCCACCGCGAAGAGCTGTCTGTAAGTTCGCATGCCTTGGAGTTTCGGCAGGGGCGGGATGCAGGAGTTATTGTTTCGCAAGGAGGCGAAACATGGGGTTCTGGCAAGTCGACACGGACACGCTGGCCAACGGCCGGTTCGTGGTGTCGCCGCTGGCTGAGACCTTCGCCTGCTTGCAGACCCTCTACCGGAACACGGCGGCGCATCCGGCCGAGCAGTCGTGGCTGGCCACGCACCGCCCCGCCTACCGCGCCATGATCGCCGCTGATCCGCTGACCGGGCCGCTGCTCGACGCGGCGTCGGGCATGCGGACGCACTGGATCGCCGACCTGCTCACCCCGGTTCCGGCCGTGGAGACCCAGCCCTTCGAGCAGGAACTCCAGCGGATCCGCGCGACCCCGCCGGAGCGCGCCCGCGCGAACCTGGTCGTGTCCTGCGGCGCGGCGCTGCCGACGGAGTTCTTGGACATCGACATCGCCGGGCGCCTGGCCGACGTCCTTGCCTGGGTGTGGGTCGAGACGGTGCTGCCGGACTGGGAGCGGCGGCGCCGGATCATCGAGGCCGACATCGTGGCCCGCACGGCGCGGCTCAGCCGCAGCGGCTGGGCGGCGGCGCTGAACGAGATGCGCCCGGGGATGCGCTGGCTGGGCGATGGACGGCTGCAGATCAACGTCCACGACTTCCCGCCGAAGACCATCTCCGGCCGCCTGCTCCTCGTCCCGGTCACGCCGGCGCGCGGCTGGGTGGCGTGGGACGACGGGCCGGACTTCGCGATCGTCTATCCCTGCTCCGGCGCGCTGGCCGACGTCGGCGCGACGGCGCTGCCGGCGCCGCTGGCCCGGCTGCTGGGGCGGAACCGGGCGCTGATCCTGCTGCTGCTCGACGCGCCGAAGAGCACCACGCAGCTGGTCGCGCTGACGGATCAGCCGCTGGGCTCGGTCGGGCGGCATCTGCGGATCCTGCTGGATGCCGCTCTGGTGCGGCGCCGGCGGGCAGGCAGGTCGGTGCTGTACTACCGCACCGCCGGCGGGGACGTGCTGGTCGAGGGGGCGTCCAGAGCAGAAGCTTCCCGAGCCGAGTCCTCTACAGCGGAGTCCGCTAAAGCAGCAGGCGAGCCGCCCCACATCCCGTGACGCTCAGCAGGCACAGGGCGGCGGGGGTGATCAGGAACCGGCGCCCGGCCGGGAACAGGTTCGGGTGGCGGGTGATCCAGTCGGCGATGCGGGACCAGCGGCCGTGTTCGCGGGGGGATGCCTGCTCGCGGCAGTAGAAGATCGCGGTACAGGCGAGCCGCACAGGGATGTAGGCGGTGATGAGCGCGGCTAAGGCACGAACGATGGCCACTGGCACCTCCTTCGGATAGGTGAGGGTCCTAGGAGTATGAACGGTTTGCCGATTTATGTCAGGTGCTGGTCATGATGCGAGAGAGCGCCGGATAGGCGGTCACGTTGTGGTGATTATGCCCTCTCGGCCGGTAGTGCCCAACTCGGCGGTGTAGGAGGAAGTACGGCGGGAGTACGGCAGAAGTCAGGAGTACGGCGAGAAGGCGGTGGGGCCCGGCGCGCGGCTCGGTTCGGGCCTTCGGGCGGTCAGCTGCCGTGTTCGGCGTCGTAGGCGTCGCGGTTGGTCCGTACCCGGGCGATGTTGTCCGCGGCCCAGTTCACCAGGCCCAGGGCCGGCTCGAGCAGGTCTGCGCCGAGGGTGGTGAGCTGGTATTCGACGCGCGGCGGCACCTCGGCGTAGACGGTGCGGGTGATCAGGCCGTCGCGTTCCAGCTGGCGCAGGTTCAGGGTGAGCATGCGCTGGGAGATGCCGCCGATCGCCTGCTGGATGGCGCTGAAGCGCAGCGGGCCCTCGGACAGGCTGCCGATGATCATCAGGCTCCATTTGTCGCCGATGCGGCCGAGCAGGTCGCGCATCAGCTGGTTGTCCGCACCGTGTTCCCCGCACACCGGCGGCGGCTTCAGGGTCGTGAACCGCCCCTGGGGCTGCGTCGTCTCGGTCAGCCCTGTCCTGTCGGTCATCGGTGTGCCTCTCCCGTTCCTGCCCGTTGCGGCCCAGGTCCGCCGCTGACCTGGACACGTACATCCGTGTGCCCCGTGGCACATCGGTGTGCCTTTTGTAGACCTTCGTCCAGTAATTCATCATGGGGTCACGCACAAAGAGTAACCCACATGAAGCGTGCCCCCTCTCGAAGGAGCTCTGTCCCATGGCGACCCTGCTGCATATCGACGCCTCCCTGTATCCCGGCGAGGCCAGCTCCTCCCGGCGCGTCACCGCCGCCTTCGCCGACGCCTGGCGTGCCGCGCACCCGGATGGCCAGGTCGTGCACCGCGATCTGGCCGCCGAGCCGCTGCCGCACATGGACGCGCTGACCGTCTCGGCGGCGTTCGCCGACCCGTCGTCCCACACTCCGGAGCAGGCCGGCGCGCACGCGGCCCGGCTGGCGCTGATCGAGCAGGCCGAGGACGCCGACGTGATCCTGATCGGCGCGCCGATGTACAACTTCGGTGTCGCCTCCTCGCTCAAGGCCTGGATCGACCACCTGATCCTGGGCGGGCGCACCATGGGCGAGGGCACCCAGTCCCTGTCCGGCAAGCCGGTGGTGATCGTGGCTTCCCGCGGCGGCTCCTACGAGCCCGGCACGCCGCGCGAGGGGATGGAGTACGTCAAGAACTACCTGGGCGCCGTCTTCACCGAGCACCTGGGCGTCACGCCGGAGTTCATCACCATCGAGCTGACCCTCGCCTACACGGTGCCGCAGATGGCGGAGCTGAAGCCGCTGGCCGAGGCCTCGCGCGCCGCCGCGTTGGCCGCCGCCGACGCCAAGGCCCGGGAACTCGCCGGGCGGCTCGACGGGAAGGTCACCGCCGGCGTCTGAGCTGTGCGTTTGCGGCTGCCGTAAGGCTGTTGTGAGACCAAGCGCGGAAATCCATTGCGCTCGCCGGGATGACCTGCCTATCGTGATCGCACACTGAAAGGAGGTGATCCTGAATTGAGTAGTACCAGGACGCGTGAGGTGGCTGTCAGCTAGCCGCCCCGCCCGCAAGGAGGCCGGAAGGCCTCACCCGGCAGGTCCGGGGCGGCGGGCTAATCTCCGATAGTCACCCGGCTCGCAGGCTCACCGGTCGTCCCCGGTGCCTGATCGGTCTTCGATCAGGAAGTAGCCTGCGAGCCGCCTTTTTGTGCCGTTTTCACGGTTCAACCGTGGCCGGAGTTCACCCCCGATCGTCAACCAGAGTTGACACGCACCGGTTCGTCAACTTACATTGACAGCATGTCCGAAGCGACAGATTCAACAGCCACAGATCTGGCGGCCGCCGCGGCGGGCACCGACCCGCGCGAGGGGCTGCGTGCCGTCGCCGCGCTGGGCCGGCTGCTGGAGACCCTGGAGACGCTCCAGGTGACCCATGCCCGGGCCAAAGGCTGGTCGTGGCAGGAGATCGCCGACGAGCTCGGGGTGAGTAAGCAGGCTGTCCACAAGAAGCATTCCGGCCGGGGACGGGACGCCTCGCCGCCGGCTGCCGAACGGGAGTTGTGATGTTCGAACGGTTCACGGCCGGCGCGCGGGCCACAGTGGTCGTCTCCCAGGACGCGGCCCGGTTCCTCGGGCACCGGCACATCGGCACCGAGCATCTGCTGCTGGGGCTGGTGCGCCAGCCGGACGAGGTCGCCGCCAGGGTGCTGACCGGCGCCGGCGTCTCCCATGCCGGGGTCATCGCCGCCATCGAGCGGATCGAGCAGGAGCCGGTGTCGGACCTGGCCGAGAAGGACAAGGCGGCGCTGCGCACGATCGGGATCGATCTGGACGCGGTGCGGGCCGCGGTCGAGGAGTCGTTCGGGCCGGGGGTGCTGGACCACGGGCCGCGCAGCGAGATGGACACCGGTCCGTGGTGGCGCCGGCGCCAGCGCCAGGAGCAGCGGCGCCAGGGAGCGCCGCGCGGCCACATCCCCTTCACCCCGCGGGCCAAGAAGGTGCTGGAGCTGTCACTGCGCGAAGCGCTGAAGCTCAAGTGCGACTACATCGGCACCGAGCACATCCTGCTGGGAATGCTGCGCGAAGGTCAGGGCCTGGCCGCCCGGATCCTGACCGAGGAAGGCGTGGAGCTGCCCGAGCTGCGGCAGGCCGTCCTGGCGGAGCTGCAACGCGCGGCGTAAGCCCGGGTTGAGACCGGGCTGCGCGTCTGAATCAACTCGCCGACGAGCCGGGGTCGAGCCCTACGGCTTGATCCCGACTCCGGCGTGCCCGTAGTCCAGCGCCAGGTCCTCCGCGGTCAGCTCCCGGTCGGGACGCCACGCCGGGATGATCGTCACGCCCGGGTCGAGCAGTTCGGTGCCGGTGAAGAACGCCTCGATCTCGGCACGGTCCCGCAGCACCAGCCGGGACGTGGCGTTGTTCCAGCCTTCTCGCGCGGCACCGAACTTGCCGACCTCGTGACCCTCCGAGGCGTGCGACACCACCAGGGCGCTGCCAGGGGCCAGGGCGTCGACGAACTGGGCGGCCAGACCGTGGGCGTCCTCCTCGTCGGAGACGAAGTGCAGCAGGGCGACCAGCAACACGGCGATCGGCCGCTCGAAGTCCAGGACGGAGTGGACGGCGCCGCTTTCCAGGATCGTCTTCGGCTCCCGCACATCGGCCTGAACCACCGCGGACAGGGCCGGGTCGGCGGCGGACAGCAGAGCGCGGGAGTGCGCCGAGACGATCGGGTCGTAGTCGACATAGACGACGCGTGCCTGCGGATGCACCGCGCGGGCGATCTCGCCGGTGTTGCCAGGCCCGGGAATGCCGGTGCCGATGTCCAGGAACTGGGTGATGCCGGCCTCGGCGAGGTGGCGGACGGCCCGGCCGAGGAAGGCACGGTTGGCGCGCGCCATGGCGCGCAGCTCCGGCATCTTGGCCAGGGCGAGCTCGGCGGCGTCGCGGTCGACGTCGAAGTTGTCCTTGCCGCCGAGCAGGTAGTCGTAGATGCGCGCCGGGTGGGCCTTGGTGCGGTCGATCTCCGGAGCGTCCCATTCCGGCAGCGGCGCGCCGCTGTCCTTGCCCAGCGGCCCGATGCCCGACAGTTCCTGGGTCATACGCGCCCTCCCCTTTCGGCGTTGCACGGCGGTGGCATGTCGCACCGATCACACGTGTGGATCAGAGTAGCCGAAGATCATCGAGCGCTGACACCGCACCGGACACCGCCGGACTCCACCGGACCTGGACCGGACCGCCGCGGGGATGATCCGCGGTCCGCCGAAAGTAAGGCGCCGGGCTCCGGCTGCGGGATGACCCGCGGTGCCGGAATCGGCGACCTGCGGCCGAAGCGCGCGGGACCTGCGGTTCCGTAGCGTCGAGGGCAACGGCTAATACGGCCACGGCCAGAACGACGACACCGCCGACCGCAACCAGCTGATCGGAGCCTGACCGCCATGACCACCGCGACCCACCCCTTCAGCGGCGCGGCGCCGGCGCCCGGCGGGATGACCGCGCCGATCGGACCGGTGCGGGCCACCTTCGGCGGCGCCCTGCGCTCGGAGTGGACGAAGATCCGCTCGGTGCGCGCCACGTTCTGGACCCTGATCGTGGCGCTGGTCGCCACGGTCGGCGTGTCGGTGCTGGTGGCGGTCGGCACCGTCAGCACCAACAGCGGCGTGCAGGACCTGCGGACCGGCGACGTCGCCTCCTCGACGATGACCGGCTTCGTCCTGGGCATGCTGGCGATGGTGGTGTTTCCGCTTCACGGCCTGGACCGGCTTCGGGGTGTTCGCGCTCTACGCGGCGGTGGCGCTGGCCGTCGGGTTCTGGCTGACGAACCGGCGCGACGCCTAGCGGCGCACCGTCGGTTGCCAGGCCTCCACCGGGGCGCAACCTTTAATCAGTTGGACTCTGAGCGCTTTTTACCTTATAATTTAAGGCGTAACGCTGATACGATCATAAGGATCCAAGGAGTCAACGATGAACTTCGCCTCGAACTACGAACTGACCGCCGTCGCCAACGCCCGGCTCGCCGATCTGCGTAAGCAGGCCTCCGAGGACCGCCTCGCGCGGCTGGCCAAGAAGGCTCGCAAGGTCCGCTGAACCTGAACCCCGAACTCGCTCAAGGCCCCAGCACCTGAGCAGCAGCGACAGGCCCGCCCAGAATCATCTGGGCGGGCCTGTCGCTGTGTGCTGGGCTGTCTTCTGTGCTGGGCTGTCTTCTGTTCTGTGCCGTCGTCTGTTGTGTTCTCTGTCGGGCTCAGGCTTGTGCGCTGGGTGTGAACAGCAGCTCGTACGGCGACGCGCCGTCGAAGTCGGCGATCGGCACGAAGTCCGGTGCGGTCCGGGCGGCTGCGGCGAGCAGCAGTTCGCGGGCCTGCTCGGGGCTGATCGCCGGCACGCCGGTCGCGGCGAGCAGCCGGTCGCGCAGTTCGTCGATGTCCGGCTCGTTCTCTCGTATTTCGGCTTCAAGCTCTGCCAGGTCGGTTCCGCCGGTGGCGTCCCGCCACCAGGCCAGGGCGATGAAGATGGCGACCGCCTCGGCCAGGTCTGCGGCGATCAGGCTCGCGCCGCCCTCGCTGTCGGCATACAGCACCGGGCGGCGGGCCGCGGGCTCGTCACCGACCAGGTAGTAGCTGCCGCCTGAGGCGTCGCCGGCGATGACGGTCAGCGGCAGCCCGGCCGGGATGGACAGGTTCTCCACCGGGTCCCGCCGGGTGATGTCGAAGTCGGCGACCAGGTCCAGGTCGTGTGCGACGTCGGGGCGGTCCGCGAGCAGTCGCAGCAGGTCCTGGCCCGGGTCGGTGTCCGGCATTCCGGACGGTGTCGTGGCTGGCATCGTTTCCGCTCCCCCTTGGCAGCTCGCAGAGCTCTGGCAAATGCCGTCGGACCCTACCAGGGCACCGGGCGCCCATCGCGGAAGAACCCACCGGTCGGTCCGTCATCGGGCAGGGTGGCGGCCCACACGATCCCGGCCGCGCCGTCGCGGACCGGCCGCCCGCCGGGTCCGCCCATGTCCGTGGCGACCCATCCCGGGCACACCGCGTTGACCAGGATGCCCTCGGGGCGCAGTTCGGCGGCGAACATGAGCGTCAGCGCGTTGAGAGCGGCCTTGGTCAGGCTGTAGGCGGGGGTGCCGCCGCCGATGCTCGCCAGCGCACCGGCCTGGCTGGACACGTTCACGATCCGCTGGTGGCTGCCGCGCCGCAGCAGCGGCAGCAGCGTCTTCGTGAGCTGCCACGGCCCCAGCACGTTGGTCTCGGCCGCCTCGCGGACCACCGCCAGGTCGGCGGTGTCGACGCGCTGCCAGGTGTCGTAGTGGATCGCGGCGTTGTTGACCAGCACGTCCAGGTGGCCGAACCGGCGCTCGATCTCGGCGGCGGCGTCGTCGATGTCGGCGGTGCTGGTCACATCGAGCCGGATCGCCACGGCCTGCTCGCCGAGCACGGCGGCGGTCTCGGCCGCCGCGGTTTCGGAGCGGGCGCCGACGAGCACGGTGTGGCCGGCGGCGGCGAGCTGGCGGGCGGTCTCCCGGCCGAGGCCGCGGTTCGCGCCGGTGACGAGAGCGATCATGCTCGTGTACCTATCACAGTGTCCGTCCCGGTGCCGATCCCGGTGCTCATCACAGTGCCGACGACTACGGTGGCGTCGAGGTCGTCGTCCGCGACGATCCGTGCGTTCAGTCCGGCGGCCAGGAATGTCTCTCCCATGACAGGGGCCTGCCGCTCGGTGCACTCGATCAGCAGGTGTCCGCCGGGCGCGAGCCAGTCCGGGGCGCCTGCGGCGATCCGGCGGTGCAGGGCCAGGCCGTCGGCACCGCCGTCCAGGCTGGCTACGGGTTCGTAGACGCGGGCTTCGGCGGGCAGAGTGGCGATGGCCGAGGTCGGCACGTAGGGCGCGTTCACGACGAGCAGGTCCACGCCGCCGCGCAGCGTGCTCGGCAGCGCCGCGTAGAGGTCACCGTCGTAGACGTGGGCTCGATCGCCGTATACCGCAAGATTATGTCGAGCGTAGGCGGTCTGAGCCGGATCGATGTCGGCGGCGTGCACCTCGGCGTAAGGCAGCCGCGCCGCCAGCGCGGTCGCGAACGGCGCCACACCGCAGCACAGGTCGAGCACCACGGCAGCATTCCCGCCCACCGCGAGCGCCGTTTCGACCAGGAGTTCCGAGCGCCGCCGCGGCACGAACACCCCCGGCCCGACGGCGATCCGCAGCCCGCAGAACTCTGCCCACCCGACGACGTGTTCCAGCGGCTCGCCCTCGCAGCGGCGTGTCACCAGGTCGTCCAGCGATCTGGTGCCACTGGCCTCGATGAGAAGCCGGGCTTCGTCCTCGGCGAAAACGCAGCCCGCGCTGCGCAGGCGCGCGACGACGGCCTCGAATTCGCTGCCGGTGGCCTGTGCGGTGGCCTTTGCGGGACTGGTCATCGGGCGAAGACCCCCGCCAGGGCGTAGGCCGGCGACTTGTCGAGGTGCTGGCGCCCGAGGTCGTAGCGTTCGGTGGTGGCCGAGTTGGCGTGGCCCATGTAGACCTGGATGTCGCGCAGCGGGACGCCGGCGTCGAGCAGCATCGTCGTGCAGGCGTGGCGCAGCGAGTGCGGGGAGATCCGTTTGTCGATGCCCGCCGCTTCGGCGCAGCACTCGACGATCCATTCCACCTGGTAGCGGGTCAGGCGCTCGCCGTCCGGTCCGGTGAACACCGGTCCGGCCGTCGGGGCGGCTCCGGTGGCCTGCGCGCGCTCGGCGAGCCACGCGTCCAGGCAGCCGGCGGCGGGCGGAGCCATGGCCTGGTCCTGTTCCTCCCCGCCTTTGCGTCGCAGCCGCACGACGCGGTGCCCGCGCTGGGTGGACAGGTCTTCCAGGTCGATGCCGCAGAGTTCGGAGACGCGCAACCCCTGGTAGAGCAGCACCGCGATCACGGCCTCGTCGCGGGTGCCGCGGGCGGCGGCGGCGTGCAGCAGCGCGGCGGACTCCTCGCGGTCCGGGCCGAGGGTCTGCGACTTGCGGGAGACCCTGGGCAGGTGCAGGGCTTTGTCCTTGGCCGGGACCGGGCTGGTGGCGGTGTAGCCGGAGTCGACGGCGTAGGCGTAGAAGTTGCGGATCGCAGAGATCTTGCGGGCAAGGGTGGCCGGGCGGGCTTTGCCGTCGTCGGCGAGGTGCACCGACCAGGCGTCCACGTGCGCGCGTACGGCGTCGAAGGGGTCGACATCGAACAGGGCGCACCAGGCGAACCACTGCTTG
Source organism: Catenulispora sp. (assembly GCA_013362315.1). Classification (GTDB taxonomy): domain Bacteria; phylum Actinomycetota; class Actinomycetes; order Streptomycetales; family Catenulisporaceae; genus Catenulispora. The sequence goes on along the minus strand of JABFWL010000028.1, from coordinate 6,298 downwards.
ATGTCCACGGCGTAGGCCGAGGCGGTGGTGGGCTTGTAGGTGAGCAGGAACAGCGACGCGACCTGCTCGGCGTTGGGGCCGGAGCCGCCGGGCGCGGAGGCTGTGGCGACGGTGCCGGAGACGACCGTGACGGCGGTGTGCGGCCCGGCGGGGCCGGTGGACTCGGCGTCGGGGCTCAGGAAGGTGCTCACGGGTTCATTGTCGCGGTCCGGCGGCATCAGCGCGGCGACAGTTGCCGATTGCCTATGCCGATGCCGATGTCAGTACCGGTGTCAGTGTCAGTGTCAGTGTCAGTGTCAGTACCGGTGCCGGTGTGCTACCGCTGCCGCAGTTCCCGCCAGGCCGCGACGGCCTCGTCGGCGTCGACGCGCGGGATCACCACCGACGGTCCGCTCTGCGGCGTGCGCCGCGCGGTGTCGGCGCGGACGTCGTAGTCGGCGATCGCGGCGCGCAGCGCGGCCTCGGTGGCGGCCGGGCGCTCGCCGATCAGGCCTTTGCGAAGGTCCTGGGCCTCGCGGCGCAGGGCCAGCGGCACCGGCAGGCCGTGGACGCCGACGCGTTCGCGGGCGACGAGCTCGGTGAGCCACCAGTCCTCGCGGTAGGGCTGGCCGTCGCCGGGCAGCGGCTTGCCGGTCAGGGGGTTGTCTTCGAACGCACCGGACTGCTCGGCGTCGCGAACCTTCTTGTCGACGCCGGCCTCGAACCGTTCCCGCCAAGTGGTCATGCCCCATTATCGCAAACGGCTCTTACTCATCCCAAGGTGGTGTCGCCCAGGCCGGTGGCGAGCGCGCGCAGCAGTGCGGCGAGGGCTTCGCGGTCGTCCTGCGGCAGCGCGGCCAGCAGCCGTTCCTCGTTGGCCAGGTGCAGCGGCAGCAGCCGGTCGACGAGTTCCCGGCCACGGGCGGTGAGGCGGATGCGGACGCTGCGGCGGTCCTCGGGGGCGGGCACCCGCTCCAGCAGGCCCTTGGCCTGCATGCGGTCCACGCGGTTGGTGATGGCGCCGGAGGTGACCATGGCGGTCTTCAGCAGTGCTCCGGCCGACAGTTCATACGGCGGGCCGGAGCGGCGCAGCGTGGCCAGGACGTCGAACTCCCAGAACTCCAGGCCGTGGCCGGCGAAGAAGTCCTTGAGCTCCTTGTCCAGGAGCCGGGACACGCGGCTGATCCGGCCCATGATGCCCATCGGGCGGGCGTCGAGCTCCGGGCGCTCCCGGCCCCAGGCCGCGATGATGGCGTCCACGGCATCGGCGGCGGCATCGGTCGGGGCGTCCGCGCGGGTGTCGGCACTGCTCTGCGGCATATCTCAACGTTAACAGACTTGACGTTGAACGGAATAGCGTGATCTCCTGCCAGTGTTAACAATCTCAACGTTAAGAGATTTTGGCGCGGAAGACATGGGGAGAGCTTCGATGACCGCCACCACCACCCTTCGCCCGACCGCCACCCCGGCACCGGCCCCGACGCCAGCCAAGGGCACTGCGGGCAGCGCCCGCGACCTGCTGCTGTCGGCTATCGCCCCGGCCAGCTGGGGCACCACCTACGTCGTCACCGCCACCCTGCTGCCCGAGCACCGCCCGATGCTCGCCGCCACGCTGCGCGCCCTGCCCGCCGGGCTGATCCTGCTGGCGTTCGTGCGCCGCCTGCCGCGCGGCGACTGGTGGTGGAAGACCGCGGTACTCGGGACGCTCAACTTCGGCGCCTTCTTCCCCCTGCTGTTCTTCGCCGCCTCCCGGCTGCCCGGCGGCGACGCGGCCACCCTCGGCTCGGTGCAGCCGCTGGCCGTGGCCGGGTTCAGCACCCTGATCCTGCGGCAGCCGCCGGCGCGCGCCGTGCTGGGCGCGGCGGTGGCCGGCACCGGCGGTGTGGCGCTGATGACGCTGACCGCCAAGGCCCGCATCGACGCGCTCGGCGTCGCGGCGATGCTGACCGCGACCGCGCTGATGGCGCTGGCCGTGGTGCTGGGCCGCAGGTGGGGCCGCCCGGCCGGGGCGACGCCGCTGACCCTGGCCGCCTGGCAGCTGGTGTTCGGCGGGCTGGTGCTGGCGCCGATGACGCTGGCCTCCGAAGGGCTGCCGGCGACGCTGACCGCGAAGAACATCGCCGGTTTCGCCTACATCGGCGTGGTGGGAACCGCCGCGGCCTACACCCTGTGGTTCCGCGGCATCGAACGCCTGGCGCCGACGTCGCTGTCGCTGCTGAGCCTGGCCAACCCGATGGTGGCGACCATCGCCGGGTTCGTGGTCCTGGACCAGGCGCTCACCGCGCCGCAGGCCGCCGGGTTCGCGGTGGCGCTCGGGGCGCTGGTGGCGGGGCAGACGCTGGCCGCCCGGAAGCCCTATGGTGGGAACCGACAGGTTACCGACCGGTAGTAAGAAGGCGGCTATGAGCGACGCGACCCCGGACGCCGAAACCCCGCAAGCCGAGACTCCACAGGCCGAAACCCTGCACCCCGAGAGCTCGCAGACCGACCCCGGGAAGCTCTACGACCTGGTCCTGTTCGGAGCCACCGGATTCACCGGCTCCCTGGTCGCCGACTACCTCGCCGAGCACGCCCCGGCCACGACCCGCTGGGCGCTGGCCGGCCGCTCGGAGACGAAGCTGCGGACCGTCCGGGACAAGCTGACGGCTCAGCACCCGCACCTCAAGGACCTGCCGCTGATCACCGTCGACGCCGCCGACCGGGCCGCGCTGCGGGACCTGGCCGGCAGCACCCGCGTCGTGATCACGACGGTCGGCCCCTACCTGACCCACGGCGAACCGCTCGTAGCGGCCTGCGCCGACGCCGGATGCGACTACGTCGACCTCACCGGCGAGCCGGAATTCGTCGACGCCATGTATCTCAAGCACCACGCCCGCGCAGTAGAGACCGGAGCCCGGCTGGTACACGCCTGCGGATTCGACAGCATCCCCGCCGACCTCGGCGTCCTCTACACGATCCGCCAGCTGGCACCGGCCGACGGCCCGGTACGGATCCAGGGCTTCATCCGCTCCAACGGCAGCTTCTCCGGCGGCACCCTGGCCTCGGCCACCACCGCGATGTCACGACCCGGCGCGATGGCGCGCGCCGCGAAAGCGCGGCGGGCCGCGCAGCCCCGGCCGGCCGGTCGCCGGTTCGGAACCCTTGCCGGGCCGCCGCGGCACGACCGGGTCGCCCACGCCTGGATCGCACCGCTGCCGGTGATCGACACCCAGATCGTGTTGCGCAGCGCCGCGGCCTTGGACGACTACGGCCCGGACTTCCGGTACGGGCACTACGCGGCCGTGCGCAGGCTGCCAGTAGCGCTGGCCGCACTGGCCGCACTCACCACGCTGGCGGTGTCGGCCCAGATCAAGCCGCTGCGCACAGCCGTCAGCCGGTTCGTGAAACCCGGCGAGGGCCCTGACGAGCGGCGGCGTGCCCGCAGCTGGTTCACGCTGCGGTTCCACGCTCAGGCCGGGGACCGGACGCTGGTGACCGAGGTCGCGGGCGGCGACCCCGGCTACACCGAGACGGCGAAGATGCTGGCCGAGTCAGCGCTCTGCCTGGCGTTCGACGACCTGCCGGCCACCGCCGGGCAGCTCACGACCGCCACCGCCATGGGCGAGGCACTCATCGCCCGACTGCAGCGGGCCGGGATCACCTTCCGGACGCTGACCGCGCCGCCGACGCACTCCCCCGGGCCGGAACGGTGGCGGTGACGTGGCGGTGGGCACCGCCCGCACCGACGGCAGCCGAACGGCCGGCCGGCAGGGGTGCCGACCGGCCGTCGAAGCCGTCTGCGATTCGCGTCATACCAGCCGCCGGGACCGGGACCGGGGTCGCCGCGCCGGGCGCCTACTCGTCCGCGCTCTGCCAGCCCTCGATGGTGCCGCGCGCCAGGGTGTGGCCGCGCATCAGGAAGTGCAGCACCGCGAGCGTGCTGTCCGGCGTGGCGCCGAGGTCCCGCATCGACTCCACGTCCAGGGCGTGGACCGCGAAGATGTAACGGTGCCGGCCGGTGCCGGGCGGCGGCCCGAAGCCGACGTACTGCTGGCCGCCGATCTCGTTGCGCACGTGGAAGGCGTTCCCGGGCAGCTCGCCGTCGCCGGAGCCGGCGCCGGCGGGCAGTTCGGTGGTGTCGCCGGGCAGGTCGGCCAGGCCCCAGTGCCAGAACCCGGACGGGGTGGGCGCGTCGGGGTCGAACATCGTCACCGCGACGCTCTTCGTCCCCTCCGGCAGCGGCCCCCAGGACAGCTGCGGCGACAAGTCCCGGCCGCCTTCCACCCCGAAGCCCGCGCCGCCGTGCTCGGGGGCCAGCCGGTCCCCGGCCTGGAAACTCTCGGAGGTCACCGTCATCGACGGCACCTTCTCCGAAGTGTCGTAGGCCACTGCACACCACTCCCGTCCGACCACATCATCGACTGTTGATCCTTGCGACCGTCAGCTTACAGAACGCCACAGCAAGCCACCCCGAGCCGATCGTCGACCACCTGCCGTCGTTCGGGCCGCCCGTGACCGACCTCACCGAATAGCCGCCCCGCGCCGCAACCCGTTCGGCGACCGGCGGTACCTAAAATCAAGACGCACGCGCCACCCTTTTGGCGCCGCCCCTGCGAGGAGTCGCCCCTTGGCCACGTTCGAATCGCTCATGGACCTGCTGGACCTGGAACGGATCGAGGACGACCTGTTCCGCGGCGCCTCGCCCGACACCGACGTGCAGCGGGTGTTCGGCGGACAAGTGCTGGGGCAGGCCCTGACGGCGGCGACCGCGACCGTGGAGCCCGACCGCAGCGTGCACTCACTGCACGGCTACTTCCTGCTGCCCGGCGACCCGGCCGCGCCGATCGTCTACGAGGTGGACCGCTCCCGCACCGGAAGATCGTTCTCCACCCGCCGGGTCGTGGCCCGGCAGCACGGCCGCAACATCTTCGTGATGTCGGCCTCCTACCAGATCCCCGAGGACGGCCTGGACCACGCCGACACCCCGCCCGACACCCCCGACCCCGAGACGCTGCCGGCCATCCCCCCGGACCCCGCCGACGACGGCGAGGACGCCCTGTGGAACTTCCTCTACCGGCGCTGGACCGCGTTCGACATCCGCCGGGTCCCGGACACCGGCCCGGAACGGCGCCAGGTATGGCTGCGCACCTCGGCACCGCTGCCGGACGACCCGCACCTGCACACCGCCGTCCTGGCCTACGTGTCCGACCTGACACTGCTGTCCACGACACTGATCCGGCACAAGCTGCTGCCCCACAAGGAGGTGCAGATCGCCTCCCTGGACCACGCCATCTGGTTCCACCGCCCAGCCCGCGCCGACCAGTGGCTGCTGTACGACCAGACCTCACCCTCGGCATCCGGCGCCCGCGGCCTGGCCACCGGACGGCTGTTCACCCGCGAGGGCACCCTGGTCGCCACCATCGTCCAGGAAGGCCTGCTGCGGCTCAACCGCGCCCCCTGAGGCGATCCGCTAGTGTTCACCGCGTCCCCACCCGACCCGCGGCCAGAGAAGAATGAGGTCAGCGCGCAGATGTTCGTGTACCAGGCGGCGAAGCTCGTCGTCGAACCGCTCGTGAAGCTCGTGTACCGCCCCCGGGTCGAGGGTCTGGAGAACATCCCCGCCGAAGGAGCCGCCATCCTGGCGGCGAACCACCTGTCGTTCTCGGACTCCTTCTTCATCCCGATCGTGGTCCCCCGCCACGTGACCTTCATCGCCAAGGCCGAGTACTTCGACGCCGGCGGCCTGCGCGGCCTGTGGAACAAGTACTTCTACGCCCGGTTCGCCGGCGCCGTCCGCGTCGACCGCTCCGGCAGCCGCAACGCCACCACCGCCGCCCTGGAAGGGGCCGTGGGCGTCCTAGAACGCGGCGGCCTGTTCGGCATCTACCCCGAAGGCACCCGCTCCCCCGACGGCAAGCTCTACCGCGGCCGCACCGGCATCGCCGAGATCGCCCTGCGCTCCGGAGCCCCGATCATCCCGATCGGCATCATCGGCACCGACCGAGTCCAGCCGCCGGGCAAGAAACTGCCCCGCTGGAGCCGGGTGACGATCCGCGTCGGCGCACCGCTGGACCTGACCGACGCCAAGGCACTCGCCAAGCCGGCCCTGGTCCGCCGGGCCATCACGGACGAGGTCATCGAGGCGATCCAGAAGCTGTCCGGCCAGGAGTACCGGCCCGTCTACGCCTCCGACGTCAAGGAGGGGAAGGCGGCGGCCTAGGCTGCCGCCCCGGCCCTGCCGGCTCTCCCGCCTGTCATCGCGGCCGTAGAACGCAGAACTCGTTGCCTTCGGGATCGGCGAGCACCTTCCACGACGCGTCGTCGCCCTGCCCGAGATCGA
>JABFWL010000738.1 GCA_013362315.1 Catenulispora sp. | reverse complement strand
CCCCCCGGCGGTGTTTGCCGTTTCCCGAGGCGGCAATAGGTGGTACCCGCAACGAGCTGGGAGGCATGCGAGATGCAGGACGAGATGCAGGACACTGTCGAATACGTGATAGGCGCCCCGGTCACGTGCGCCGACGACGACTGCGGCCACGTCGAGTTCGTCGTCGTGGACCCGGTCGCGGAGAAGCTGACGCACCTGGTGGTGCGCCCGGACGACGGCGCCCAGGCCCGGCTGGTCCCCGTCCACATCGCGGTGGCCGGCCCCGAAGGCATCGCCCTGAACTGCACCCGCGCGCGGTTCGAGGAGTTCGAACCGGCGGTGCAGACCCGGTTCCTGGCCGGGACCGAGCAGCACGCCGCGTTCGGGCCCGGCGACCGGGTGCTGACCTGGCCTTTCTACGGCCTGGCGGTGAGTCCCGCGCTCAGCGGCCTCGCCCCGGGCGTGGATCCGGAGCCCGAGCTCACGACCGTGGAGCACATCCCGGTCGGCGAGGTGAGCATCCGCCGCGGCGAGCGGGTCCACGCCGTCGACGGCGAGATCGGCCGGGTGCGCGGCCTGGTCGTGGTCCGCCCGGAGAGCGAGGTCTCGCACGTGCTGCTGGACGAGGGGCACCTGTGGGGCCGCAAGCGGGTCGCCATCCCGATCCGCGACGTGATCGGCATCGACGACGACGGCGTAGCGGTCCGGCTGAGCAAGGACCAGATCAAGGAGCTGCCGCCGGTGGACGTGGAGGGCCTGGAAGCCCAGAGCCTGGAAAGGTAAGGGCCGTCGGACGATCCCCTCACAGTCACCCCGTTTCGTTCCCGGCAAACCGGTCAACCGAGAACTGCGGCACTGGTACGCCGGCGGCGAGTCGTCAGCGTTCGAAGGGCCGCGTGGAGGTGACAGAAGATGGTCATGCATCACACGACGTCGCGGGTCGGACCCACCGGCGTCACATCCCGGATCCTGCTGACGGTGCTGGGCGCCGCCGGCTTGGTCGTCGGGGCGTTCCTGGACTGGACCCGCGACCTGCAGGGCACCCACGTGTCCTGGCGGGCCCTGTATCAGGACACGTTCGGCAGCACGGACAACATCGTGCAGTCGATCGGCGGCGCATCGATCCTGGTGGGCCTGGTCGCCGTGCTCGGCCTGGCCGACATGAGCGGCTGGCTGACCCGGCTGGCCGGCGCGGTCGGCATCGTCGGGTCGATCCTGGTGATCATCCAGATCGAGGGTGCGTCCGACCACAGCCTGCAGACCGGACTGTGGTTCGCGCTCGTCGGCTCGGTCCTGTGCGTCGCGGCCGGATTCACCGGCTGGGGCAGGTCCACGTACATCGACGAGTGAGATGGCCGACCTGGATTCCGGGAGGGCAACAAGATGAACCAGACCATCCATGACGGCGTCCACGCCGTCCGTGCGGCCGGCCACAAAGTGCTGGACCGGGTGGAGAGCGCCGCGGACGAGGTCCGCACCGAGGCCCGTGGGGCTCAAGGGAAGCTCACCCGGTTCGGCAAGCGGAACCGGAAACGGGACCACAAGCGCGGCCGCATCGCGGGCCTCACGGCCTCCGCGACTTCGGTGATCGCCTTCGTCGCCACCTATGTGGTGCGTCGGCGGCGGCACCAGCGGGAGCCGTGACCCACGATGACGTCGGGGCGCGCCTATGGCGCGCCCCGACTCATGTCCGTTTCATCGTGCGTACTTCATTGTGAGCACCATTGGTGGTGGCTTTTGCGACGGCGGTGACGCTTCCGATCCGTCGCTGCGAACAGCAGGCCGCCGAACATCGAGAGGTTCTTCAGGAAGTGGATGCGCTGCTGGGCGCGCTCCTGAGGGTCCTCCACCTCCCAGAACGGGTGCCCGGCATATGTGGTCGGCACCAGCGTGCCGGCCAGTGCCGCGGCGCTGGCCCGCGGCGCGACGCCGAGGGCCAGGCAGGCGCCGGCGAGGACCTGGACGGCACCGTTCAGCCGAACGGCCGTCTCGACGTCCTTGGGCACGCCGGGCAGCCGATCGGTGATCGCCCCGACCAGGGACTCGGCCTTGGCCGCGACCCGCTCGGGTCCGACCAGCGTGTTGTATCCGCCGGCGATGAACATCGCCGCGAGCATGGGACGCGCCAGTTTTCTGATCATGGTGGCCGCCGCCTACCCGCTGCCACCGCGATCATGCACGCGTGATTGCTATACAGAATTTCCGCTGTTTGCTGAGGCTGCTTGCTCAGAGGCTCGTTTGCCTCGGGGGTTCGGTCAGCTCGGGGGTTCGGTTTGCTCAGGGGCTTGTTTGCCCAGCGCCGGTGCGGTGCGCTCAGGCGACGACCCGGGCCGCGGCCGCCACGTCGTCGGCCAGCTTCCGGTACCGGTGCGCCACCGCTGACCAGGCCAGCGTCGGTGCGATCAGGCCGGCCTGCGCCGTCATGCCCTGCGCCACCTCCGGCACGGTCAGCACCTGCCGCAGCGCCCACGCCATCGCCTCGGGGTTCCGGTGCGGCACCAGGGCGCCGGCGCCGTCGCCGAGCAGCTCCACCGCGTGCGGGAACGCCGTAGCCACGATCGGCCGGCGCGCCGCCACCGCCTCGATGAGCACGCCGGAGGTCACCTGCTCCCGGCTGTCATACGGCAGCAGCACCACGTCGGCGGCGTCGATGATCTCGTGCAGCCGCTGATCACCCTCATATTCGGCGTCGAACTCGACCAGGTCCTCGACGCCGCGCTCCATCGTCCGGCGGCGCAGCGTGTCGCGATACGCCTCGCCCTGCCGCTGGAGCACCTTCGGATGCGTGCGGCCGACCACCAGATACCGGGCCTCCACGCCCATCGCACGCAGCTCGGCCAGGGCGTCCACGGCCCACTCGATGCCCTTGCCGGGGCCGATCAGACCCCAGCTGAGGATGGTCGGCCGGCCCCGGCGCATCGGCTTGACGTAACCCAGGCCGAGGCCCGGGCGGGGCGGGGCCGGAGCCACGCGCGCGCCGTGCGGGATCACAGCGACGCGCTCCGCGGGTATCCCATAGACCTTCGTCAGCCGCGTTCCGGCGGTGCGGGACAGCACCACCACCCGGTCCGTCCGCTCCACGATCCGTTCCAGCACCTCCCGCTGGTGCGAAGTCGGCTCGTTGAGCACCGTGTGCAGCACCACGATCACCGGGTTGTGCAGACCGTCCAGTACCTCCAGGACACGCTCGCCGTCCCGGCCGCCGTAGATGCCGTATTCGTGCTGGACGATGACGGTGTCGCAGCGATTCAGGGCCTTGATCGCCGCCTCGAGTCCGTGCCCCTCGCCGTCGAGGACGGCGGCCACTTCCGCGCGCTCGCTCACCGGCTGCGGCCCGTCGAGGACCTGGACCACCCCGACCTGGCACTCCGGGTCGTCGGCGAGCAGGTGATCCCGCAGCGCCTGGCTGAACGTCGCCAGTCCGCAGGCCGCCGGCGGATAGGTACTGAGCATGCCGAATGTAGCCATTGCATGTCCTTCCTACGGGAAGGCCCCGTGTAGCCATTTCGGCAAGCTGCTAAACCGAAACCCCCCTCACCTGCGGGCCCGCAGCCTCACGCGATGGTCCGATGCACGTCAGCCACGGTGGACTCGCCGGCTCCCGGTTGGGCGATCCACGGCAGGTCGGCGGCCCGTGCCAGGTCGAGCACACCAGCCTCCTGCCACGTGTGCCGGCCGGACAGCACGTCCTTGGCCAGCGCCCGATCGACGGCATCAGTGTTCTCCCACAGCCGCCGGAACAGCTCGTCCACCCGGAGCCGCGCCTGCTTGCAGAACGCGTCCGCGAGCGCCACTGCGGCCTTGCCCTCGGACGGGTTCCGGTCGGCGAGCATCTGAGCCCTGACACAGGCCGCCGTGATCGCGAACAGCTCGGCGCCGATGTCGACCGTCCGGCCCAGGAACACCTGCCGGTACTCCAGCCGTCCCTGCCAGCGGGCCATCGCCGCGAACAGCGACCGCGCCAGCCGCCTCGACCGCCGCTCCACGAACCGCAGGTGCCGGCCCAGCCGGCCGAACTCGCGCCGATACGCCGTCGGCAGCATCCCCGGTCCCGTCACCAGCGTCGGCAGCCAGCGGCCGTAGAACAGCAGGGCGCGCCCCGCGGCGGCGGCCTTGCGGCCCGGGCCGGCTTCCGGGTCGACCAGATCGCCGGCCGCCTCCAGGTGGACGTCCACCGCCTCCCGCGCGATCAGCAGGCGCATGATCTCCGAGGAGCCCTCGAAGATGCGGTTGATCCGCATGTCCCGCAGCGCCTGCTCGACCGGCGCCGGACGCTCGCCGCGCGCCCGCAGCGAGGCCGCGGTCTCGTAGCCGCGGCCGCCGCGGATCTGGACCAGGTCGTCGACGATCCGCCAGCCCATCTCCGATCCGTAGAGCTTCGCCAGCGCCGCCTCGATCCGGATGTCGTTGCGGTCCTCGTCGGCCATGAACGAGGCGAGATCGACCATCGCCTCCAGGCCGAAGCTCGTGGCCGCCATGAACGCCAGCTGCGAGGCCACCGCCTCGTGCTCGCCGACCGGCCGGCCCCACTGCACGCGCGTCCGCGACCACTGCCGCGCCGTCCGCACGCTCCACTTCGCCGCCCCGACACACGCCGCCGGCAGCGACAGCCGGCCGGTGTTCAGCGTGGTCAGCGCGATCTTCAGGCCCTGACCCTCGGCGCCGATGAGGTTCGCGGCCGGCACCCGGACCTGGTGCAAGCGCGTGAGGCCGTTCTCGATACCGCGCAGGCCCATGAACGCGTTGCGGCGCTCGACCGTGATCCCCGGTGTCGCCGCGTCGACGACGAACGCTGAGATGCCGCCCTTGTGGCCCTCGCTCTCCGGGACCCGTGCCATCACCACCAGCAGGTCGGCGACGACGCCGTTCGTGGTCCACAGCTTCACGCCGTCCAGCACGTACTCGGTGCCGTCGGGCGACGGAACGGCACTGGCCGCCAGCCGCGCCGGATCCGAGCCCACGTCCGGCTCGGTGAGCAGGAACGCCGACACGCATTTCACGCAGCGCGGCAGGAACTCGCGCTTCTGCGCCTCGGTGCCGAACAGCTTCAACGGCTGCGGCACGCCGATGGACTGGTGCGCCGACAGCATCGCGGCCAGCGCCGGGCTCACCGAGCCGACCAGCATCAGGGCTCTGTTGTAGGAGACCTGGCTCAGGCCGAGGCCGCCGTACTGTTCGTCGATCTTCATCCCGAAGGCGCCGAGGTCCATCAGGGCTCGTACGGTCTCGTCCGGGATCCTCGCCTCGCGCTCGATCGCTTCGGGATCGACGTGCTCGGTGAGGAAGTTCTCGAGCTTCGCCAGGAACGCGTCGCCCTTGACGGTGTCGGCTTCAGAGGCGGTCGGGTGCGGGTGGACCAGGTCGAGGCGAAATCTTCCTAGGAACAGCTCTTTGGCGAAACTGGGCTTGCGCCAGCCGGCGTCGCGCGCCGCCTCGGCCACGCTGCGGGCTTCGCGCTCGGTGGCGTGCCTGGTGGTGGTGGCGTGCCTGGTGGTCGTCGTCACTGTTCCGCCTCCTGTGCTTGGTTGTTCGCGGCTTGGTCACTAGCGGCATGGTCACTAGCAGTGGGGTTACTCGCAGCCGCGTGTTCGGCGATGCGGCCTCCGGCGTGGATGGTCTTGATCTGGCGTGGGGATAGCCGGTGCTGGACGCGGTAGTCGGTGTCCTGCGTGACGTTGTGGACTGTCAGTTCGCCGCCTTCGGTCAAGCTGTCTTGCAGCCCTTGGAGGAGCAGCTCGTCGCCGGCCCGCACAGCGTCGTAGTCGGCCACGTCCGTGAATTCCAGCGGCAGCACGCCGAAGTTGACCAGGTTCGAGGCGTGGATCCGGGCGAATGACTTCGCGATCACGGCGCGCAGGCCTAGTGAGCGCGGCGCCAGGGCTGCGTGCTCTCGGGAGGAGCCCTGGCCGTAGTTGTCACCGCCGATCACCGCGTGGTCGCCGATGTCGGCGACGCGCTTCGGGTAGTCCGGGTCGACGCGGGTGAAGGCGAACTGTGCGAGCTTGGCGATGTCGCTGCGGTAGGGGAGTGCCGCGGCTCCGGCCGGCAGGATCTCGTCGGTCGAGACGTTGTCGCCGGCCTTGAGGGCCACGGGGATCCGCAGCGCGTCGGGGAGCGGGTCCAGGGTCGGGAGGGTGCCGATGCTCTCGGCTTTGACCAGTTCGACCTTTCGGGCGAGGCCCGGGGGGAGCGGGGACTCCAGAACCGCCGAGTCGACCGAGGACGTTTCGGGCAACTCGAGCTTCGGGTAGGGGAGGCCGAGCTCGCGGGGATCGGTGATCCGGCCGGTCAGCGCGGCCGCTGCCGCGGTCTCCGGGGAGCACAGCCAGACCAGGTCGTCGGCGGTGCCGGAGCGGCCGGGGAAGTTGCGGGGCATGGTGCGCAGGCTGTTGCGGCCTTTCGCCGGGGCTTGGCCCATGCCGATGCAGCCGAGGCAGCCGGTCTGGTGCAGGCGCGCGCCGGCCCGGATCAGGTCCAGGGTGGCGCCGATCCGGGTGAGGTCGGCCAGGATCTGCCGGGACGTCGGGTTGACGTCCAGCGATACCTGCGGGTGGACGTGGCGGTCGCGCAGGATCGCCGCGACGACGGCGAAGTCGCGCAGGCCCGGGTTCGCTGAGGAGCCCACCACCGCCTGGTTGACCTCCTGTCCGGCGACCTCGCGGACCGGTACTACCGAGCCGGGGGAGCTGGGCTTGGCGATCAGCGGCTCCAGGGCGGCGAGGTCGATCTCGTCCTCGACGTCGTAGCCGGCGTCCGGATCGGCGGAGAGCTCCACGTAGGCGTTCTCGCGGCCCTCGGCGCGCAGGAACTCCCGGACGCGCTCGTCGGACGGGAACACCGTCGCGGTCGCGCCGAGCTCGGCGCCCATGTTGGCGATCACGTGCCGGTCCATCGCGGTCAGGGTCTCGACGCCGGGGCCGTGGTACTCCACGATCCGGTGCAGGCCGCCTTTCACGCCGTGGCGGCGCAGCATCTCCAGGATCACGTCCTTGGCGCTGACCCAGTCCGGCAGTCGGCCGGTCAGCCGCACGCCCCAGATCTGCGGCATGGTCAGATACAGCGGCTCCCCGGCCATGGCCAGGGCCACCTCCAGGCCGCCCACGCCGATGGCCAGCATGCCGAGCGAGCCGGCCGCACAGGTGTGCGAGTCCGAGCCGATCAGTGTCTTGCCGGGAACGCCGAAGCGCTGCATGTGCACGGGGTGCGACACGCCGCCGCCGGGCGGCGAGAACCACAGCCCGAAGCGCTGCGCGGCCGAGCGGAGGAACAGGTGGTCGGCCATGTTCCGCTCGTCGGCCTGCAGCAGGTTGTGGTCGACGTACTGCACCGACACCTCGGTGCGGACTCGGTCGAGGTGCAGCGCCTCCAGCTCCAGCATCACGAGCGTGCCGGTGGCGTCCTGCGTGAGGGTCTGGTCCACGCGCAGCGCGATCTCCCGCCCGGGCGTCATCTCGCCGTCCACGAGATGCGCCGCGAGCAGCTTGCGCGCCAGGTTCTGCCCGGTCATGCGGGCTTCAGTGCCCAGCGGTGCTGGGGTCAAACGGGGCGGATGGGGCGCGCCGGGCGACATCGCGGCCACGCAGCGCCAGATGCGGCGCAGATACGCGGACCTGCGGCGGACACGCGGGGGAGGTGCGGGGGGCCATGCGGCTGACACCGTGTGGGACCGGCCCGAAGGGGTAGCCGGAGTGCGGAAAGGCGGTGTTGCGATGAAGACCGCGTTGCACGACCTGGCCGAGCTGGGCCAGAGCCCCTGGCTGGCCGGCGCCGGCCGCGGCGACCTGCTGAACGGCGGGCTGGTCGACCTGGTGGGGCGGGGTGTGCGCGGGCTGACTACCGATCCCGCCATGCTGCGCACCGCCATCGCGGAGTGTGGGGAGGAGCACCGGCAGGTGCAGCGCGAGGTGCTGAGTCGGACAGCGGATACGAAGCAGGCGTACCTGGAGCTCGCGATCCGGGGAGCCCGCCAGGCGTGTATGACGCTGGAAGGTGCCATCCCCGAGCCGGGGCCGCGCGATGCCTGGGTCTCGCTGGAGGTCGACCCGCGCTTCGCGCACGATGTGCGCTCCACGGTCGAGGAGGCGGTCCTGCTGCACCAGGCGGTGAACCATCCGCGCTTCTGCGTGAAGATCCCTGGCACGGTGCAGGGGCTGGCGGCTATCGAGGAAGCGACGGCGCTCGGTGTGCGGGTGGATGTGACCCTGCTGTTCTCCGTCTTTCGCCACCGGCAGGCCGCTGAGGCGTATCTGCGGGGCTTGAGACGGTTGCGCGACAGCGGTGGCTCTCTGCGGGGGATGTTCTCAGTCGCCTCCTTCTGCGTCTCACGGCTGGACACCGTCGGCGACGAGGCGCTGCGCGCGGTCGGTGGCGATCAGCGGCTTGCCGGGCGGCTGGCGATCGCTAACGCCAAGATCGCGTACCGGACGTATAAAGAGGTCTTCACTGGGATGCGCTGGGATGAGCTGGCTGGGGCTGGTGCCGCGCCGCAGAGCTGCTTGTGGGCGATGACGGCGCCTGAGGATCCGACGGTGTCTGATGTGAAGTATGTGGAGGGGCTGATCGGGCCGGAGACGATTACGTCCATGACGCGGGAGGGGATTGAGGCTTTCGTCGATCATGGGCGGGTGGCGTTGACGCTGGAGGATGATGCGGGGGCGGGGGCTGGGCAGTTCGAGGTGGGTCAGTTCGAGGTGGGGGAGTTCGGGGCGGGGGAGTCGGAGGCTGAGGCGGTGCTGGAGGGTTTCCGGCGGGCGGGGGTCGACTACGACACGCTGGCGGGGCATCTGGAGAAGACGGGGATACGGGAGGCTGGGTGGTCGTTTGCGGAGATGCTGAGGGACTTGGAGGCGGTTCGCGGGGGGATTTGAGGTAGTGGTGTGGTGTGGTGTGGTGCGGTGCCTGGGGCGGGCTGCGGTTGGGCTGTGGGTTAAAGGCTTTATTTACGAAGCGCGGGTGTATGCGGCCTCGTGGTTCGTGGCGAAAGCGTCGTAGTCGGCTGCCGGTCGTGGTGTGCACGGTCCCGGCACCGGTGGGTCCTCCTTCGGTGGCGGTCGGTGAGGTGGCTGGCTCTCAGTCAAAGTCAAGAGCTTGATGAGAGGCCGGCGCCTCCGGCGGGGGCCTCAGTTCCCTCGGGGAA
>JABFWL010000077.1 GCA_013362315.1 Catenulispora sp. | reverse complement strand
GTGGCGCCGCGGGCTGCCGCTGGAGGACATGGAGTTCTACCAGTTCCACCCGACGGGCCTCGCGGGCCTGGGCATCCTGCTCACCGAAGGCGCCCGCGGCGAGGGCGGCATCCTGCGCAACGCCGACGGCGAGCGCTTCATGGAGCGCTACGCGCCGACCATCAAGGACCTGGCGCCCCGCGACATCGTCGCGCGCTCCATGGTGCTGGAGGTCCGCGACGGACGCGGCGCCGGCCCCAACAAGGACTACGTCTACCTGGACCTGACGCACCTGCCGGCCGAGCAGATCGAGGAGAAGCTGCCGGACATCACCGAGTTCGCCCGCACCTACCTCGGCGTCGAACCGACCACGGAGCTGGTCCCGGTGTACCCGACCGCGCACTACGCGATGGGCGGCGTGCCGACCAACATCGCCGGCGAGGTGCTGTGCGACAACGACACCGTCGTCCGGGGCCTGTACGCGGCCGGCGAGGTGGCCTGCGTCTCGGTGCACGGCTCCAACCGGCTGGGCACCAACTCGCTGCTGGACATCAACGTCTTCGGCCGCCGCGCCGGCATCAACGCCGCGCAGTACACGGTCGGGGCCGAGCTCAAGCCGCTGCCGGAGGAACCGGAGCGGGCCGTGGTGTCGATGGTGGAGGGCCTGCGCACCTCCGCCGGCCACGAGCGGGTGGCGCAGATCCGCGCCGAGCTGCAGACCACGATGGACCAGAACGCCGGCGTGTACCGCAACGACGAGACCCTGGCCCAGGCCGAGAAGGACGTCAAGGAGCTGCAGCGCCGCTACCGGGACGTCGCGGTCCAGGACAAGGGCAAGCGGTTCAACACCGACCTGCTGGAGGCCGTGGAGCTGGGCTTCCTGCTCGACCTGGCCGAGATCCTGGTGGTCGGCGCGCGCAACCGCACCGAGTCCCGCGGCGCCCAGGCCCGCGAGGACTACCCGAAGCGGGACGACGTGAACTGGCAGAAGCACACCATGGCCTACCGCGAGCCGGACGGCGACGGCTACACGATCCGCCTGGACTACAAGCCGGTCATCGTCACCCGCTACCAGCCGACGGAGCGTAAGTACTGATGAGCACCGCAGTGCAAGAAAAGGTCGCGACCTCGGCCTCCGGCCAGGCCGGCATCCAGATGATGACCATCACGGTCCGCATCAAGCGCTACAACCCGGAGCTGGACGCCGAGCCGCGCTGGGTGGACTACCAGGTCGAGGCCGACCCCACGGCTCGCATCCTGGACTCCCTGCACAAGATCAAGTGGGAGCAGGACGGCTCGCTGACCTTCCGCCGCTCCTGCGCCCACGGCGTGTGCGGCTCGGACGCCATGCGCATCAACGGCAAGAACCGGCTGGCGTGCAAGGCCCTGGTGAAGGACCTGAACCCGGCCAAGCCGATCACCGTCGAGCCGATCCAGGGCCTGCCGGTGCTGAAGGACCTCGTGGTCGACATGGAGCCGTTCTTCCAGGCCTACCGCGACGTCAAGCCGTTCCTGATCGCCCACGGCAACGAGCCCACCCGCGAGCGCATCCAGTCGCAGAAGGACCGCGACCGCTTCGACGACACCACCAAGTGCATCCTGTGCGCGGCGTGCACCACGTCGTGCCCGGTGTTCTGGACCGACGGCCAGTACTTCGGCCCGGCGGCGATCGTCAACGCGCACCGGTTCATCTTCGACTCCCGCGACGACGCGGCCAACGAGCGGCTGGAGATCCTGAACGACCGCGAGGGCGTCTGGCGCTGCCGGACCACCTTCAACTGCACCGAGGCGTGCCCGCGCGGCATCCAGATCACGCAGGCGATCGCCGAGGTGAAGCGGGCGCTGATCACCCGCCGGGTGATCTGATCCGACAGCGCTCTGGCGCGACAACGCTCTGATTCGACACCGCGACGGCCCGCTGGAGATCTCTCCGGCGGGCCGTCGGCCGTACCGGGCGCGCGTGCGGACCCTTGTGCGAGCCCTGACGCAACCTTTCGCTTCCGCCGCTTCGTCAGTGGGGTGACAGCGGAGGGGAGCGGCGGATGCGGGAAACGCAGGAGCGCGAGTTCGACGAGTTCGTCCTCGCCAGGCAGCAGAAGCTGCTGCGCACCGCGTTCCTGCTGTGCGGCGACTGGCATCTCGCCGAGGACCTGACGCAGAACGCGCTGGCCAAGGTCTACCTGGCGTGGAACCGGGTCCAGCGGGTCGAAAGCGTGGAAGCGTATGTACACCGGGTCCTGTTCCGCACCTACATCGACACCTACCGGCGCCGGCGCAAGCAGGAGATCCTGAGCGCTGCGGTCCCGGAGACCGCCGGTGTCGAGCCCGCCAGCGACGTCCGGATGGCGCTGCTGACCGCCCTCGGCAAGATCACCCCGCGCTATCGCGCCGTCCTGGTCCTGCGGTTCTGGGAGGACTGGAGCGTCGGCGACACCGCCGACGCGCTCGGGATCAGCACGGGCACGGTGAAGTCCCACACGCACCGCGGGCTGGAGCAACTGCGCTCGGTGCTCGGCGACCAGGTATTGGATTTCGTCTTGTGAGGAGGCCGGGCATGCAAGAGAACGAACTGGCGCGGCTGTTCGCGGCGGTGGTGCCGGAGGAGGTGCCCGCGCTCGTGGACCTGCACCACCGGGCGCGGGCGGCGGGCCGCCGCCGGCGCCGGCGGCGGGCCGTCCTCACCGCGAGCGGGACGGGCGTCACGGTCGCGGGGGTGGTCGTGGCGGTGGTCGCCATCGGTCGCGCGGACCCGGGCAGCGCGCAGCGCAGGTCGAGTGATTCCGGTACGCCGGCGGTGTCGGCACCGACCCGGTCCGTCGTGCCGCACGCTGTGACGCGGACGCCCACCGCGGACAGGACTGTCACAGGCCGGATCGCGGACACGTCGCCGCGGGCGATGGCCGCCGTCGACGCCTTCAAGGCCGCGCTGCCGGCCGGGTTCACGACCTCGCGGTCCTCGGCATGGCTCGTCGTCACCGGCGACCAGGACCGCGCGCTGTCGTCGCGGGTAGCGCCGGTGGTCAGCGTCGACCTCGATGTCGTCGACCAGTCCGGCGGCGCCTACACGCTCCAGGCGTCGGTCGGAGTGCCGCCGCCGGCCACCTGGGATTGCAGTACGCCGTCCCAGTGCCAGGACGCCGCCCGGCCGGGCCGCGACCTCGCGTGGCGCGTGTCGTGGCACGGGCAGCCGGCGGGTCAGGACACGCCGGTCGACCACGTGGACCTGCGCGACCGCACCACCAACGAGAACTTCCTGGTCACGGTCACGGGAAAGAACGGATCCAGCCTTCCGGAGCCGCAAGACCTGGTCGACATCGCCACGAACGACAGCCTCATCACGGCCTTGGAGGCAGCCGACCCCAGCAGCCGGAAGTAGCGCTCAGCCCTACAACCAGCCGCGCTGCTGCGCTGCCTGCACCGCCTCGGTCCGGTTCCGAGCCGCCGTCTTCTGAATGCACGCCGACAGGTAGTTGCGGACCGTGCCCTCCGACAGGTGCAGCCGTCCCGCGATGTCGGCGATGGTGGAGCCGTCGGCAGAGGCGGCGAGCACGTCCCGCTCGCGTGGCGTCAGCGGGTTCTCACCGGCGGCCAGCGCGGCGGCGGCCAGGTCCGGGTCGATGACCCGCTCGCCACGCAGCACCTTGCGGATCGCCGCGACCAGCTCGGCCACCGGCGCGTCCTTGACCAGGAAGGCCGAGGCGCCGGACTCCATCGCCCGGCGCAGGAATCCGGGCCGGCCGAAGGTGGTGAGGATGACGATCTTCACCTCGGGCAGCGCCCGGTGCAGCGCGTCGGCCGCCTCCAGGCCGGTCATCCCCGGCATCTCGATGTCCAGCAGCGCGACCTGGACCCCGGCCGCCCGGGCGGCGGCCAGCACCTCGTCGCCGCGGCCGACCTCGGCGACGACTTCCAGGTCGTCCTCCAGGTTGAGCAGCGTGGCCAGGGCGCCGCGCACCATGGCCTGGTCCTCGGCGAGCAGCAGGCGCACGGTGGTGAGGTGCGGCTCCTGCCGGCTCTGGTGATCGATGTGCTGCTCGTGCGGCTCATACTGCGCAGTCGGCTGGTCGGTCGGCTGGTCGGTCATGGCCGTCAACCTATCGCCACCGGGTCCGACGCCCCGCCCGATTCGGAGTCCGACGCCCGGCCCGCCGCGCTGCTCGACTTCCGGCCAGATGCCTGCTCCGATTCCCAGCCCGCCGCCCGATCCGCCTCCCTATCCGGCCCACCGTCCGCCGCGGCTTCCGATTCCCGGTCCGGCACCGCCGCCACCAGCCGGAAGTCCCCATCCGGGCCGCCGATCGACAACCGGCCCCCGACCGCGTCCAGCCGCTCGCGCAGCCCGGCGAGTCCGTTGCCGCCGAAGCCGTCCCCCTGCCCGGCGGCGGCCGCCAGCCCCCGGCCGTCGTTGCGGACCGTCAGCACCGCCTCCCCACCGGTCCGCCGTAGATCCACCGTCACCCGCGACGCCGCGCTGTGCCGGATCACGTTGGTCACCGCCTCCCGCAGGCTCCAGGCCAGCGCGGCCTCGGCCTCCGGGGCGAAGACGCCGGTGGCCACGGCGACCGAGGCGTCGGCGTCGAGCTTGATGTCGGCCGCCTCCAGCGCGGCGTAGGCCGAGGCCATCTCCACCACGAGCGTGGCCCGGCGGTAGCCGCTGACCGCCTTCCGGATGTCGGTGAGGCTCTGGCGGGAGACCTGCTCGATGTCCTCGACTTCCTTCAACGCCGCGTCCAGGCCTGGCGGCGGGGCCTGCGGGGCCAGGTCCCGGGTCTTGCGCAGCATGCGCTGCGCCAGCTCCGCCTTCAGCGTGATCACCGACAGCGAGTGGCCGGTCAGGTCGTGCAGGTCCCGCGCCAGACGCAGCCGCTCCTCGCTGGCCGCCAGCCGGGCCACCGTCTCCCGCGCCTCCCGCAGCTCGCCGATCACCACCGCCAGCTGCCGGATGCCGATGGTGGACAGGCCGGCGAAGAACGTCGGGAGGGCCAGTTCCGCCCAGTCGGTCAGGCCGATACCGTCCGCCGGCAGCACGCACAGCGTCATCAGGCCGAACACCACCAGGCAGCCCCGGTACGCCCTGCCGTCGGCCAGCGGCAGCGTCAGACCCGTGCCCACGCCGACGTAGACCCACATCCCGGCCATGTGGTAGTTGATCCACAAGGTGCTGACCGTGGCGATCGCTCCCAGGCCGGCCAGCAGCGGCCAGGCCACCCGCGGCGTGCGCAGCGGCGTGCCGAGGTCGCCGTCCCGGGGGTAGATCACGAAGGCGAGCGCGCCGTAGACCACCACGAACAGCGCGGTCACCGCGTAGTTCAGCAGCTTCCACTCCGGGGAGCGGTCCGCGTGGACCACCTTCACGACCGGATCGGCCATGTAGATCAGCCAGATCGCGGCGAACGTCCACTTGTAGCGCCCGGGCCGGCCGACCCGCGGCACGGCCAGGTCGATGCCCGCATCCGCCTGCCCGCCCATCGGCGTCACCTCCGCACCGCGCGTCGTCGCAAAGCGTCCGGTCCCCCACCCCGAAGCCGGGAGAAGGGGACCAGCCGATCATGTCACTGTTCCTGAGATGTCACTGTTCCTGGGCCGACCGGTACGAGACCACGGCCAGCGCCGCGAAGACCACCGCCCATCCCGCGATGATCCCCACCGACTCCATCGAGATCCTGCCGGTGCTGATGATGTCGGTGCCGAGCTTGTGCGCCTGGTAGGTCGGGAACCACTTGCCGATCTTCTCCAGCGTCCCCTCCAGCGGGAACCACAGGCCGCCCAGGATCGCCATCGGGAAGAACACCAGCATCACCGCCGGCTGCGTGGCGTCCGGGTCGAAGCGGTAGCCGATCGCCACCGCCAGGGAGACGAACACCATCGAGGTCAGCCACAGCACCAGCGCGATGACGACCCACTTCCAGGCGTCCATGTGGACGTGGAACACGGTCCCTCCCAGCACGAACACCACGACCACCGACGGAATGGTGGTGACCAGCGAGGCCACGATCTTGCTGAAGACATAGCCGCCGCCGGGCAGCGGCGTGAGCTGCAACTGCCGGGTCCAGCCGGTCTTGCGCTCGGTGGAGATCCGGGCCGCGTTGTTCATCAGCGCCCCGGCGAACGCCCCGTACGTGGCCATCGCCAGCATGTAGTAGGCCTTGAACTCGACCCCGGAGGTCTGCTTGGTGCTGTTGCCGACCGCGATGTACAGCACCGCCGGCATCGCGATGGCGAGGATCAGATACCGGGTGTTGCGCCGCACCCGCAGCACGTCCAGCTTCGTCAGCGTCAAAGTCGCGTTCATCGCGCCGCCTCCAGGTTCCCGATTCCGGTTCCGGCGCCGGCACCCGCGCCGTGGTTGTTGTCCTCCGCGGTGATGGCCAGGAACGCCTGCTCCAGCCCCAACGCCTGGATCTCGATGTCGGCCGGCCGGTAGCCGGCGTCCAGCAGCGCGTACAAGGTGGCGTCCGAATCAGAGGTCTGCAGGCGCACCACGTCCGCCTGCCGCTCGACGTGCACCAGGTTCGGCAGCCGGTACAGGTCGGCGTCGGCCACCCCCGGCAGCCGGAACGACAGCCGCTTGGCCCCCGCGCTGGCCTTGATCTGGGCCGCGGTCCCGTCCGCCAGCAGCCGGCCCTTGTTGATCACGATCACCCGCTCGGCGAACTGGTCGGCCTCGTCCAGGTAGTGGGTCGCGAACAGAACGGTCTTCCCCTCCAGAGCCCGCTCCCGCATCGTCGCCCAGAACGCCTGCCGGTTCTCCACGTCCATGCCGGTGGTCGGCTCGTCCAGCACGATCAGCGGACTGTCCCCGATGATCGCCATCGCGAACTGCACCCGCTGCTGCTGCCCGCCGGACAGCTTGTCCACCCGCCGGTCGGCCAGGTCGGCGATGTTGGCGCGCTTCAGCGCCTCCGCGACCGGGATCGGCCGCGGGTGCAGCTTCGCCCACAGCTGCACCTGCTCGCGGACCGTCACCTCGCTCATCAGGCCGCCGGACTGGAGCATCGCCCCCACCATGCCGCGCTTGATGGCGTCGGAGGCGCTGCCCCCGAACAGCGCCACCCGCCCGGAATCCGGCCGGCTCAGGCCCAGCAGCATGTTCAGCGAGGTCGACTTCCCGGCGCCGTTCGGGCCGAGGAACGCGATGGTCTGTCCGGCCTGCATGGACATGCTCAGCCCGTTCACGGCGTGCACCGGGCCCTTGGGCGAGGCGAAGGTCTTGCTCACGTTCTCGAACTCGACCACCGCCCCATTCGGGGTTCGAGTGTCTGGCGACATGGTGTGGCGACCTTTCGGCATCGTTTCTGGTTTCCCCTACGGCCTCCATGAGACCAGGAACGCCGGCGCCTCAACCATTGTGAAACCTCGTGAAAGCGGCATGACGAGTGTCATGGACGCACCCCTGAGCTATGGCCCTGGCCAGGGAGAACCCACCGGCGCAAGCGTTACTGCGCCAGCACCTCGCGATACAACTCGCTGACATGAGCGGCCTGTTCGGCGACCCCGTAGCGCTCCAGCGCCCCGGGCGGGGCCGACCGGTCCACGGGGCGCAGCCGCGCCGCCCCCCGGATCGCCTCGGCAAACGCCTCCGGCCGGGACGGCACCCGCGCCACCCGGTCCCCCAGCCCCGGCAGCCCGTCCAGGGCCGGGGAGTCCGCGTAGACCGCCGGCAGCCCGCAGGCCAGCGCCTCCAGC
Source organism: Catenulispora sp. (assembly GCA_013362315.1). Taxonomy (GTDB): domain Bacteria; phylum Actinomycetota; class Actinomycetes; order Streptomycetales; family Catenulisporaceae; genus Catenulispora. The sequence continues at coordinate 1,453 of JABFWL010000077.1, read as the reverse complement.
GGCGCCAGGCCGAACGTCTCCGACGGCGACGGCGAGGCGAAGACGTCCATCGCCGACAGCAGGTCCCTGATCTCCAGCACCCCGCCGCCCACGTCCCCGGCGAAGTGCGCGCGGCCCGGCAGCAGCCCGGCGGCCAGCCGCTGCAGCCGCGCCCGGTCCGGTCCGGCGCCGACGATCAGCAGGACCGCCCCGGCGATCCGGCTCGCCGCCTTGATCAGCACCTCGAAGTGCTTGTCCGGGTCCAGCCGCCCCACGCCGCCGATCACGAAGGCGCCCGCGTCCACCCCCAGCATCTTGCGCACCAGCGTGCGCGCCTCGGCGTCGAAGCGGAACTCCCGGGCGTCGATCCCGTTCTCGATCACCTCGACGCGGTCTATCCGCCACGCGCGCAGGTAGTCCGCCACGGTCTGCGACACCGCGATCGTCACCCGCCCCATGCGCTCGGAGGCGCGGTACAGGGCCCGCACGCTCAGCAGGTCCTTCGGCTTGCCCTCGATCTTCGTGCGGCCCAGCGAGTGCTCGGTCGCCACGATCGCTCGCACCCCGGCCATCCGGGCCGCCAGCCGCCCGTACAGGTGCGCCCGGTACAGGTGGGTGTGCACCAGGTCGAAGCCGCCGTCCCGGATCAGCTTCGCCAGGTTCACCAGCGAGGCCAGGTCCCGGTTGGAGGGCATCCGCAGGTCGTGGACCCGGAACCCGTCGGCCCGGATCCGCTCGCCGACCAGACCGCCCTCGGTCAGGCAGACCACCTCGCAGCGTTCGGGCAGGTGCGGTAAGAGCGTCGCCAGCTGGCGTTCCGCGCCGCCGGAGGCCAGGCCGGTGATGACGTGCAGGACTTTGGTCATGCGGCGCCGCCTTCCTTCTCCCCGCCACCGCCGGCGCACGGACCGGCGGCCGACCCGGATCCGCCGCCGCGGGCGCCGACCCGGGGACGCCGAGTCGTGGTTGCCGGAGCTGTTGTGCTTGCCGGAGCTGTCGTGGCCGAGTCGGTGGCCGGAGCTGGCCAGGCGCGTGCCCCCGGGCACGCCGCAGGGGCTCGCGGGGCCGTCGCGGGCTCACCCTTGATGCGAACGCTCCGTTCCCGGCCGCCAGTTCAATGGGACGGGAACGCCGCCATGACCTCGGTACCCCCCAGGATCCGCCGCCGGCCGTCCCCATAGCGGGATACTAAGAGCCCGCTTTTAATGTGACAACGCCCTCGGCGGGCGACTGGGCCGCTTCGTCCGATGTTCGGCGTATGTCAACCGTTACACACTGGCGGGTTTGAGAAAGGGTGAATCCGGCGTATCCCAGCCCTGACCCCAACGTCGCAGCTCAGTGCTTCGACGCCGGAGCACCCAGCAGCCCGCCCAACAGCGACCCGTCCCATCCCGCCGATGGCGTGGTGGGCCCCGGGGAGCCCGAGCCGGCCCCGCCGCTGGGCGTCCCGCTCCCGCCGGTCGGGCTCGGCGTC
>JABFWL010000426.1 GCA_013362315.1 Catenulispora sp. | reverse complement strand
GCTATTCAGTGCTGTGTGGCGCTCTTCAGTGCTGTTCGGTCGGCAGCCAGACGCGCATGCTGCCGGTTTCGCGGTTGGCCCAGGCGAAGTACGGGATCGCGATCAGGTCCAGCGGAGTGCTGCGGTACGAGGCAGCAGCAGGGGTGCCTTGGGCCTGGTAGGGCCACCAGTCGGTGGGCGGCGGGGTGCGGCGGTGGCCCGATGCGACGACCGTCGTCACCCCGCCGAGCAGGTCCGGCCGTTCTTCGACGGTCAGCGGCGCGGCCGGGTCGATGGTCACGGCGTCAAGGCCGCCGCCGGGGTGGTCCGCCTGCTCCAGGCAGTACACGAGCGGTCCACGCTCGATCGCGACGCAGCCGCGGACGGCGTCCACGCGCGGGTCGGCGGCCACGAGGCGGGCGGGCATGGCCAGGTCGAGCACGATCTCGTCGCCGACGGTCCAGGAGCGTTCGATGCGCAGCCAGCCGTTGTCCGGGCGCGCGTCGGTCAGTTCCGTCAGCGGGGTGTTGGTCTGCGGGTTGGCGCCGCTGTAGGTCGCGGTGAACTGCTCGCACCACTGCGGGATGCGCAGGGAGAGAGTCCAGGGCGTATCTGGAGTCTCGTGGACGGTGACAGTGACACGGCCGTTCCAGGGATAGGAAGTGTCGACCGTAACGCTTAGCGGAAGGCCGTCGGCTTCCCCCTGGAACCTGCCCGTGGCGTACTGGTGGATCTGCAAGCCCTGGCCGTCGGTGGAGCTGAGGTAGTGCTCCAAGCTGGCCAGGAGCCGCATCACGTTCGGCGGACAGCACGCGCAGCGGAACCAGGCCGTCCGCCGCGAGGACTGGTCGCTGCCAGCGTCGACGTAGCCGTCGCGGACTTGCAGGGGATTGACATAGAGCCATCCCTCGCCGTCCAGGGAGACGCCGGCGAGGAAGCCGTTGAACAGCGTGCGCTCGATGAGGTCGCTGTAGCGGGCCTGCCCGGTGAGCAGCGCCATGCGCCAGCTGAACTGGACGGAGGCGATGGCGGCGCAGGTCTCGCAGTAGGCGCGCTCGTTCGGGAGCTCGAAGGGAGCGCCGAAGTCCTCCTGCTCGTGGTGCGCGCCGACGCCGCCGGTCAGGTGGGTCTTGGTGGTGGTCATCGCGTGCCAGAGCCGGATGCACGCCTGCTCCAGCGCCGGTTCTCCGGTCTCGGCGGCCAGATCCGCGGCGGCGGCGAGCAGGTAGAGCTGGCGGACGGCGTGGCCCTCGACGGTCTCGGCCTCGCGCAGCGGCACGCGGTCCTGGCAGTAGGTCGCGCCGCCGTGGGCGCCGTGGCCGTGCCGGTCCACGAAGTAGCCGGCCAGGTCCAGATAGCGGCGCTCGCCGGTCTCCCGGTACAGCTCGACCAGGGCGGTCTCGACTTCGGGATGGGCGTCGAAGGTGTCGAGCGGGCTGCCACTGCCGGGCGGCCCGAACATCGCGTCGACGTGGTCGGCGAAGCGGCGGGCGACGTCCAGGAGCTCAGTGCGGCCGGTGGCCCGGTGGTGGGCGAGGGCCGCCTGGATCAGGTGGCCGGCGCAGTAGAGCTCGTGGCCCCAGCTGAGGTCGGTGAAGCGGCCTTGGCCTTTGCCGGTCTGGAACCAGGTGTTGAGGTATCCGTCGGGTTCTTGGGCGGCGGCTATGAGGGCGACGATCTGGGCTACTTGGTCGGCCAGTTCTGATTCGGGATCGGGGGTTGGGTCGGCTGCGTCGGCCGGATCGGTCGGGTCGGCGTCGACGTCGACGTCGGCGGGATTCTGCGCCAGCTGCCAGCTCGCGGCTTCGAGCCACTTGTAGACGTCGGTGTCCTGAAAGGGAAAGTCGCCGATGAACTCGCCATCCGCCTGCCCCGCGGCCAGACGCAGGTTGTGCAGGTTGCCGGCGGACTCCAGGAGCTTCGGCCCCTGGGGGATGCCGACACGGGCGTTGGTGGTACGGCGTTCGTGCCAGAAGCCCGCAGTCACCGTGGGCGCGATGCCCGGCCGCAGCGCAGCGTTGGCTTGCGCGCTGAGCCGGACCGGGCCGGTCGCGGAGGTGGCGGAAGACGGACGGGACATGGGACTCCCCGGGGGCGGAGTGGAAGGAACGATCACGTTACGCGGAGCTCACCGGCGACGGCTGGTGCGCAAAGCTTTTTCCACGGCGGAAACGTATGGGTCATCGGCCGTTCAGTCAAGAGCTCCGGGAGTAAGGCCTGCAAAGCAGCGCTGACCTGGCCAAAATCCACGATCGATGGCAACGTGAGCTCGGTGTGGGCACATCACGGATCCGGGAAAAGGATTGCGCACGCCAGCGGCGACCCCTCTGCCCGTCACTGAAGTGGGCGAAGGATGTTGGCCAAGAGCGGCGCGACGTCCCTTCCCCTCCAGCCTCAATTTCCCCACCTTCCCCCGATTCGGATCTTCCCAGACGGGCATCCTCCCTTCATGAACCGCCAGGCGTGGACGTCCCTGGGGCGGTACCGCAGCGACCCGGTGGTCATGTGGACGCTCCGTGCCACCGGTGCGGCGGTTCTCGCCTATGCGGTGGCGGTGTGGCTCAGTTCTGAGCCGGCGCCCTTGACGGCGCCGCTGACGGCGCTGCTGGTCGTCCAGGTCACCCTCTACGCGACGCTCACCACCGGGGTCCGCCGTGTGATCTCCGTGGTTGCCGGGGTGCTGATCGCCGTCGGGTTCAGTGCTGTGGTCGGCCTGTCGTGGTGGAGTCTCGGGCTGATCATTCTCGCCTCGCTCACCGTCGGGCAGTTCATCCATGTCGGCGAGTTCGTCAACGAGGTCGCGATCAGCGCGATGCTGGTCCTCGGAGTGACGCAGCTGGCCTCCCAAGCCTGGGAGCGGGTGCTGGAGACGCTGATCGGCGCGGGGGTCGGGCTGCTGTTCAACGTGCTGCTCGCGCCGCCGGTGTGGGTGGATCCGGCTGCCGAGTCGATCGTGGGGCTGGCTCGGCGGACCCGGAGCCTGCTGCTCGGGATCGGCGAGGAGCTGGACGATCCGGTCGTGGTGCAGCGGGCTGCGGGCCGGCTGTACGAGGCCCGGCGGCTCGACCAGGCCGTCGCCCAGGTGGACGCGGCTTTGCGGCAGGCCGAGGAAAGCCTGCGCCTCAACCCGCGCATCAGCGAGGGATTGCTCTCCCGCCTCGTCCTGCGGACCGGGCTGGACACCCTGGAGATCTGCGTGGTCGTGGTGCGGGTCCTGGCCCGCTCGCTGACCGACCTGGCCAAGCGGCGCGCGGACGACGAGCCGTTGTTCCCCGCCGATACGGCGCAGGCGCTTCAGGAACTCCTGGCCGGGGTCGGCGCCGCCATGGTCAGCTACGCGGTGCTGGTGACGACGCCGGTCAGCGAGAACGCCGAGCAAGCGGAGAACCGGCTCGCGGCTGAGCTGTCGGCTGCCTGGGACACCCGGGAAGCGGTCGCCGAGATGCTTCTGCGCACCGTTAAGGAGCATCCCTACGCCTGGCAGTTGCACGGCTCGCTGCTGGCCGAGATCGACCGGATGCTCGAGGAGATGGATCTGGAGCACCGCTCCCAACGGCTGATGGACGAGCTGGACCGGGCGGCCGCGGCGCGCCACGAGAGGTCGGCCCGGTTCGCGGGCTTCAAGCGCCTGGTCCGAGTCGGGCCGCTGTCACAGCGCGAGGGGTGATCCGCTAGACGTCGATCACCAGCGGCGCGGCCACAGGTGGGACCCAGAGTTCAGAGTCGGATACGCCGCCAGACTTCAGAACCAGACTCGGGATTCACCCATCGGTATCAGACTCCTGCCAATGCGCACCGCCATGCCCGTGTTCGTGGTCCGCGTCCAACCCGGCCGCGATCCCGTCGTCGCCCCGGCTCAGCTTGAGGAGCGCCGCGGCGACCCGCGTGGCGACCATGCCGGAGATCGCAGCGGGCGTCAGAAGCATTCCGCAGTCGACGACTCCCGGCACGTGGCCCTCGGTGGCCCGCCCGAAGTCCGCGGGAACCGCGGCGATCTGCCGCGCCCCCAGCTGGTGGCAGCGCTCCACCGCCTCGGCGAGGCCGGGATCGCCGCCGTGGAAGGCGACCTCCACCCACGGAACGTCCTCCTGAGCCCGCACCAGGTGCGCGATCCGGAACAGCTCGGCGTCGTCGTACCGGTTGCCAGAGGCAGCCGTCAGCAGCACTGCGAGGTCCGGCCCGCCGAGTCGCCGGGCGGCCCTGGACACCGCGACCCGCAGCCAGCCGCTCAGCAGCGTCGCGTCGCCGAACGGGTCGGCCAGCGCCAGCCGGCCTGCGCCCGCACCACCTCCCGCACCCCCGGTCAGCCCGATGAGCGTCCGGGCGGTGTCGGCGACCAGCTCGGGGTCACGCCCCAACGTCATCGGCACCACGCACACCGGCTGGTCGACGGTCTGCAGGGCGTGGTGCACGGTCGCGTCCAGCTGGTGTCCCGGCGCCGCGCGCAGCACCGGCCCGTGCTCGGCCAGCGGCTCCAGCGCCGTGCTGCCACCGCCCTCATGCCCGCCGACCAGGACCACCGTGGCGCGCAGCGGGTGAAACATGCCGCCGTCCGCACGGTCCGCATCGTCCCTGTCGTCGGTGCGGCCGTCGGTACGGTGATCTATCACACACCAGGTTTACCCCATCAGAGGGTTTGCATTCGACCAGACGGTACAAACGGGTGAGTACATCGCCGCACTGAACGGTCCAATCGTTGACGGCCGCGTGCGGCGATGATCGGTGCTCGGGATGCACCATGGACAGAGCAGAGCAACACAACAGGAGGCGTTGGCCTGTGGTAGTGATGACGGGGCGTGGCGCGGACTTCCTGGTGGTCGCCAACCGGCTGCCGGTCGATCTGGAGCGCCTCGACGACGGGACCGAGCGGTGGCGTCCGAGCCCCGGCGGCCTGGTCAGCGCGCTCGAACCGTTCCTGCGCGGCCGCAACGGCGCCTGGGTCGGCTGGTCCGGCCGGGCCGACAAGGACCTGGAGTCCTTCGACGACGGCGGCCTGCTGATGCACCCGGTCCGGCTGTCCGCCGCCGAGGTCCGGGACTACTACGAGGGCTTCTCCAACGCCACGCTCTGGCCGCTCTACCACGACGTCATCGTCCCGCCGGTCTTCGAGCGGTCCTGGTGGGAGAGCTACGTCAAGGTCAACCAGCGGTTCGCCGACACCGCCGCCTCGCTGGCGGCGAAGGGCGCCACCGTGTGGGTGCAGGACTACCAGCTCCAGCTCGTCCCGGCCATGCTCCGCGCGCAGCGGCCGGACCTGCGCATCGGCTTCTTCCTGCACATCCCCTTTCCGCCCGTCGAGCTGTTCATGCAGCTGCCCTGGCGCTCCGAGGTGGTGCGCGGGCTGCTCGGCGCCGACGTCATCGGGTTCCAGCTGCCCCAGGGCGCCCAGAACTTCCTGTGGCTGACCCGTCGGCTGCTCGGCCTGGAACCGACCAGGGCGGCCGTGCGCGCCCGCAGCCGCCCCGGATCGGTGCCGTTCGACGGCCGCCAGGTCCAGGTGGGAGCGTTCCCCATCAGCATCGACGCCGCGTCCTTCGACGAGTTGGCCCGCAGCCCCGAGACCTCCGAGCGGGCCCAACTGCTCCGTTCGGAGATGGGCGACCCGCACCGCCTGCTGCTGGGGGTGGACCGGCTGGACTACACCAAGGGCATCGACGTGCGGCTGCGCGCGCTGCGCGAGCTGCTGGCCTCCGGCCGGGTGGACCCCGAGAGCGTGGCCATGGTCCAGCTGGCCACGCCGAGCCGCGAGCGCGTCGACCAGTACCAGGCGATGCGCCGCAGCATCGAGGAGCAGGTCGGGCGGCTCAACGGCGAGTTCGGCCGGGTCGGCCGCCCGATCGTGCACTACCTGCACCAGTCGATGGACCGGGACGAACTCGTCGCGATGTACCGCGCGGCCGACGTCATGGTGGTCACCCCGCTGCGGGACGGGATGAACCTGGTGTGCAAGGAGTTCATCGCCACCCGTCGCGGCCTCGACGGGGTCCTGGTGCTGTCCGAGTTCGCCGGCGCCGCGTCCGAGCTCAGCGGTTCCCTGCTCGTCAATCCCTACGATCTCGACGGCGTCGCCCAGGCCCTGGAGCGGGCGCTGACCATGGACCCGGCAGAGGAGCGGACCAGGATGCGGACCTTGCACCGCCAGGTGATGACCCACGACGTGGGCCGCTGGGCGCGGTCCTTCCTCGACTTCCTCGACCCCGACGAAGAACCGAAGCCCGGAGACGAGGCGGTGTTCCAGTGACCGCCGGCTCGCTTCCGGAACCCGTGCGGCAGGCCGTCGCGAACATCGCCCGCACCTCCCGGCTGCTCGTGGTGTGCGACTACGACGGGACCCTCTCGCCGATCGTCGAGGATCCGTCGCAGGCGATGCCCCGCCCGGAGTCGATCCACGCCCTGCGATCGCTCGCCGAACTGCCCGAGACGACGGTCGGCGTGATCTCCGGCCGCGCGCTGCGCGATCTGGTCGTGCTGTCCCAGCTGCCGCCTGCGGTGCAGCTGATCGGCAGCCACGGCGCGGAGCTCGACGCCGGGTTCGCCCAGGCGCTCGACGACGCGGCGAAGGCTCTGCGCCGTCGCCTGGAGACCGGCCTTGAGGACCTGGTAAGCGACGCGCCCGGGGTGTTCCTGGAAACCAAGCCGGCGAGCATCGCGGTGCACGTGCGCCGGGCCGAGCCCGCGGTCGGCGAGTCGGTCCTGGACGCGGTCCGCACCGGCCCGGCGCGGTGGGAGGGCGTGCACGTCACCGAGGGCAAGGCGGTGATCGAGCTCGCGGTCGTCGAGACCGACAAGGGCGCCGCCCTGGACCTGCTGCGCCGCCGAGCCGACGCCACGGCGGCGCTGTTCGCCGGCGACGACATCACCGACGAGAAGGCGTTCGCGCGCTTGGCCGGTCCGGATGTGGGGGTCAAGGTCGGTCGGGGTGTGAGCCTGGCTCCGTACTCCGTTCCGGACACCGAAGACCTCGCGGCGATGCTGGGCTACCTGCTGGCGGAACGGCGCGCCTGGCTGTCGGGGGAACGGCCTTGACCGGGTAGCCGCAGTCGGAGCATGGCAAGATTTCGGTTCATGTCAAAAGGCTGATGCTCGTGGCCCGGTCGATAGACGTCACAGCTGTCCGAAGTGCGGGGCCAGCGCCTTCGCCAGCTCATCAGCAGCCTGACTCCGGCCCGACGCGACGGCCAGCCGCCGGACCGCGACGAAGTTGCCGAGGTTCGCCTCCAGCAGGCGCAGCGCGTGGGCCGGGTCCTTGGCGCGCTGCACCGGGTCGGCGTCGATGCCCGGATACGAGTTCTGCGACGCCTGTGCGGCGCGGTCGGATGCCAAGACCGCGCACCAGGCAAGCGCGGCGCGAACGTGATAGTCGATCAGCCGCTCCTCAGCCAGTGCCTGCTCGACGGCCTCGCCGTGCGAGTTCTGCAATTCGGCCGCGCAGTCATGGACGAGGTCGTGCAGGTGATAGCGGCCCGGGACGCGCTCCTGGAGCAGGTTGGCCTCAAACAACTGCTCCAGGACCGCCTCGGTCTCAGGCAGCGGCATGCCCGTGAGGGCGCTCGCGGTGTGCGCGTCGAAATCCGGACCCGGATGCACGCTCAGCAGCCGGAACAGCCGTTTTCCGGGCGCCGGGAGCAGGTGGTAGGACCACGCCAGGATCGCGGTGACGTCCCGGTCCCCGGCCACCAGGAACCGGGTGCGGTGCCGGGACAGCTGCTCGGCCACCCGCTCCACCGGCCAGGTCGCACGGTCCCGCAGCCGGGCGGCGGCCACCTGGATCGCGAGCGGCAGGTGGCCGCACAACTCGACGGCCGAGGCCACCGCCTCCGGCTCCACCGCGGCCCGCTCCGGGCCGATGATCCGGCTGAACAGCGCGATCGCCGAATCGGCGCGCATCACGTCCAGCGGCACCGCGACCGCGCCCTCCAGCGACGGCATCCGCCGGCGGCTGGTGATCAGCACGAACGCCTCGCCGGTGCCCGGCAGCAGCGGCCGGACCTGTGCGGCGTCGCGCGCGTTGTCCAGCAGCACCAGGACCCGGCGCCCGGCCAGCCGTGCCCGCCACAGCGCGCTGCGCTCGTCCATGCCTTCCGGCAGCGACTCCGGATCCAGCCCGCTGGCCCGCAGCAGGGCCTCCAGCGCCTGGGCCGGCTCCAGCGGCTCGGTGACGGCGCAGAACCCGGACAAGTCGATGAAGTAGTGCCCGTCGGGGAACTGCGGTACCAGCCGGTGCGCCACGTGCACCGCCAGTGCCGACTTGCCGACCCCGCCCATCCCGTCGATGACGGCGACCTGCGGCGCCGGGCCGCCGATCCCGGCCTGCTCGATCAGGGCCTCGGTCTGCTGCCGGCGGCCGACGAACTCGCCGATGTCGCGGGGCAGGAACGAACGGTCGATGCGCGGCGCGGGGACGGTCTGCGCCACCGGGCCCCGGGTGCGGGTGGCTATTGGCTGCTCCGCTTCGAGGACGTCTGGCATAGCCGCCGCGCGGCTCCCGGCCTCCACGTGCGGCGTGGCGGAAAGCCCGGCGCCCGCCAGATCGGCGTCCGGACCGTCCGGTTCGGCCGCTGCCGAGCCGTTGAGTTCGAAGGCTGACACTGAGCCCCCGGAGACCAGGCCTGGCGCGGCCGTCGTTCCCGGCGCCCCCGCGATCTCTGCCGTCGGCTCCATCGCGCTGGCCGCACCGGCGACCGCGAGTGCACCGGCAGTTTCGCCCCGCAGCACCGCATCGTGGGCCCGCCGCAGTTGCGGCCCCGGGTCCAGCCCGAGCTCGTCGGCGAGCATCCGCCGCCCGGCCTCGTAGACCGCCAGCGCGTCGGCCTGGCGGCCCGCGGCGTGCAGGGCCCGCATCAGCAGAGCGCGTAACGACTCCCGGAACGGATGCTCGGCGACCAGGGCGGACAACTCGCCCAGGATCGCGCCGGCCTCGCCGAGGCGCAGCCGGATGTCGGTCGCGGCCTCGATCGCGTCCAGGCGCTGCTCGTCGAGGACGGCCGCGGTGTTGGCCAGGCGCGAGTCCCGCAGACCGGCCAGCGCGGGACCGCGCCACAGCGTCAGGCCTTTGGTGAAGATGTCCAGCGCGTGCCGTGGCCGCCCCTCGGCCAGCGCCTGCCGGGCGCCGTGGGCCGCCGCCTGGAAGCGGTAGGCGTCCACGGCGGACTGCGGGACCGCGAGCCGATAGCCGGAGCCCTCGGTGACCACCAGCGGACCGGGCCCGCCAGCCAGCGCCCGGCGGAGCGTGCCGACGACGTTGTGCACCTGCTGGCGCGCCGACTCCGGCGGGTCGTCCCACAAGACGTCGACGATGCGGTCGAACGGCACCACCGCGTCCGCGCTGACGCTCAGCAGCGCCGCCAGCCGCGTCACCCGGTCGCCGCGCAGCCGGGCGGTCCGGCCGCCGACCGCGATCCGCAGCGGACCGAGGATCCGGACGTCGACCTCGGGCTGATAGCGCTGGTTCGCGGGCGGCCGGGACTGCTCGGTGTGCACGCTCACGGTTCCCCTCATGCCTAGCGGAGTAGTAGACATTCATCGCCTCTACCACGGATTCCGGCGAAGAACCCGCTTCGGTCATCCAGAGTAGCTGAACGGTAGCGCTACGGCCGCGCCAGAGGCGCACTTCGGTCACTCCACAGTAGCCGCGAGGTCGTCACACGGTAGCGGACCGCGTGACGATCAAAGGGAGCGAATCAGAGATCGGATTCGGCCATCGGATGCGGCGCTCGGATTCGGCCGACCGACGACCCCCCAGTGGCGGAGGAAGCGATGTGGCAGACCGCGATCAGCGCCCGGCGTGAACCCGCGAAGGCGGTCGTCGACGGCGCGCACACCTGGAGCTACGCCGAGCTGGCGCAACGGGTCGCCGCACACCGCAGCGGGCTGGAGCGCGACGGAGTGCGTCCGGGGCAGACCGTCGCACTGCTGGCCGACAAGTCGGCGCACAGTGTGGCCGCGACGCTCGCCCTGGCCGAGATCGGGGCGACGGTCTTCCTCGCGCCGCGCGGCCTCGGCCCGGAGCTGCTGGCGGATCTGCTGTCGCGGTCCGGCGCCGATTACGCCGTCCAGGCGCGGACATCGGACCCTGACGTCCTGAGCGCCGTCCCGGTCGGCCGTTCGCAGCGTGCGGCCGACTGCCGGGCCGCTCTGCTGCTGAGCACTTCCGGTTCCACCGGCGTCCCCAAGTTGGTGCCGCTGCTGTCGTCGGCCGTGGAGCGGTTCGCGGCGTGGGCGGCCGAGGCGTTCGGGATCGGCCCAGGTGTCCGGGTCCTCAGTTACGCGCCGCTGAACTTCGACCTGTCGCTTCTCGACGTGTGGGCCACGCTGATGTACGGCGGCACGACGGTTCTGGTGCCGCCGCAGGACGCGGCGCGCGCCGAGCGCGTGGCCGGGATCCTGGTGGCTCGACGTCCTGAGATCGTCCAAGCGGTGCCGCTGCTCCTCCGGCTGTTGGCCGCCCACGATGTGCCGCCGCAGCCGCAGGTCCGGCATCTGGTCCTGACCGGCGAGGCCTTTCCGGTGGAGCATTGGCCGTGGCTGCGCCGGACGTTCCCCAGCGCCGACGTCTGGAACCTCTACGGCTGCACCGAGACGAACGACAGCTTCCGCCACCGGGTGACGCAGGCTGACATCGACGCCCGCCGGGTGCCGATCGGCCGTCCGCTGCCCGGGGTGGTGGCCCGGATCGACGGCGGGGGCGCCGAGGGCGAACTGCTCGTCAGCACCCCGTTCCAGACCCCCGGCTACCTTCATCAGCTTCCTGACGACAACCCGCCGTTCTTCCGCCTGCCGGACTCAGACCGGGTCTTCTACCGCACCGGTGACATCGTCCACCGCACCGACGACGGCGCCTACCACCTGGTGGACCGGATCAGCCGGATCGTCAAGGTGAACGGCGTCCGCACCAGCCTGGCCGAGGTCGAGTCCGTGCTCGCCGACCACCCGGACGTGGCCGAGGCCGTGGTCTTCGCGGTCCCGGACTCCGTCGCCGGCACCGTGTTGCACGCCGCCGTCCTGCCCCGCGACCAGCGCCGGCCCGACACGCTCGCCCTGCGCGGGCACTGTCGCCGGCGGCTGGCCGCCTCCGCGGTGCCCAGCCGCTACCACGTCCTCCCGCACGACCTGCCGCGCACCCCGACCGGCAAACCCGATCGGGTGCGGATCCAAGCCCTGCTCACCGAAGGAGCCGTCCTGTGACCACCGTCACTCCAGGCGCCGCCGTCACCGCCGCGGTCCACGACCACATCGTCGCCACCTACGCCCCCGACACCGAGGCGATCCCTCATGACTTCGACCTGCTCGACGGCGGAGTCCTGGACAGCCTCGCGCTGGTCTCCCTGCTGGCCTGGATCGGCCGGCGGTTCGGGCTGCCGGTGGAGGACCTGGACCTCGACCCCCGGCGGCTGCACAGCATCGCCGACATCGCCGACTTCATAGCGGCCAACCAGCCCTGACGCCCCTGCGGAACACAGACAACCTGAGCTTCTCGGCGAGCCTCAGGACCCTGACGCGCCTGAGATATCCCACCACCTGCGAACCTGGAAAGCGAACGAAATGATCATTCGAGAGAAGGAATCCGTCGACGCCGTCGACTGGGGAAACGGCCGCAGCCACCGCCTGCTGGTCGCGGCGGACGGCGTCGGCTTCGCGGTGGCCCACACCGTGGTGGCCGCCGGCTCCGAGTCCCGCCTGCAGTACCGCAACCACATCGAGGCCTGCTACTGCATCTCCGGCGAGGGCGAGGTGGTCAGCGCCGACGGCGTGCTGCGGCAGAAGCTCGTGCCGGGCGTGCTTTACGCGCTGGACCAGAACGACGCCCACATCCTGCGCGCCGCCGACTACTCGGACCTGGAGCTGGTCAGCATCTTCAACCCGCCGCTGCGCGGCGACGAACGCCACCGGCTCAGCGCCGACGGCTTCTCAGCCTACTGACCCCACCGCCAGGAGGTACCACGCCATGACGGCGACCCTGCACGAGCGCATCGCGTTCGCCGACCTGCTCGCTCAGCTCGGCGCCGAACTGAGCGCGGATCACCTCGAGGACGACCGCGCCGGCCGGTTCCGGTTCGACAAATGGCGCCGGCTGGCGGCGGTGGGGCTGTTCGGCCTGCCGTTCCCGGCCGAGTACGGCGGCACCGAACTGGGCCCGGCCGAGACCGTCGAGGTCCTGCAGGCCCTGGGCGAACACTGCCTGGACCACGGCCTGGCCTTCAGCGCGTCCACCCAGCTGGCCAGCACCGGCACCCCGCTGGCCCGGTTCGGGTCGGCCGCGCTGAAGGAGCGGTACCTGCCCGGCGTGTGCGGCGGCGACCTGATCGGCGCGCACGCCATCACCGAGAGCGGCGGCGGCTCGGACGCGCTGGCGATGCGCACGGTCGCGCGGCGGGACGGCGAGCACTACGTGCTCTCCGGCTCGAAGGCCTACGTCTCCAACGGCCCCGTCGCGGACCTGATCGTCGTCTACGCGCGCACCGGGACCGGAGCGACCGCGCTCACGCCGTTCCTGGTCCCGACCGACACCGCCGGACTGGTGCGCGGCGCACCGCTGGAGAAGATGGGCCTGCGTACCTCACCGATGTGCGAGCTCTTCCTCGACGACGTGCGGGTCCCGGCCGACCACATCCTCGGTTACGAAGGCGGCGGCCTGCTGGTCCTGGACTACGTCATGAAGCGGGAGATCCTCTACTCCTTCGCCGTGACGGTCGGCCGGATGGCCGGACGTCTGGCCCGGGTGGTCGAGCACGCCAACTCCCGCGAGCAGTTCGGCGCGCCGATCGCCGCCAACCAGGCGGTCTCGCACCGCATCGCCGACCTCAAGATCGGCTACGAGACCAGCCGCATGTGGCTGGAGCACACCGCGGCGGCGCTCGCCCTCCGGCAGGACGTGTCGATGGACGTCGCCATCACCAAGCTGGTGGCCAGCGAGGCCGCCGTGGCCTCGGCGTCGGCGGCCGTGCAGCTGTTCGGCGGCGCCGGATACATGCACGAGTACGGCGTGGAGAAGGAACTGCGGGACAACGTCGCAGCCACGATCTACTCCGGCAGCAGTGAGATCCAGCGGGACCGGCTCGCCGCGCTCCTGGGCTTGCGGACCCGTAAGGCGGGCCGGTGAACGTCGAGCGCCAGGCGGCGCTCGTCGGCCAGCAGCCCCTTCAGAAAGCACAGGTCTCCCAGACGACACAGGCCCTCAAGACAGCACAGACGCCGGTGCTGGACCACGGCTCCGCCGCGATCGCGGCGTTCGTGGCCGAGACGGCGCCGCCGGGCGAGGACGTGGCGCAGCGGTGCCGGAGCTTGTTCTATGCCGTCCGCGACGGCATCGACTACGAGGTCTTCGACACCGGACTGGCCGACGCGGACCTGACCGGCAGCGCGGTGCTCGCCGCCGGACGCGGGTTCTGCCTGCACAAGTCGATCCTCTACGCCACCGCGGTCCGGCACCTCGGAGTGCCGTCGCGGCTGGTGTCCGGCCTGGTGCGCAACCATCCGTCGTCGCCGGACCTGCGGGCGCTGGTCGGCGGCGAGGTGTTCCTGCACTGGTACACCGAGATCCGGCTGCACGGCCGGTGGGTCAAGGTCACGCCGGTCTTCAACCGCCTGCTGTGCCGGATGTACGGCATCACGCCGTTGGAGTTCGACGGCGTCCACGATGCCGTGTTCCAACCGTTCGACAGCGTGGGACGCGAGCACCTGGAGCTGCTGGGCGACGTGCGCCTGCATCCGGACCCCGACCCCGAGCAGATCAGGGAACTGATCGGCGCGGTGCACCCGGCGATGGTGACGGCCGCAAGCCGGGTGCCGAGCCGCGCCGCCTTCCACCGGCTGCCAGCCGACGACCCCACCGACGACCCCGCCGATGACCCCACCCATCCCACCACCGACCAATAGCTGAAGAAGGGACCTGACAGCCATGCCCCGGTTCACCCTCAGCCCGGAGGTCGCCGACGCCCTGCGGCGCCGCCGCCCGGTGCTGGCCCTGGAGACGTCGGTCATCGCCGGCGGTCTTCCGTATCCCGCCAACCTGGAGCTGGCGCAAGCCGTGGACGACGCCGCGCGCGCCGGCGGCGCGGTACCGGCCCGCGTCGCGGTGATCGACGGCGGCCTGCACGTCGGCCTGACCGAGGAGCAGGTTGACCGCGTCGCCGCGGACCCGGACGCCGTGAAGGCCTCGATCCGCGACATCGGCCGGGTCGCGGCCGGCGGCGGCATCGGGGCGCTGACCGTCTCCGGCGCGGTGCACGGCGCCCGGCTGGCCGGCGTCGAGGTGCTGGCGGTGGCCGGCGTCGGCGGCGTGCACCGCGGCGCGGCGTCCAGTTTCGACGTCTCCGCCGACCTGCCGGCCTTCGCCGCCAACCGGGTCGCGGTGTTCTGCGCCGGCGTGAAGTCGATCCTGGACGCCGGACTGACCCTGGAGTGGCTGGAGACGCACTCGATCCCGGTGATCGGCTATCGGTGCGAGGAGTTCCCCGGCTACATCAGCACCTCCTCCGGGCAGCCCAACCCGCACCGGCTCGACGACCTCGGCCAGATCGCGCGGGCGGTGCTGGCGCATTGGGACGCCGGCGCCGAGGGCGGATTCCTGGTCACCCATCCGATCGCGGACCAGCATGAGGTGCCTCGCGAGCAGCTTGAGGTCCGGATCGCCGAGGCGGAACAGGCCGCTCGGCAAGCCGGGGTCACGGGGCCGGCCATCACGCCGTTCCTGCTGAAGGAACTGGCCCGCACCTCCGCGGGGCAGACCTCGGCCGCGAACCGTGAAGTGTTGCTGTCGACCACCCGGCTCGGCGCCGAGTTCGCGGTGCGGCTGCACGAAGCCCGGCTGGCGGGGCTGGAGCCTGAAGACCACGTCGCCGATGGACACCCGGCCGACGCGGTCCTGAGCTTGTCGGCCGCCGGATCGACCGGGTCGACCGGACTGGCGGGACCGGGCCGGCCGGCCGAGCCGGGACTGCGCCGATGACCGCCGTCCTGTTCGATCTCGACGGCACGCTCGCCGACACCCCGCGGGCGATCGCGGCGATCCTCGGCCGGATGGTCCCGCAGGCGCCCGCGCACCGGCTGGCGGGCAGCGTGGGACGGCCCATCGCGCAGGTCTTCGCGGACCTGCTCGACGCGCCGCGGGCCTCGGCACAGGTTCGAGCGGCGGTCACGCTGTTCCGCGAGACCTTCGCCGCCGAAGTCGTGCCGGGCGCCGCCGAACTCGTGTTTCCGGCAATCAGGACCCTGCTGGAGGCCCTGCGCGACGCGGGATGGCCGATCGCCGTGGTCACCAGCAAGTCCCCGGCCGGCGCCGCGGAATTCCTGAGCGCCGCACGGCTCGACCACTATTTCCCGGTGACGGTCGGCTACGTGCCCGGCGTGCCGGGCAAACCCGCTCCGGACCAGGCGCTGGCGGCTGCGCACGCCCTGGGCGTCCCGCCGGGGGAGTGCTTGGCCGTCGGCGACAGCACCGACGACGTGCGGATGGCGCTGGCCGCCGGGATGCGCCCGGTCGCGGTCACGTACGGGGTGGCCGCCGCCGACGAGCTGCGCGCCGCCGGAGCATCGCAGATAGCGCATAGCCCGGAAGAACTGGCCGGGCTGATCCTGCCGGCAGGCTCCCTCCCGCCTGCCGTCGTCCCCCTCACCGCCGAGGTGTCATCGTGACCACGTATGAGAAGTCTGAAATCCAGGTCGCCCGGTCGGCGGCCCCCGCCCGGACCGCCGGGCTGCTGTTGCTGTCGCTGGCGCAGTTCCTGATCGCGCTGGACTACTCGGTCATCTACGTCGCGCTGCCGAGCATCGGCAGCAGCCTGAACCTGGGCGCGGACACGCTGCAGTGGGTGGTGTCCGCCTACGCCGTGCTGTTCGCCGGGTTCCTGCTGGTCAGCGGCCGGGCCGGGGACCGGTTCGGGGCGCGGCGGATCCTCGTCGCGGCCCTGGTGCTGTTCGGTATCGCCGCGACGGCGGGCGGCGTGGCGAACTCCGGCGCGCTGCTCCTCACCGCGCGGGGGGCCCAGGGCCTCGGGGCGGCGCTGCTCCAGCCGGCCATCATCGCCCTGATCAACCGGGCCTTCGCGGCCGGCCCCGAGCGCGACCGGGCGCTGGCGGTGTGGGGCACCATCGGGGCGTCGGGGCTCGCCGCCGGGGCGCTGCTGGGCGGCGTGCTGACCTCGGCGTCCTGGCGCTGGACGATGCTGGTGAACCTGCCGGTGGCACTGCTGTGCGCGGCGGCCGCGCCGCGTCTGCTGCCGCCCGACGGACGGCGCACGGACTCCCGGGCGCTGAGTGCGGTCGGGGCGGTGCTGGCCACGGCGGCCTCGCTGGCCGTCGTCAGTGCTCTGACACTGGCGGCGGTGCACGGCTGGGGCGACAGCCGGACGCTGGGTCTGGCGGGCGCGGGAGTCGTCCTGGTGGTCGGCTTCGTCTGGCATGAGAAGAGCTCGGCCGCACCGCTGATCGACCGCGCGCTGCGCTCGAACGCCATGCTCCGCCTCGGAGCCGCCTCGACGGCGTTGTACATGGCCAGCGTCGGCGCCGAGTTCTACGTCATCACCCTCGTCCTGCAGAACCGGTACGGCTACAGCCCGCTGCGCGCGGGACTCGGCTTCCTGCCGCTGGCGCTGTGCATCGTCGCGGGAAACATGCTCGCCGGACGGTTCATCACGCGGGTGGGCTCGGTGCGGCTGCTGACCGTCGCCTTCGTCCTGGACGCGGCGGGCCTCGCGCTGCTGGCCGCCTCGGCGGACGGGACTGGATACGCGACCCGGATGCTGCCCGGCATCGTGGTGTCCGGTATCGGGCACGGACTGACCTACACGTCGATGTTCGTCACCGGCACCGGCGGACTGCGGGACGAGGATCAGGGCACCGCCGGAGCGGTGCTCACGACGTCCCAGTACATGAGTGCGGCGGCATCCCTGGCGATCCTGGTGCTGGTGATGGGCCCGCCGTCGGCGGCGGGGACCTATCGCGACGCGTTCGCCACGACGGCGGCGTTCGCCGCGGCGGGCGCGGTACTCGCTGCGGTGGCGACCGTCGCGCGCGGGCCGAAGGGAACGCGGTGAACGCGGTGAGCGCAGTGACAACCGTGAACACGACGCATGCCCCGCTCGCGAGCGCCGTCCGCCGCCTCGGGATCCTGGTAGTCCACAACGACCCGGTCCCCGAGGCGGAGATCTGGCGCGCGGCACCGGCAGGGGTGGAGATCGTGACGGGCCGATTCCAGCTCCATCGTGAGCCCGGCCAGGAGTACGTCGGAGAGAAAGTCGACACCTTCCTCACCCCGGCGGTCCGCCGTACCATCGCAGACCTCATCGACGCCGGAGCCGACGCCCTGGCCCTGGGTTTCGTCTCAGCGAGTGTTTTCGGCGGCCCTGAGTTCGACACCGCCTTCACCGCCGAGGTACCGGTACCGGCGTTCACCGCCGGCCAAGCTCTGCGCCACCGCATCGACGAACTGGCCCCGGCACGTCCCCTCCTCGTGGCGCCGCCCTGGTTCACCGACGACACCATCGCGGCGGCCAAGACCTACCTGGGCCTGGATCCGCAGACCGCCACCCGCCGCTTCGACCTCGGCCCCGAGTGGGCCACCGGCGCGCGCCAGGACCTCTTCGACCGAGGCGCCAAGAACCACGTCCCGGACACGGCCCTGCGCGACCAGATCCTCGCCGCCGCCACCCCTGCCACGGACGCTGTCGTGATCCCCGGCAGCGGCTTCCGGACTTTGGCTGCGGCAGCCGACGTGACTCGGTCCCTGGGCATACCAGTGATCAGCGCGAATTCCGCAGTACTGGAGTACTACCTGAGCACATGGTAGGAGCGACCACATATCGCGGGTATATCGAAAACCCCATAGGGGCTGACAACGCGGTGCTGCCTTGACTTAAGGCATGGGCTCCCTTGAACGGTCAGGAACAGCAACCCGTCGCATTCGATTGGCGATTCTCACTTCCCTTGTCGCCGTCAGCGCGGTGCTCGATACGGCCTGTTCCCACTCGCCGGCCACCGGCAGCGCCCAGGGTCGGCCGCAGTCGGCACCGCCCTCCACCGCCGCGCCCGGCGACCGGCATGGCGGGCTTTTCCCGACAGAGGGGGAAACAGGGGGTGAGACAGCCAGGGAAACCGCCGGCCAAGCGGACGGTGATAAGGCATCCGGCACGGTGTGGCCGGCCGACGGCCAAGCGGCATATCTCCTCGCAGGCCAATCCCAGATCCAGGCCGGCCCGAATCAGCACCCGGCGCCGATAGCCAGCGTCGCGAAGATGATGACGGCCTACCTGGTGCTCACCGATCACCCGCTCCAGGCCGGCCAGGACGGCCCGACCCTCACCCTCAGCGCGGCCGACGTCGCCGACACCGCCTACCGCAGACAGCGCGGGGAGTCGACGGTCGCTGTCGCCGCCGGGGAGCGGCTGACCGAGCGGCAGGCGCTCCAAGCCCTGCTGCTGCCCTCGGCGAACAACATCGCCGTGGTCCTGGCGCGCTGGGACGCCGGCTCCGTGGACGCGTTCGTCGCCAAGATGAACAGCACGGCCGGCTCCCTCGGCATGGCCCACACCCACTACACCGACCCGAGCGGCTTCGACAAGGAGACCGTCTCCACCGCCGCCGACCAGGTGCGCCTCGTCGATCGGGCCATGACCCTGCCGGCCTTCGCGGCCATCGTCGCCATGCCGAGCGCGACCCTGCCGGTCGCCGGGACGGTCCGCAACACCGACTCCCTGCTGGGCCGCGACGGCTTCGTCGGCGTCAAGACCGGGTCCGACAACGCGGCCGGCGGCTGCTTCGCCTTCCGAGCCGTCCGCACCGTCGCGGGCAAGCCGACCACCATCACCGGCGTCGTGCTGGGCCAGCCTGGCAACGACCTGATAGCGGCCGGGCTGGGGGCGGCGGACGCCATGGTGAACCGGATCGCGGACCGGTAGCACGGGACACTAACGGGTTGACATCATCCGCCAGTGGATCGATTCTGTGCGAAAGCGTGTTTGAGGTTGTCACAACCTTTCGGAAACTGTTCGAATCACCCAGGGGATCGCATGTTCACACGTGCCCGCAGCCGGTCCGTCGGCGTCCTGATCGCCGCGACGGCGACCGTCCTGTCCCTCGTCGGACTGTCCCAAGCGCCGGCCCAAGCCGCGACTTCCCAGTTCACGCCGGGCCAGGCGTGGACCGACACGTCCGGCGCACCGCTGCAGATGCACGGCCTCGGCATCGTCAAAGTCGGCTCCACCTGGTACGGCTTCGGTGAGGACAAAGTCGGGGAGAGCTCGGGCAACGCCTTCTTCCAGGACGTTTCCTGTTACAGCTCCACCGATCTGTCGCACTGGACCCGGCAAGGCAATGCCCTGAGTAAGCAGTCCAGCGGCGATCTGGGGCCGAACCGCATCGTGGAACGTCCGAAGGTCCTGTTCAACTCCAGCACCAACACCTTCGTGATGTACATGCACATCGACAACGCCGGCTACGGTGAGGCTAAGGTCGGCGTCGCGACCAGCAGCACGCCGTGCGGCCCCTACAGCTACCGGGGCAGCTTCCAGCCCCTGGGCCGCCAGAGCCGGGACTTGGGCCTGTTCCAGGACACCGACGGCAGCGGCTACCTGTTGTCCGAGGACCGTGCCAGCGGCCTGCGCATCGACAAGCTGTCCGCCGACTATCTCAGCGTCGTGAGCGCGGGCGGACCCAACGGGAGCGTGGCGCTGTTCGCGGACTACGAGGCGCCCGCCGTGGTGAAGACCAACGGCACCTACTACGTCCTCGGTTCGCACCTGACGGGCTGGAACCTCAACGACAACGCGTACGCTACGGCGGCTTCGCTGAGCGGCCCCTGGTCAGGGTTCAAGGACTTCGCGCCGGCCGGCACCAACACCTACCAGACGCAGACCGCGAACATCATCCCCGTCGCCGGCAGCTCCGGCACGACCTACATCTACGCCGGGGACCGCTGGAATCCGAACGACCTGGGGAACTCGGCGATGGTCTGGCTGCCGCTGACGCTGTCCGGCCCGACGGCGAACGTCGGCTGGCAGAACACGTGGTCGCTCGACGTCGCCGCCGGCACCTGGTCCGGCAGCTCGAACCCGGCCTCGGGCTCCACGCACTACCTCACCAACGCCAACAGCTCCCTGGTGATGGACGTCAGCGGCGGCTCGACCGCGAACGGCGGCACCGTCATCCAGTGGGCCAACCACGGCGGCGCCAACCAGCAGTGGACGCTCAACCAGGTCGCGGGCAACGTCTACACGGTCGTCAACCGCAACAGCGGCCTGTGCCTGGAGGTGCCGAACCAGTCCACGACCGCCGGCGTGCAGCTCGACCAGCGGAGCTGCGCCGGCGGCGCGAACCAGCAGTGGGCCCTGGATTCGGTCGGCTCCTACACCTCGGCGACCGACACGAGCTACGAACTGACCGCGCTGAACAGCGGCCTGGTCGCCGACGTGTCGGGCGGGTCCACCGCCCAGGGCGCCCAGGTGATCCAGTGGGCGACGAACGGGCAGGCGAACCAAACCTGGAAGCTGAGCTGACCGCGCGCCGCTCAGCTCTTGAAAATTTGCACAGACCACAGCGAATAGCTCCACTGCGTCCCCCGCGCCGTGCCGTACATCCGTACGTACCGACCGCTTCCCTTCAACCCCGTCAGATCGTCCACACCGCCGGTGCCGCTGGTCGTGCTGTAGATGGTCGTCCACGTGGAACCGTCGTTCGAGGTCTGGATCTGGTAGGCCTTGCCGTAAGCGTTCTCCCACGCCAGGACGACCCGGCCGACCGGCTGCACCGATCCCAGGTCGATCTGCAGCCATTGCGGGTCCGAGAAGGCGCTGGACCAGCGGGTCGCGGGGTCGCCGTCGACGGCGTTGCCCGGGCCGAGCGCGGAGTTCGCGTTCTCAGTGGAGGACGACGTCGCGGTCCGGCCGAGCGC
This sequence comes from Catenulispora sp., assembly GCA_013362315.1. GTDB lineage: Bacteria > Actinomycetota > Actinomycetes > Streptomycetales > Catenulisporaceae > Catenulispora. The sequence continues at coordinate 8,644 of JABFWL010000426.1, read as the reverse complement.
CAGGTCCAGCGACGGGTCGAAGAACGGCCGGTCGTAGACCTCGAACGAACGCACCGAGGCCCAGCAGCCGGACTCCAGGGCCGTGACCGTGAGCCGCAGATAGCGTGCGGACGCTGCGAAGGCCACGGTCTGGACCTGCGAGGTGTCGGTGGTCCCGGTCAGGTCGGCCAGCGTCGTCCAGTGCGTTCCGTCCAGGGAGCCGTCGATCCGGTAGCCGTAGCGGTGGCCGCCGAACTCCCAGGCGACGCGCGCCCCGGTGAGGCCGCGTGCGCTGCCCAGATCGACGGTCAGCCAGTGGCCGGTACCGCCGTCCGCCGCGCACCAGCGGGTGGCGGTGTCGCCGTCCACGGCGTTGGCGGCGACGTTTCCCTGCGCGGTTTCGGCGCTGTCGGCGGTGGCGGCGCGGCCGCGGGCGATGTCGGCGGGGATGACCGGCCGATCCAGGACGACGCCGATGACGGTGTCGTCGGGGTAGCGCGTGCGGTCGATGCCGGTGACCGTCACCCGGGTGCTGGTGGTGCCGCCGAAGGACAGCGAAGTGTTGACGCTGAACGGCAAGGACGCCTTGGAGACCACGTCGTACACCTTGGTGACCACGGCGTCGCCGAGGGGCGGCGTGGTGAAGCTGGTGCCGGAGTAGCCCGACAGGAGGTGGGCGTAGATGGTCGATCCGTTGAAGGTGTAGCCGTATTGGCCGTCGACCGGGTCCCACGGTCCGCCGCGGGTGTTGTAGACCGCCTCGGCGTTGGCGGTCATGAAGGCCCCGAGTTGCTGCATGAGCGAGACCTGGTTCGCCGGGACGGTGCCGTGCCGGTCCGGCCCCACGTTGACCAGCACGCACATGTCCCGGATGAAGCTGTTCACCAGCACGGCCAGTGCGTTGGAGAAGCTCATCACGGCGCCGTCGGAGTTGTAGCCCCAGGTGCTGCCGATCGAGAACGTCTTCTGTACCAGGCGTCCGGACCGCAGCCGGCCGGTGGGCACGCCGCTGCCCTCCTCGACGTCGTGGTCGCCGATCCAGCCCGAGCGCGGTGTGGCCACCGCTGTGGGTTGGCTCTGCCGGACCAGGCCGGCCAAGCCGAGCGGCCGGCCGGTTCCGGTCTCGGTGGCGCCGTAAGCGGCGTCGACCGGCCAGCCGTTCTGGGGATCGCGGTAGCGGCCCGGTTCCCAGAAGAAGGAGGCGTCGGCGTCAGTGCCCTGCTCGGCCAGCCATCCGCCGTCCCACCAGAAGTCGTCCAGCGCGCCGTACTGGGTGACCAGTTCTTTGACGCACTGGTACACCTCTTCCTTCATCAGGCGGGCGTTCTCGTGGTGCGCGGGGTCGGTGGTGTAGCCCCAGGGGTTGGGTGCGCAGTTTGTGCCGGTGACGTCGTAGTAGCCGGGGTAGCGCCAGTTGATGGGGGAGTAGTAGAGGCCTACTCGCAGGCCTGCTGCGCGTACTGCGGTTACGTAGTCCCGGATGAAGTCGCGGTTCAGGGGTGGCTGTCCGGCGTTCCAACTGGCGGGGTAGCTGCTGGGCCACAGGGCGAAGCCGTCGTGGTGCCGGGCGGTGAGAACCGTGTAGCTGGCGCCGAACTGCTTGGCCAGCGTCGCCCAGTCGGACGGCTTGTAGGCGTCTGCGGTGAACTGCTGGGGCGAGGCCTGGGTGACGAAGTTCTGATAGGCGGCCGGGGTGATCGCGGCCTGGTGCATGTACCACTCGCCGTGCGCCGGGCCGGCATAGACGCCCCAGTGGATGAACATGCCCAGGCGGGTGTCGCGCAGCCATTGGATGGTGCTGTCAGGCTGCTGCCACATCCCCTGGTCCAGCTTCGGTATCCGGAACGGGACCAGGGGGTGGGGGAGGGGAGCTGTTGTGGAGGCGGCGGCGGGGGGTTCGCCGCCGGCCACGAGGCTCGCGGCGGTCAGGGCCGCCGTCCCGGTGAGGACGGTGCGTCGGGAGACGGGTCGCGAAGCGGGTCGCGAATCGGGCTCGGTCATCGGGGGACTCCGAAACGGTCGGCGGCGCGGGTGTCCGGTCACCGTCATGTTTCTGCCGTCGGAGATCGCCGTCAAGGCTTTACATCCGATCAATCTTCCGAGCTTCGTCGTCCTTTGCGGTTCTCACCGGGGTCAGCGATCGTGATTCGTAGGATGTATGCGGCTGTTGTGGCGTGCTAGCCCAACCCTACGAGGTACTACAGGATACTGATGGCCAGGTCCATTGACCGTTTGGACTGATCGTGACGCCGAAGTTGTTGCCGCTTCCGTTGGGTTTGGCGACCATCACGTACTGGCTGGGCCAGCTGGCGCTGACGTTCCAGGTGTTGTAGACCACTGCGGGCGCGACCAGGTTCATCGTCACGGTCCAGGTGTTGGAGCCGGTGACGGCGACGTTCAGGTTGTACCAGTTGCTGCCCTGGGAACCGGCCGACAGGGTCGCCGTGCAGCCGCCGGAGCCGCCACCGCCGCCACCGCCGCCTCCGCCGCCTCCGCCGGTGGTTCCGCCGGAGCTTACCGAGACGTTGGAGTTGCCGCTGCCGCCGCCCCACGCTTCGGTGGCGAGGATCTGGTAGTTGAGCGTCCCCAGGTTCATGCCGTGGCTTGCCCACGCGTTGAAGAAGTTGGAGACGGTGATGGTGCCGCTGGACACCGGTGAGGTGCGGATGGCCAGGTACTGCTCGAAGGTGGCGGTGCCCTGGATGGAGGGCTGGTTCACCTGCTGGTGTTCGTAGATGTTGAACGTGCCGCCGTCACTGGTGACCTGGCCCATGTAGGTGCCGGCGGTGGGTGGGGAGCCGACGTAGTTCTCCATCACGTAGTACTCGACCAGGGGGCCGGTCGACCAGCCGTAGAGAGAGACGAGGGAGGTGCCGCCGGAGGCGTTGAGGTTGGCGGTGAAGGACTTGGTGGTGCGGTCGCCGGGGTTCCAGCCGACGCCGGCGACGAAGTCGCCGATGCCGTTCCAGGTGGAGGTGTAGCTGTTGCCGGAGTTGAGGGTGATGCAGGCGGAGCCTTGGCCGGCGGTCCACATTTGGTAGTAGTAGCCGCTGTTGGTGCCGGTTTGGTTGGAGCAGATGTTTGTTGCTGCGGTGGCGGGGGCTGAGGGTACGACTGCGGCGAGGATCAGGGCGAAGATGGCGCCCAGGATGAGTCGTAGGCGGCGGGTGGGGTGGGGTTTGGGCGGCGCGGGGGGTGTGGGGGAGTGGGGGTTTCCGGGCATGCGGAATACGCCTCCTAGCTGTGGTGGGAGTGCCCCGGGGGTGGGGTGGGGCCAGGTCGCTGAGACCTAACGGCAGTGTTGGAGGTTGGTGGTTCGGCGTCAATATGTTTCGAAGAAGTTTCGAAGAATGCTCTTGTAAGGGGGCGAGGGTTGGTTAGGAGAGTGCTGACATTCGCGGGGGTGGTGGTTGGGAACGTGGTGGTCAGCAGCGCTGAAGCTTTGTGTGGCGCAGGGTTCTTTTACGGAAAGTTTCGAAATGTTTCGATAGTTCAAAGAGGGGTGACGGTAAAGTTAAAGACAAGTCAAAGGCAAGTCAAAAGCCTGTGAAGGGCCGGCGCCTCCGGCGGGCCTCGGTTCTGGCCTCGGTTCCCTCGGGGAACAAACCGAACACCGGGCGGGGTGTGCCGGCTGCGCAGGCCACGTCGCCTCAGGCGGGCCTTCGGGGGGCGGAGGTGGGCACGTCACCAGCGGTTGGCGAGTTCTGGTGCGATCAGCTCCTCGTAGACGTCGCGGATGGCGGTTAGGGCTGGGTTGGTCAGTGGGGGGAGGGTGGCTGCGGCGGCGTTGCTTTGGGCCTGGGTGGCGGAGCGGGCGCCGGGGATGACTACGGAGACGCCGGGCTGGTCGAGGATCCAGCGGAGGGCGAATTGGGCCATTGTGGCGCCCTCGGGGGTGAGTGGCGCTAGGCGGCGGACTGCTTGGAGGCCGATGTTGTAGGGGACGCCGGAGAAGGTCTCGCCGACGTCGAAGGCTTCGCCGTGGCGGTTGTAGGTGCGGTGGTCGTCGGGGGCGAAGGTGGTGTGCTCGTCGTAGCGGCCGGAGAGGAGGCCGCTGGCCAGGGGGACTCGGGCGATGATGCCGACGCCGGCCTCCTGGGCGGCCGGTAGGACCTGCTCCAGGGGGGCGAGGCGCAGCATGTTGAGGATCAGCTGCACGCTGGCTACGCCGGGGCGGGCGATGGCGGTCAGAGCTTCGGCACGGGTCTCGACGCTGACGCCGTAGGCGGCGATGCGGTCTTCGGCGACCAGGGTGTCGAGGGCGTCGAAGACGGCGTCGTTGGAGTAGACCGGGGTCGGGGGGCAGTGGAGCTGCACCAGGTCCAGGCGGTCGACGCCGAGGTTCGCCCGGGAGCGGTCGGTCCAGGCGCGGAAGTGCTCCAGGGTGTACTCGGCCGGGTCCTGGGGGACGCGGCGGCCCATCTTGGTGGCGATGGTGAGTCCGCTGCCGCCGTGGCTTTTGAGGAAGCGGCCGATCAGCTGCTCGCTGCGGCCGTCGCCGTAGACGTCGGCGGTGTCGATGAAGGTCACGCCCGCTTCGACGGCGGCGGTCAGTACCGCCTGGGCCTCCTGCTCGTCGACCTGGCCCCAGTCGGCGCCCAGCTGCCACGCGCCCAGGCCGATGACGCCGACCTGCTTGCCGGTGCGTCCGAGAATCCGTTCTTCCACGGGAGGCTCTCCACTCTTGATCTCTGTTCTGGCGCTCTCGGCCGTGTGTGGCTGACCGGGATGCTGTGCGGGACCAGCATGTCAGGTGGGGCTGTGAGGAGCCGTGCGGAGGGTGGCGACGCATGGGATGTCGGATCTGCGCGCTGGCGATCTGTATACCGAAAGTTTCAGCGATCGCACCCGGTCGCCTGGCGGCTCTCTCGGCAGACGCGCGACCTTCTACGTGCTCTTATGCGCGCCGAGAAGTGAGGGGCTTCTTCCGCGGCACATCCTCCAGGGATGGACATGCCATGGCATCGGAGCTAGAAGCCATCCCATGTTCGTGCGTCTGCAACACCGCACAGGCCGTCTGCTGTCCGCGGCCACGGCCCTCCTGCTCGCCATGCCGATCGCGGTGGGGGCCGTGCTCACGCCGCCCTCCGCCGCGGCGGCCACGGTCACCACGGCGTGGCACGGCGGCGCCTTCGCGCTTGACACCGCCGGGGTCGTGGCGCGGTCCAACATCGTCATCGGCAAGGCGAACGCCTCGAACACCCAGTTCCTGCCGCTGGGCAACGGGTCGCTCGGGGTGGCGGAGTGGGCCGCCAACGGCTTCACCGCGCAGCTGAACCGCAGCGACACCATGCCGAACCGGCTCTCGCCGGGGCAGGTCCGCATCCCCGGTCTGGCGGCGATGACCTCGGCGTCGGACTTCGTCGGGTACCTGGACCTGTACAACGGCGTGCTCCACGAGTCCGGCGGCGGCATGAAGATGACCGCGTGGGTGGCGGCGGGCAAGGACGAACTCGTCGTCGACGTCACCGGCGCCGCGCCGGGTACGCGGCAGACGGCGAGCCTGGGCCTGTGGAGCGGCCGCGGTCCGACGGCGGCCGCCTCCGGCGCGGTCGGCACCCTGGCGCAGAGCTGGGTCGACAACCAGCAGACCGGGGCGTCCGGCAAGACCTTCGGCGCGATGGCGGCGATCACCGCCGGCGGCCAGAACGTCAGCGCGTCCGTGGTGAACTCCACGCAGGTGCAGGTGGCGTTCAACGCCAACAGCGACGGCTCCTACCGGGTCGTGGTCGCCTCGCCGCAGTGGACCGGCGGCGCCGATCCGGCGGCCACGGCGGGCGCGGTGATCGGCTCCGACGCCACGGCCTCCGAGGCCGTGCTGCTGGCGCCGCAGTCCGCCTGGTGGAACGGGTTCTGGGCCGGCAGCGGCCTGATCGAGATGAACTCCGGCGACGGCACCGCGCAGTACATGGAGAACCTGCACACCCTGTACCTGTACTTCGAAGCCGGTCTGATGCATACCGGCGTCTACCCGGGCAGCCAGGCCGGCCTTGCCGACCTGGACAACTTCAACCAGGACCACCAGGCGTGGTACCCGGCCGGCTATTGGATCTGGAACCTGCGCGGACAGATCCAGGCGAACCTGTCGTCCGGCAACTTCGCGCTGAACACGCCGATCTTCGACATGTATCTCAATGATCTGCCGGCGATCCAGTCCTGGACCAGTGCGAACATGAACGGCAAGGCTGGAGCGTGCGTCCCGGAGACGATGCGCTTCAACGGCAACGGCTACTACAACGGCGGCGGCATCACCAACAACGCCTCGTGCGCCACCGCCTCCAGCCCGAGCTTCAACGCCGAGACCATCACCAGCGGTGCCGAGATCGGTCTGTGGATCTGGCAGCAGTACCAGGACACCGGCGACATCAGCTTCCTGCGGAAGTACTACCCGGTGCTCCAGCAGACCGCGACCTTCCTGCTCGCGTGGCAGTCCGTGGGCTCGGACGGCCTCCTGCACGCCGTGGCCAACGCGCACGAGACCCAGTGGGCCGTGCAGGACCCGAGCATCGACGCCGCCGCCGACCAGGCGCTGTTCTCCGCGACCGCGAACGCCGCGACCCTGCTGAACACCGATTCCGCACTGGCCTCCCGGCTGCGCACCGCGCTGACGCAGATCCTGCCCTATGCGCGCACCGACCAGCAGACGCACAGCCAGCTGCTCGGGCCCTCCGCCGACGCCTCCGGCACCGACGTGATCGGCAACTCCTACCAGCCGACGGCGGCCACCCACAACGTGGAGAACCTGGGCCTGGAGCCGGTCTGGCCGTTCGGCGTGATCGGCGACAACACCGTGGTCAACGGGGACAACCTGACCGCGCTGGCGGACCGCACCTACGCCCACCGGCAGTACGTGAACAACCCCGACTGGACCTACGACTCACTCCAGGCCGCGCGCCTGGACCTCGGCTCCGAGGTGGCCGCGGACCTGGCCGCCAGCACGAAGTCGTACCAGGTCTACATCAGCGGCCTGGCCGCGTGGAACCCGGGGACGATGGACGAGCCCTACGTCGAGCACGTCTCCAACGTCGCCGCCACCGTCGGCGAGGCGCTGGCCACCGACTACGACGGCGTCCTGCGGTTCGCCCCGGCGCTGCCCGCCGGCTGGGACGCCTCCGGCACCGTCGCGATCCAGGGCGGCTCGAAGGCCGATGTGCAGGTCGAGGGCGGCACCCTGGCCACCGCCGCGATCCGGGCCGGCAGCACCACGACGCTGACCGTGCGCAACCCGTGGCCCGGCCGGCAGGCCGAGGTGGTCGACGGCGCGACCGGCGCGAGCGTGGTCGCCGCGACCACCGCCGCGACGTTCAGCGTCCCGGTGACCGCCGGCTCGACCTACCTGGTGCAGCAGCCGTCGGCCCCGACCAGCGCCCTGCCGTTCGCGCAGGTCACCGGAACCGCGGCCCGCTCCTTCCGGCAGCTCGGCAGCGTCTCGATCGGACTGGGCGGCAACAGCCTGCCGCCGCCCAGCGGCAACACCGTGACCGTCACCAACCCCGGCAGCCAGTCCGGCGCGGTCGGGACGGCCGTGGCCCCGCTCCAGATTCAGGCTTCTGATTCTGCGGCCGGCCAGACGCTCACCTACTCGGCGGCCGGCCTGCCGCCGGGGCTGTCGATCAGCGCCTCCGGCGTGATCTCCGGAACGCCGACCACCGGCGGCGGCTTCACGACGACCGTCACGGCGAAGGACACGACGGGTGCCTCCGGTTCGGCCACCTTCACCTGGTCGATCTCGGGCGGCGGCAACACCGTGACCGTCACCAACCCCGGCAGCCAGTCCGGGGCGGTGGGGACACCGCTTTCCCCGCTTCAGATCCAGGCTTCTGATTCTGCGGCCGGCCAGACGCTCACCTACTCGGCGGCCGGCCTGCCGCCGGGGCTGTCGATCAGTGCCTCCGGCGTGATCTCCGGAACGCCGACCACCGCAGGCGGCTTCACGACGACGGTCACGGCGAAGGACGCCACCGGGGCCTCCGGCTCGGCCACCTTCGACTGGTCGATCTCCGGCGGTAACAACGGATCGTTCCACGTGGTCTACACCCGGACCTCGGAGTGGCCGGGCGGGTTCACCGCGAGCGTCACGATCACCAACCTGACCAGCACCCCGGTCAACGGCTGGACCCTGGCCTTCTCCTTCCCCGGGGACCAGAAGATCACCAACGGGTGGAGCGCCACGATCACCCAGACGGGGGCGGCGGTCACCGCGGCGAACGTCAGCTACAACGCGGCCATCCCGGCGGGCGGCAGCGTGCAGTTCGGGTTCCAAGGCACGTACACGTCGAACGACTCGTCCCCGACAGCCTTCACGGTGAACGGGATCCCGTCCAGCTGAACCCCGCTGAACCCAGCTGAATCCCGCTTGAACTACAGGGAGTGATCCGTCTTGTTCGGTAGAACGAAGAGGAAGACCTGGTTGTCGGCCGGCGCGAGTCTCGCGCTCGTCCTGGCCGGCGTGGGGGTGATGGGCGGGACCGCGCGGGCTGCCGTGCAAGGGCCCTGCGACATCTACGCCTCCGGCAACACGCCGTGTGTGGCCGCGCACAGCACCACCCGGGCGTTGTACGGCAACTACGCCGGGAACCTGTACCAGGTGCGCCGGTCCTCGGACAACACCACCAAGGACATCGGCGTGGTCAGCGCCGGCGGCTATGCCGACGCCGCGTCGCAG
>JABFWL010000483.1 GCA_013362315.1 Catenulispora sp. | reverse complement strand
GGGGCTGGCCGCCGACCTGGCGCTGTCCCGGCGCGAGCGGGGCTGCCTGACCGACCGGGCCGGCGCCGGCACCGCCTTCGGCGCGCTGCTGCTGCTCGGCGCCCTCACCGGCGAGCCGGTCGGGATCGTGCTGCGCAGCTGCCGCGACCCGTGCCACACGATGCCCGGCCACGCGTCCACCGTGCGCGGCTGGCTGCTGCACGGCCGCCGGGCGCGGCCGTTGAGCCGCAGCGCGATCAAGACCGTCGCCGGCGGCCGGGTACCGCATCCGGCGCTGCCCGAGCACCCGGAGGAAGGAACACAGTATGAAAAGGCTTTTCCGTTGCATCTCAGCGGGGATGAACAGTGATGGGGAGGTGGAGCACAGGGCCGGAGGATCGGTGAGCGGGAAGAGGTGGCGCGCGTGGCGGCGGTTCGGGGCACGGCCGAAGGCGATGGCGCCGCCGGTGAGGACTCCCGCGCCGCGCGGCTGCGCGCCGCCCTGACCGACCGGCTGATCGCCGAGGGCGCGATCTCCACGCCCGGCCTGGAGCAGGCCTTCCGCACCGTGCCCCGGCATCTGTTCGCACCCGGGTTGCCGCTGGAGCTGGCCTACGCGAACCAGGTGGTGTTCGTGAAGCGGGACCGCGACGGCGTGCCGACCAGCTCGGTCAGCGCCCCGGACATCCAGGCGATCATGCTGGAGCAGGCCGACATCCGGCCCGGCGCGCGCCTGCTGGAGATCGGCTCGGGCGGCTACAACGCGGCGCTGATGGCCGAGCTGGCCGGCCCGGACGGCGAGGTCACCACGGTCGACATCGACCCGGAGGTCGCCGACCGCGCCCGCGCCTGCCTGGACGAGGCGGGCTACCGGGACGTGCGCGTGGTCACCGCCGACGCCGAGGGCGGCGTGCCCGAGCACGCGCCGTACGACCGGATCGTGGTCACCGTCGAGGCCTGGGACCTGCCCCCGGCCTGGAGCGGGCAGCTGGCCCCGGACGGCCGTCTGGTGGTGCCGCTGCGGCTGCGCGGCCTGACCCGCTCGGTGGCCTTCGACCGCGTCGGCGACCGCCTGGTCAGCCGCTCGGCCCGGATGTGCGGCTTCGTGAAGATGCAGGGCGCGGGCCGCCACGCCGACCAGGAGCTGTTCCTCAACGGCGGCGACCTGTCCCTGGACGCCGACGACCTGCACAAGCTGCCCACCGCCGCCCGCATCGAGGCCCTGCTCCGCGAGCCCCGCGTCGACCGCTGGTCCGGCGTCCAGGTGTGGCGCTGGGAGCCCTGGGACACCCTGCCGCTGTGGCTCGCGACCGCGTTCCCCGGCTACTGCCAGCTGACCGTCGAGGTGCCGGGCGCCCCGGCCGTCCCCGGCGCCCCCGGCAGCGCCGGCTCCGAACCGCTCGAACCCGCCCTGCGCTCAGGCACCCCCGCGGTCGCCACCGAATCAGCCTTCGGCTACCTCACCGCCTACACCGAGCCGGACGGCCGCATCCAGCTCGGCGCCCAAGCCTTCGGCCCCGGCGCCGAGGACCTGGCCACTGAGCTGGTGGCCCGGCTGAACAGCTGGGATCGGGAGTACCGGTACGGACCGGGGCCGGTGATCACGGCGTGGCCGATCGACGCCGCGGAGCCGGAGGCTGATCTGGTGGTGACCAAGCGGCATGTGCAGATCGGAGTGGAGTGGGGCGGGGGCGACCGTTCGACTGGCATTCGGTGAAGTGGCTGGGTTTCCCGTCACCTGCTCCCGATCCAGCACGCTCACTCAACGCGCAGCCCCGCGGCGGTGGCGGCGGTGGCCAGCACACCGCGCAGCATCGCCGGCGTCAGCTTGCCGGTGAACGTGTTCTGCTGGCTGACGTGGTAGCACCCGAACACGGCCAGCCCCGCTCCCCCGTCGGCGCCGGCGAGGTCGACGCGGACCCCGTGCCCGAATCCCGGCCGCGGCCTCGGCACGCTCCAGCACCCCGAGGCGGCGATCGCCGGGAACAGCGCCTGCCATCCGAAGGCCCCGAGCACCACCACGGCGCGCACCGTCCCGCGCGTCAGTTGCAGCTCGCGCACCAGCCACGGCCGGCAGGTGTCGCGCTCGGCCGGCGTCGGCTTGTTGTCCGGCGGCGCGCAGTGCACCGGCGCGGTGAAGCGCACGCCGCGCAGCTCCAGGCCGTCGTCGGCGGCGACCGACGTCGGCTGGTTCGCCAGCCCCAGATCGTGCAGCGTGGCGACCAGGATGTCCCCGGAGCGGTCGCCGGTGAACATCCGCCCCGTACGGTTGCCGCCGTGCGCGGCCGGGGCCAGGCCGACGATCAGCACCGAGGCGTCGGTGGGACCGAAGCCCGGCACGGGCCGCGCCCAATAGGTCTGCCCGGCGAAGGACTTCCGCTTCACCGTCGCGACCTCCTCGCGCCAGGCCACCAGGCGCGGACAGGCGAAGCAGTCGGACAGCTCGCGGTCCATGATCGGCAAGGTGCCGGCGGCCGGCGCGCGCTCGCTCGGGGGCTCAAACGGGGGTTCCACAGACCGCAACCTATCGGCGCGTGCGCCTGCCCGCGCGGCGGCACCTGCCCGCGCCAGCCGTTCGGCAACAGGTCGGCGCCACCGTCGGCATGGCGGCTCTTTACTCCTGAGGCTCGGGAACTTCGGACGGCTCGGGAACTTCGGACGGCTCGGGACGCTTCCCTGGCGACCGCTCGACGAACCACTCGCGTCCGGCGAGCGCACCGTAGACCGGCACAGGCAGCCCGATCATGATCCGATGCAGCCGGCTGCCCCGGCCCTTGCCCATCTGGCTCTGGTGCTGCGCCAGAGCAGCCTGCTTGGCGGCGGCATACCGGCGGACGTCGACGCGGTGCGTGATGCTGGCGCCCGGGCTGCCGAACCACGACGGGTCGCTGAAGTCGTACCGCCGCAGCAGCCGCACCGCCTGCAGCGCCTTGCCGATGCGCACGATCGGCTCCCGCGGCACCGTCCCCTCCAGCACCCGCACCCCGGTCAGCTCGGCGGCGCGCGCCCCGACCTCGTGCACCCGGATGTGGTCGCGGTGCCCGTAGCCGCCGTTGGGGTCGTAGCTGAGCAGCAGGTCGGCGTTCTCCTCCCGGATGACCGCCGCGAGCCGCCCGGCGGCCTCCTCCAGCGGCGCCCGGACGAACCGCACCCGGTCCGGCGGGTCCTCATACAGCAGCGGGCCGTGGCCGCTGTCGGCGTAGCCGAGGTGCACGACACGCGCCACGCCGAGGACGTCGGCGCTGGCGCGCAGCTCACCCATGCGCCGGTCCGCCCCGGGCTCTCGGGCGTCCCCCATCACGCCGTCGCAGGCCACGACGACGACGGTGCGATGCCCCTCGGCCGCGAGCCGGGCCAGGGTGCCGCCGGTCACCAGGACTTCGTCGTCCGGGTGGGCATGGAAGGCGATCACGGTTCTGGTACGCATGCCGGGAGGACGCCGACAGCGGACGAGGCGGTTGCGCCCCGACCGGCACCCGGCACCACCGAGAGCACCGCGGCGGCTGCGGCTGGGGCGCCGTCCAGGAACCGGGCGCGCAGCTCGGCGCCGTCGAGCCCGAACAGCGACTGGTAGCACTCGTTCGACATGCCGTCGATCCGCGCGCCAGGCTCTGCGGGATCACCGCGCCAGGCTCGTGGTCTCAGTATCGGCCGGGTGTCCCGCGCCGGGAAGATCCGGGGGCGGGGCGGGGAGCTTGACCCAGGGATCGTCCCGGTGCGCCCGGGCGCGCGCGGTCCTGGTCAGCGGCCACAGCAGCACGCCAATCGTGAAGGCCACCAGGTGCCCCAGCGAGGTGTAGTCGACCCGGGCGTCGAAGTCGGTGAGCGAGGCCTGGTAGAGCAGGTAGGCCAGCAGCAGCGTCCAGACCGTGAACCGGAACGGCCGGCGCAGCCGGTAGGCGAGCAGCGCCGCGCAGCAGTAGGCGCCGTAGCTGATGCCGACGTCGATGGTGCGGGCGTAGACCCGGTCCTGCTCGGGGGTGATCAGCACCGTCTCCTCGATCCACAGCGCGATCAGCACGGTGGCGCCGATGTGGCCGGCCAGGAAGGCCAGCAGCGTGCGCCAGGTGCCGAGCCAGCGCTCCAGCGGGGCCAGGTAGATCACCGCGGTGAAGGTCAGGAACAGCAGTTCGTCCACGTCGGTCCACATCGCCGAGCCGAACAGCACGGTCAGCGGCTCGTGCTTGAGGTGGGCCAGGGTGGTGGAGTGGGTGAGCAGCACCGCGTCGCGCAGCTTCGGCGGCAGGCCGATGAGCATCCAGGCGTGCACCGCCACCAGCAGCCACAGCGCGGTGGTGAACGGCGCCAGCTTGGCCCAGGCCTTGAGCCAGCTCCAGGCTCTGCGGACGTGACCGCTGGCCCAGCTGTTGGAGCGCAGGAGATACCCGACCAGCAGTGCCGCCGGAATGGCGGCCAATTCGATCCAGCCGGTCCTCAATGGCCTCTCCTGTCGCCGACCCGCCTCCTTGCAGTATTGCCCGCGGCTGGGCGATCACTCCGCCGCGCGCCAGGAAATGCGCCGCGGGCCGTGAGGAGTTCCAGCGCCGGCGGACCGGCGCCGGGCACGGATCCGGAAATGAAGACGCCGGAGCGCGGATCTTGGTTCAGATCCGCGCCCCGGCCGTGCGGTCCGGGCTCAGAACGAGCCGTCCGGCCGGAACCGCCGGTACAGGAACGCGCCGCCGCCGATCAGCGCCGCGCCGATCGGCGCCAGCATCAGAGCGTCGGAGCCGGTGTGGGCCAGCGTGCCGGTGGCGCCGGCCGGCGGGGTCTCGCCGCCGATGCTGCGCGGGGTGCCGGGCAGCGTGACGTGGGTGCCGGGGACGATCGTCGGCGGCTGCCCGATCGGCGGGATCGACGGCGGGGCGGACGGCGGGCCGGCGATGGCGCCGCCGTGGTTCTCGCAGTGGTTGTGCACCGCCGCGTTGCCCACGCCCACGACGTTGACGCTGTTCCCGCAGACGTTGACCGGGATGTCGATCGGGATCTGGATGCTGTTGCCGGACAGGATGCCCGGCGAGCCGCCGGCGGTGGTGCCGGTGCCCGAGCCGCCGGTCGCGGTCGCGCCGCCGTGGTTCGCGCACGTGTTGTGCGCGGCCGCGTTGCCGATGCCGACCACGTTCACCGTGTCGCCGCAGACGTTGAGCGGGACGTGCACCGGCGCCTGCACGTTGTTGCCGGACAGCACGCCCGGGGAGCCGTGCGCGCCGCCGGCGGCCGCTGGGGCGGTGTCGGAGTCGCCGGTGGTGGCGGTGGTGGCGCCGCCGGTGGCGGTGGCGCCGCCGGAGTTCTCGCACGCGTTGTGGGCGGCCGGGTTGAGCAGGCCCACCACGTTCGCCGTCACACCGCAGACGTTGATCGGGATGTCGACCGGGATCTGGACGCTGTTGCCCGACAGGATCCCGGGCGAGCCGCCGGCGGTCTGGCCGGCGGTCCCGGAATCCGGGCCGGCCGTGTCGGCGTGCGCGAAGCCGAATCCGCCGCCGGCGAGTAGCCCGCCGGTGGTGATCCCGAACGCGATACGCCGTCTCACTTGCGATTGCATGAAAGCCCCTGCCTTGTTCGCCTTGGTGGCCTTGTTCCGCCTGTCGTTTGGTCAGACGAGCCGATTGACCTATCCGACTAACGACAGGTCCATCAGGAGGTTTTCTGGTCTAAACGGAGGATCATCCCATCGAGTGACAAAACCCTGAAAAGGGAAAGCGGCTCCGAGGACCCGCCAGGAGTCCTCGGAGCCGCGGTGTGTATTACGTGAGCGCGGACCGTCAGCCCTCGTTCTCGCAGTGGTTGCCGAGCGCCTGGTTCAGGATGCCGATGATGCTCACGGTGTTGCCGCAGACGTTCACCGGCACCTCCACCGGGATCTGCACGTTGTTGCCGGACACGATGCCGGGCGAGTCCTGGGCCGAGCCGTGGGCGGTCGCCTCGGCGCTGGCCAGGCCGGCCCCGGCCATCACCAGACCCCCGGAGGCGGCGGCGAGCGCGGCGAGCTTCTTGGTCTTCAGCACTGGTACTTCCTCCTGTGTAGCGGCGGCACCGATCACGTGCCGCTCGTCCGGAGAAACGACGAGTACTCGCTGGGCGAAACGCTCCGGCGACCCCGATCAACCGATCTGGTGAAGGTACGACTTCAGACCGAGATCCCCAGCACCGAGGGATCCGTCGCCACCGCCGCCAGCGCCGCGGCCGGATCCGGCACCAGCTTGCGCGCCTTCAGATCCAGCACCCCGCCGACCAGGACGATCTCGGCGCACACCGTCCCGTCCTGCTTGATGATCTGCTGCTTGAACTGGAACACCTTGCCCGAGGTCCACCCCGGCTCGCAGGTGACCTCGACGTCTTCCCCGCCCCGGAGCTCGCGCAGGTACTTGATGTTGACCTCCAGCACCACCGGCCCGAGACCCCCGGCGACCAGGTCGTTCTGCTCGATCCCGGCGGCGCGCAGCAGCTCCCAGCGGGCGTGCTCGGAGTACTGCAGGTACACAGCCTGGTTGAGGTGGCCCTGGGTGTCGAGTTCGTAGCCGCGGACGCGGACCGGGACCGAGAAGACCATGGTCGTCTCCTTGCTGTGCTCACGGCTGGTGGCCGTGTGGAATCGAGTGCCTGACCGGACGGTTCAGGGGCGACCGTACCGGTCGCCCCTGACATGTTACCCGCCGGTAGGTTATCGGCATCCCGTCATCAGGTCCCGGGTCACGTATCCGTGATCCGCGGCGATGTAGTGCCCATAACAGCGGCCGCCGTCCACGCCGACATACCGCTCCGAGTCGGAGCCGTCCGCCGCCACCACGACTCCGGCGTCGCGCTGCAGACTGCCCTGCGCCCGCACGGCGTCGTCGACGCTGGACACAGCCTTGAACGCGTTGCCGTGGTCGGCCTGGACGGTGTCCAGGTGCCGCGCCACGCTCACCTGGCCGCTGACGGAGTACGAGTCCGAGGCCGCCCCCGGGACGTAGACGCTCTTCGCGTCGATCGGGTAGGACCAGCTGTCGCGGCGGACCTGCCGGTGGCCCGGCCCGGGGCCGTCAGTCGTCGTGGTCTCGGTCCAGCCGGCGTCCCGCTGCACCGTGGTCTGCACGGTGCCGGCCGAGGCCACGTCGTCGGAGTTCGAGTAGTCGCTGTGCCGGACGACGCGGGTGAAGACGCGGCCGTGGGAGGTGTCGACGTAGCCGGCGACCGCCCAGTCGCGGCTGAGCGCGGCGGTGATCAGGTCGCTGCCGTCGGCCTGCTCGGCGACGTTGTAGGTCACCGCCGGGGACGGCGTCACCGTGTCCTCGGTGACGGCGCCGGAGGTCTGTGCCGCGCCGTGGTCGGTGTCCACGAACAGGCTGCCGTCCATGAGCCAGGTGTCGGTGATCCCGGCCGGCGGCACCAGCGTCACGGTGTGCGGCGCGCCGTCGGCCAGCACCCCGGCGAACGGCGTCAGGTCGATCTCGTAGGGCTGCGTGCGGAACGCGTCCACGCTCGGGATCGGCCGCCACATCAGCGGGCTGATCCCCCCGGTGTAGATCACCGGGAACGGCTGCGCGGTCCCGGCCGGGCGGCCGTCGACCAGCACGCCGACCTCGCGATACGTGCCGCCGGCGCACAGCCCGTAGTCCGGGTGCGCCGCCGCGTAGGAGTCGGGCACGTTGGAGTACCAGAACTCCTCACAGCCGCCGCCGCGCGCGTAGACCTGCAGACGCGCGTCGACGGTGTTCCGGGGCAGGGTGAGCGTCGAGGTCGCGGTCTGCCCGGCGGTCAGCCCCCACCAGCCGGGTGCCGACGTGCTCTGCGACACCGGGACCACCACGTCGCTGTGCGCGGCCTCCGGATGGTGCTTGTCGGCCTGGTAGTACGTCACGGTCATCGTCATGTGGTAGGTGCCGGTATAGGTCTCGTTGACGATGTTCCCCAGGTCCACGACCAGTGGCTGCGGCGTCCGCAGCAGCGGTATGAAAGCCGACAGGTCCTGGTCCACGTGCCAGCTGATCCCGGCCGGGTCCGGCTCCGGCGTGCTGGTCCGGAACACCTCCGCCCCGCCGATCCACACCCCGGCGAGCCGGTCGTACTGCCGGCCGGCGACGCTGCCGGACCAGTCCAGCACCACCTTCGACCACGGCCCCGGGCAGTCCTTCGGCGGCGTGAGGGTACCGACGAAGGGCTGCCCGTAGCTGTTGGCGAAGTCGTGCCGCATCGCGGTCACCGTGCAGCTGTGGGTGGCGGGCCGCGCGATCGGCGGCAGCGCCGTCACCGGGTTCTGATAGTTGATCTCCACGGTCGGGCCGGCCGCGGCGGCGGATCCCGCCACCGTGCCGGTCACGAGCATCGCCGCGGCTGCGGCCAGAGCGAGGGGTCTCCACATGGCTGACACCTTGGTGCCAGATCAACTTCCGCACAAGAGTTTGACGGAACTAAACCACTAAACCGCTGGAGTCGTTTCCTGCCCCGCGAGGATCCGACCGGCCGCAGATCCGATCGGCCGCAGATCCGATCGGCCGCAGATCCGATCGGCTCGCCCGAAACGCGACCCGGCCTGGGGTCACGCATAGGCCGGCGTTTCCACCGCCGCCCGGTCCTCGGCCAGGAACCGCCGCCCGGCCACCTGGATCAGCACCGCGGCGCCGACCCCGGCCACCGCGGTCACCGCCGCCGTGCCGAGCCCCGCGTGGTCCACGACGAAGCCGGTGATCGCCGAGCCGGTGGCGGCCCCGACGCTGAACAGCGTGATCAGCCACGCGAACGCCTCGGTGGCGGTCCCGGCCGGCGCCAGCTCCCCGGTGAGCATGAACAGCACCGTCAGCGACGGCGCGAAGCAGACCCCGGAGACCAGCATCGCCGCGACCATCAGCGGCGGTGCCGGGACGAACAGCAGCAGCGCGTAGGACACGCCGAGCCCGATCCGCAGCACCAGCAGCTGGGCCGGCGCCGAGCCGCGCCAGGTGCGCGCGCCGTAGGCCAGGGCGCCGAGCAGCGAGCCGAAGGCGTTGATCGCCATCAGGCTGCCCGCACCGCCGGGGAAGCTGTGGTGCTCGGCGTAGTCGACGAGGAAGACGTTCAGCGTGCCGATGGCGACGCCGAGCCCGACCAGCGAGGTCAGCAGCACCACCAGCCCGGGGCTGCGCAGCGGCCCGAGCCAGTGCGCTTGCCGCGGCTCCGGCCGCCAGTGCCGCACCGGCCGCGCGGTGACCACCACCAGCACCCCGGCCGCGCCGAGCC
>JABFWL010000348.1 GCA_013362315.1 Catenulispora sp. | reverse complement strand
TGACGTGGTCGACCAGTGCCTGCAGTGGGCGCTGGAGAGCGGCCAGGACGCCGGCGTCTGGGGCGGGATGAGCGAGGACGAGCGCCGCGCCCTGAAGCGCCGTGCCGCCCGGGCTCGCAGCCGCATGGCCTGAGCACCTGGCTCTCGCCGCACCCGGATCCAGCCGAGCTTCGGCCGACTCCTCTGACAACTTCATCAACGTACGTACATATCTCCGTGCTGCGGCGTTCTTGGACCGCAGTACGGACGCCCAAAGCGAGCGGCCCATCTGGCCGCTCTCTTGCTTTACTGCTTTTGCTTTACCGAGTCCTTTTACCGAGTCCTTCTGCCCCGACAGCTTGCCCGCCGGATGGTGCTCCTAGCGTAGCGGAACCCTGTTACCGCCCTGTTGCCGCCCGGTCCACCCCTTTCACAGCTTCCTCACACTCTGCCCACACAGCGCCGCCGCACAGCGACCCCTCACGGCGCCGCCGGATCGCCCACGTCGAGCTCCAGCACCGCCACCGCGCCCCGGCCGCCGGGCGCCGGGTGGAGGTCGAAGCTGCCGGACAGGTCTCCCTGAACGAGCGTTCGGACGATCTGTAGTCCGAGGTTCCCCGCCGTCGCGGCGTCGAAACCAGGCGGCAGCCCGTTCCCGTCGTCGGTGACCACCACCCGCAGCCGCGGCCCGGAGCGCCGCGCCTCCACCTCCAGCGATCCGCCCTGGTCGGCCAGGCCGTGCTCCAGCGAGTTCTGCAGCACCTCGGTGAGCACCATGGACAGCGGGGTGGCGATCTGGGCCGGCAGGATCCCGAACTGGCCGGTGCGCCGGGAGCGCACCGTCGCCCCGCCCGGACCGCCGCTGCCGACGTCCACCACCATCGCCAGCACCCGGTCGGCGATGTCGTCGAAGTCCACCCGCTCGTCCAGGGTCTGCGACAGCGTCTCGTGCACCAGCGCGATGGAGCCGACCCGGCGCACCGCCTCCTCCAGGGCGGCCCGGCCGGCTTCGCCGTCTATCCGCCGGGCCTGCAGGCGCAGCAGCGCGGCGACGGTCTGCAGGTTGTTCTTCACCCGGTGGTGGATCTCGCGGATGGTCGCGTCCTTGCTCACCAGTTCGCGCTCCCGGCGGCGCAGCTCGGTGACGTCGTGCACCAGCACCAGCGCCCCGGTGCGCCCGCCCTGCGGCCGCAGCGGGATGGCGCGCAGCTTCACCACGGCGCCGTTGCCCTCGACCTCGGCCTCGCGCGGCTTGCGGCCGGAGGCCACCACCTGCAGCGCCTCCTCCATGGCGCCCTTCACCGGCGCCAGCGCCGCGGTGAGGTCGCCCAGGTGCTCCCCCACCATGTCGGCGGTGTAGCCGAGCCGGTGGTAGGCCGACAGCGCGTTGGGGCTGGCGTAGACGACGGCGCCCTCGGCGTCCAGCCGGATCACGCCGTCGCCGACCCGCGGCGAGTTGTCCTGCTGCTCGCGCGACTCCGGGTAGGGGAAGATCCCCTCGGCGATCATCCGGGCCAGGTCGGCCGCGGTCTGCAGGTAGGTCAGCTCCAGCCGGCTGGGAGTGCGGGCGGCCAGCAGGTTGGTGTTGCGGGAGATCACCGCGATCACCCGGTCGTCGCGCCGCACCGGGATCGCCTCGACCCGCACCGGCACGTCCTCGCGCCACTCCGGGTCGCCCTCGCGCCGGATGCGGCCGGAGTCCAGGGCCAGGTCCAGCATCGGCCGCTCGCCCCGCTTGAGCGTGGAGCCGACCAGGTCGGCGGTGTAGCAGGTGGGACCGGTGTTCGGGCGCATCTGGGCGACGGCGACATAGCCGCCCGCGCCGCTCTCGCCGGCCTTCAGCGGCGTCCACAGCACCAGGTCGGCGAACGACAGATCGGCGAGCAGCTGCCAGTCGGCGATCAGCAGGTGCAGCCAGTCCAGGTCGGCCTCGCCGAGGTCGGTGCGCGCACGGATCAGGTCGTTCATGGACGGCATGGGTTCTTGGTATCACATACTGAAGGCCACAATGTGCGCGCGATCACTTAGGGGATCTGCGCAGGTCCCGGCGCCCTATGGCGCCGGTAGCCTCTTTGCTCGTGAGCACCGTCGACGATCCCCCGAGCGCGCATCCCCTGTCCTGGCTCGCCGAGCGCGCCGAGCAGCGGCGGGCCGCCGGCCTGCGCCGCCGCCTGGTCCCGCGCGCCGCCGACGCCCCGTCGATCGACCTGGCCGGCAACGACTACCTGGGGCTGACGCGGCACCCGGAGGTGGTGGCCGCGGCGATCGCGGCGGTCCGGGAGTGGGGCGCGGGCTCCACCGGGTCGCGCCTGGTGACCGGGACCACGGAGCTGCACGCCGAGCTCGAGGCCGAGCTCGCCGAGCACGCCGGAACCGAGTCGGCGCTGGTCTTCTCCTCCGGCTACCTGGCGAATCTGGGGATCATCACGGCGCTGGCCGGCCGCGGCGACCTCATCGTCTCCGACAGCCTGAACCACGCCTCGCTGATCGACGCCGCCCGGCTGTCCCGCGCCCGGGTCGCGATCACCCCGCACAACGACGTCGAAGCGGTCGCTCGAGCGCTCGCGGAGCGCCGCGAAGAGCGGGCGCTGGTGGTCGTCGAGTCACTCTTCTCCGTCGACGGGGACACCGCGCCGCTCAGAGAGCTCCACACGGCCTGCCGGGCGCACGGTGCGGTCCTGGTGGTCGACGAGGCCCACGGGTTCGGCGTGGCCGGTCCTGGCGGCCGTGGCGCCGTCGCCGACGCCGGACTGGCCGGGCAGCCGGACGTGGTGGTCGCCGCCACCCTGTCCAAGGCGCTGGCCTCGCAGGGCGGCGCGGTCTTGGGAACCGCCGAACTGACCGCGCACCTGGTGGACGCCGCCCGCTCGATGATCTTCGACACCGGCCTGGCCCCGGCCTCGGCCGGGGCGGCCCTGGCCGCGCTGCGGCTGATCCGCCGGGATCCGGGGCTGCCGGAGCTGGTGCGCAAGCGGTCGCGGGAGCTGTACGAGGTGAGCCTCGAAGTGGGCCTGCGGGCCACGGCCCCGAGCGGCGCCGTCACGTCGATCGTCATGGGCGAGCCGGAGGCCGCGGTGGCCGCCGCCGCGTTCTGCCTGGAGCGCGGCCTACGGGTCGGATGTTTCCGGCCGCCATCGGTCCCGGACGGGCTTTCGCGGCTGCGTGTGACGGCTCGTGCGGATTTGTCCGACCTTGAAACCCAACGCATCCGCGCGGTCTTGCGCGAACTCGCAATGAAACCATCACAGGTCTAGACATCCAATATTGGTCTAGTCCACAATCTCTTCTCGTGACCAGCATCTCAGCGCCGCGCGTCCTCATAGACGGACGCCTGACCGGCCCGGCCACGGTCGTCCTGGACGACGGTGTGGTGACCGAGGTGCTCGAGGGCGCCGCACCCGACGCTGACATAGCCCTGGCCTCGGGCGTCCTCTCCCCGGGGCTGGTGGACATCCAGACCAACGGCTGCTTCGGCGTCGACTTCATCACCGCCACCGCGGACGACTGGCGCCGCGTCTCCGCGCAGCTGCCGTCCACCGGCGTCACGGCGTTCCAGCCGACGTACATCACCGCCCCGCTCGAGGTGCTGTTCGCCGGGCTGGAGCGGGCCGGCGCCGTGCTGCCCGAGCTGCCCGGCGCCCAAGCCATCGGCGTCCACCTGGAGGGGCCGTTCCTGTCCCCCGAGAAACCGGGGGTCCACGACCCGCGGTACCTGGTCGCGCCGACGCCGGAACGCGTCGGCGCAGTCTTGGCCACCCTGACCGCCGACGCCACCCGCGGCCTGGTCACCATGGTGACCCTGGCTCCCGAACTCGACGGCGGTCCCGAAGCGGTACGCCACCTGGCCAAGGCCGGGGTCCGGGTGTCCCTGGGCCACACCGACGCCCTGGCCGAGCAGGTGCTGGCCGCCGCCGACGAGGGCGCGACGCTGGTGACCCACATCTTCAACGCCCAGCGGCCGCTGAACCACCGCGAGCCCGGCGTTCCGGGCGCGGCGCTCTACGACAGCCGCTTCACCTGCGGCCTGATCGCGGACCTGCACCACGTGGCCCCGGAGATCTGCACCCTGGTCTGGCGGGCCGCCCCGGGCCGCGTGGCCCTGGTCACCGACGCCATAGCCGCGGCCGGCATGCCGCCCGGCGAGTACGAGCTGTCCGGCATCAGGGTCTTCCTCGACGAGGACGGCGTCCCCCGCGACGCCGCCGGCGTCATCGCCGGCTCGGCGCTGACCCTGGACCGCGCCGTCCGTAATATGATCGGCATCGGCCTGGACGAGGCCTCGGTGCTGCAAGCGGCCACCCGCGTCCCTGCCGATGCCCTGGGCCGCCCAGACCTGGGCCGCATCGAACCCGGCGCCCGCGCCGACTTGGTGTGGTTCAGTGATGCGTACCACCCGCTGCATACCTGGGCCGCAGGGCGTAGCGTATTCCAGGCCGGTTCCGGCGCCCCGGCGTCCACCGACTCCCCAGATCTGGCGAGGGAACGCCAGCCCGCCTAGCCCTGACAGGCGCGGGTGCAACGTTCCCGACCAGGCTGCCACCCGGCAGCAGCGCTCAGCGAGGCTCCGCACGCCGCGCCGAGCGAAGCCGGGACGGCAGCGAACCAAGAAGGCCGCGGGCTAGCGCGGCGGTGAAGGTTGAGGGGCCGACACCGCCGCGGGCCCGGGGCCGGGGTGCAGCGACCACGCAGAAGAGCGCGGACCCGCCCCCGTGGCCGGTCCGCGCTCGTTCTGTTCTTGGTGTGGGCTACTGCTGCAGAGCCTTCTCGAGGTTCTCCAGCACGGTCTTGTCTCCGGCCGTGCTCTTGAAGGCGTCGCCGGACTGCGAAACCCGCAGCAGCGTGACGCGGCTCCCCGAGCGGACGACCCACATGTGGTCGACCTCCGAGGTGGCCTTCTGCGTCAGCAGCCAGGACACGCCGCTTGCGGTGCTGACGCCGGTCGAGGAGACCTCGGCGCCGTCACCCTCACCGCAGGCCGGGGCTGAGCCGGCGGTCCGGGCGTCGGCCAGGAAGTCCTCGGCCTTCGCCTCGTCGGCGAAAGTCCACACCGTCTGATCGGCGTTCATCTTGTAAGCGGCGACGTACCCGGTGTGGAACTCGACCGTTCTCGTGAACGGAAACAAAGGAGGGTTCTGTGCTTTGTCGCCGCAGCGGAGAACCAACGAGCCCTCCTTGGTCACCCCCTCGTTCGGGGCTTTGAACAGTTGCGGCTTCCAGTGCGCCAGGTCGTAGCCCGGCCACTGCTCCGCCGGCAACATGCCGTCGTCGGCGTACGCACTCGACTGCCCCGCCAAGGGCGCGATCGGCGCCGCCCCCGACCCCGGGCCGAAGGCCGAGCCGATCCCGAGCGCGCCGCCGATCGCGGCGATCCCCAGCACCGCCACACCGCCGCGCGCCCGCAGGCTGCGCCGCCGCCCCCGCCGTACCGCGTCCGCGGCGCCGGGGAGCCGGCTCCGTGCGGTGTCCGCCTCCACGGCGTCCGTCAAGGCGTCAACGAACTCAGACATGGGTCATTGCCTCCTGCAAGTCGTCGGCGTACTCGGACACGTGGCCGGCCAGCGCCCGGCGGCCGCGGGCCAGGCGGGACTTCACCGTCCCGCTCGGGGTGCCGGTCTCGGCCGAGATCTCCTCCACCGTGAGCCCGACCAGGTGGTACAGCACGATCACCCGCCGCTGCTCGGCCGGGACGGCGCGCAGCGCCGCGATCACCGCCAGCCGGTCCGGCGAGGCCCCCGGCACCTCCTCCGATCCGGCTCCGCGCAGCTGCGCCCGCAGCCGGTTCGCGGTCCGGCGCCACGCGCTGACCGCGATCCGATAGGCCACCGTACGGACCCAGCCCTCCGGGTCCTCGTAGGCCGAGACCCGGCCCCAGCGCTGCCAGGCCCGCGCGTAGGCCTCCTGCAAGGCGTCCTCCGCCTCGGCCAGGTCGCCCACCATCGCGTAGACATGGCCGAGCAGGCGGCGCGACGACGCGGCGTAGAACGCCTCGAAGTCGGCCTCCGTCCCTGTTGAACCCATGGTCTTCCGCCCCTCTGTCCGATCGGCGGCGATCAGCGCCACCGATCGGACACGCGCGGCCTACAGCCCCGGTTCCCCGGTTCGCCGACTAAACGAGAAAAGCACAACCCGCCGGTGTTCAGTCCGGCGGGTTCGGCTTCGGTGCGGCGCTCGATGCGACGCTCAGTGGAGTATCAGTGCGTCTCCGTCACCTTGGCCAAAGCGCGCGGCGCATCCGGATTCAGCCCACGGTTCATCGTCACCTGGTAAGCCAGCAGTTGCAGCGGCAGGATCTCCAGGATCGGCGACAGCTCCTCCGGCACTCCGGCCGGGAGCACGAACCCCGCGGTCGCACCGGACACGTGCTCAGCGGAGCCGATCACGACCAGGTCCGCGCCGCGCTCACGTAGCCGCTCCAGCACCGGCCCCAGGGCCGCGCCGCCGACGCCCTCGGCGGCCACCGCCACCACCGGGCTGACGTTGTCGACCATGGCCAGCGGCCCGTGCAGCAGATCCGCGCCGGAGAAGGCGTGGGCCGGCAGGTAGCCGGTCTCCATGATCTTCAGCGCCGCCTCGCGCGCCGTCGGATACGAGTACCCGCGCGCCGTCACCACCAGCCGGGAGGCGAAGCGATAGCGCAGCGCGAGCTCCGCCACCTCGCTCTCCCGGCTCAGCACCGCCGCGGCGAGTTCCGGCAGCGCCTTCGCCGCCGACCCGTCGCCACCGCGCAACGCGTCCACCAGCAACCACAGGGTCAGCAGCTCCGCCGTGTACGTCTTCGTCGCCGGCAGTGCCAGCTCCGGCCCGGCCAGCACGTCCACGTCTAACTCGGACGCCCGGTTCACCGGAGAGCCGGCGACATTCGTCACGGCGAGGGTCAGGCCTCCCCGAGCCTTGGCCATCTCGGTGTACGCCACGAGATCCGGCGAGCCGCCCGACTGCGAGACCGTCACACACAGCACATCCCGCAGATTCGGCTGGGCCCGATACGCCGTCGTCGTCGACATCGACGTCAGCCCGACCGGCAGGCCCAGGGCGATCTCCATGAGGTACTTGGCGTAGTAGGCCGCGTTGTCGCTGGTGCCGCGCGCGGTGAGCAGCGCGAAGCGCGGCTGCTCGGCCTTGATCCGCGCGGCCACCTCACGGATGTGCGGCAGCCCTTCGGTGAGGATGCGCTCCAGGACCGCCGGCTGTTCGGCGATCTCGCGGGCCATGATGTTGCCGGGAGCACTGATTGTGCCGGGAGCACTGATTGTGCCGGGAGTACCCACTCAGGCCGTCCCTTCCACGAGGACCCGCGCCACCGCGAGGCCGGAGACCAGCGCCGCTCCGTGCGAGGCGACCTGGGTCGCGCCCAAGGACTTCTCCCCCACACCGTAGGCGATGCCCATCTCCACCACGACCGCGTCGGGGCGGACGGCGGTCACGGCGGCCAGCGCCGAGGCCATCCACGAGTGCCGGTGCGCGTCGCGGACCACCAGCACCAGCGGCCGGCCGTCAGCGGCCGCCACAGCGTCGGACACCGCCCCCGGCGTGTAGGGCACGGCACTCTGCGTCGGCCGCTCCCCCACCGGGGCGGCGGCGTCGCCGGCGTAGCCGGTGGCGGTGCCCGGCTGGACGAAGCGCACGGCCGTGCTGCCAGGGGGCAGTTCGGCCAGCACCGGGCTCAGGCCCCACGGCACCGCTGCGCCGGCCGCGTTGTTGGCGACGGGCACGAACTCCAGGACCGCGGCCGGTCCGGTCAGCGGGGCCAGCGGGGCGCCGGAGACCGTGACCGCTCGGCGGGCGGCTGCCAGGCCGATGGAACCGTTAGCCGAGCCCGATCCCGATCCCGAGCCCGAGTCCGAACCAGAACCAGAACCAGAACTCGAACCCGTAACCGAACCGGAAGCCGCTCCGGCCCAGCCGCCACGGACCTCGTCCCCCACGGGCCGAATTCCGCCTACAGCCGCCTCAGGCTTGCGGCCACCGTGCGTCCCCTCCTCGCTGATCGCACGCTGGCCGATCGCACGCTGGCCGGCCGCCCAAGCTCCCAACTCCCGCACCCGCGTCGCGGCATCGTGCAGCCGCTCGGCCGGCAGCCGCCCGGCCTTCACGGCCGCCACCAGCGCGTCCCGGAGCATCAGGTAGTCCTCCTCGTCCCGCAGCCCGCCGCCGACGCAGACCGCGTCGACTCCGGCGGCCAGCGCGAGCACCGTGCCCTCGGCGACCCCGTAGGTGTCGGCGACGGCGCCCATCTCGATGCCGTCGGTGACCACCAGGCCGGTGAAGCCGAGCTCACCGCGCAGCAGGTCGATCAGGACCTTGCGGCTCATCGTCGACGGGAACTCCGGGTCGTAGCGCGGGGCCAGGATGTGCGCGGTCATCACCGCCTTCACCCCGGCCGCGATCGCGGCCCGGAACGGCGCCAGGTGCTGCTCCCACTCCGCGTCGTCGTGCTGCACCAGCGGCAGCCCGTGGTGCGAGTCCACGGCGGTGTCGCCGTGGCCCGGGAAGTGCTTGGCGCACCCGGCCACACCCACCGCCTGCAGGCCGCGGACGTACGCCGCCGAGTGCCGGGCCGCCACCGCCGGGTCGGACCCGAAGGAGCGGGTGCCGATCACCGGGTTGTCCGGGTTGGTGTTGACGTCGCAGTCCGGGGCGTAGTTCAGGTTGATCCCGGAGCGCCGCAGCACCCGCCCGATCTCCCCGGCCACCCGCTCGGTCAGCTCCGGATCGTCGACGTGGCCCAGGGCGTAGTTGCCCGGGAACGCCGACCCGGTGGCGACGTCGAGCCGGGTGACGTCGCCGCCCTCCTCGTCCACCGCGACCAGCACGTGCGGGTTCTCGGCCCGCAGCGCCGCCGACAGCTCGCCGGTCTGCTCCGGCGTCGCGGCGATGTTCCGTCCGTAGTACGCGATCCCGCCGAGGCCGTCCTCGGCGAGGGCGCGGCGCACCCAGTCCGGGACCCGGCCGGAGTCGTCGTTGACGAACCCCGGCTGGAGCACGGCCGCGGCGGCACGCAGAAGCTGAAGCTCCTCGCCCATGCGCCGGGCGCCCCTATCCCTTGACCGCGCCGGCGGTCAGGCCGGTCGCGAGGTTCTTCTGGATCGCCAGGAACAGGATGACCACCGGGACCGAGGTGATGGTCGCGCCGGCCATCAGCACGCCCCAGTCGGTGCCGCGGGAGCCCACGGCGGTGTCGATCAGCCAGGCCTGCATGTTCT
>JABFWL010000599.1 GCA_013362315.1 Catenulispora sp. | reverse complement strand
AGTGCTGGCGCGCGCTGCGGCCGGGGTGCACGCCGCCGGCGTCGAGGAGCGCGCCGACGTGGGTCAGCGGCCGGTCCAGGGCGGTGTAGGGCCGGCCGTCGATCCGGATCCGGCCGGCGGTCGGCAGGTCCAGGCCGAGGACGGCGCGCATGGTGGTGGACTTGCCGGCGCCGTTGGGCCCCAGGAAGCCGGTGACCCGGCCCGGCCGGACGGTGAAGGTCAGGTCCCGGACCGCGTATCTGTCGCCGTAGCGCTTGCTGAAGTTCTCGATCTCGATCACGGATCCACGCTCGCAGCGGCCCGCTGAGCGCACATCGGAGCCGGGGCCGGTCCTGCTTCTCCTACCGGGGTACGGTTTTCCGGCACGGAGGTTGATCGCCGCGCGGCCCCCGGCCTACCGTCGGCTCATGGCCGACACCGCGGCGCTGTCCGCCTCGCAGCCCGCCCCGAAGCGCGCCGCGCAGCCCGCCTCGCAGCCCGAGCGCGGACTCCGCCCTCCGTTCACGGCGCGGATGCGGCCGTGGCAGCGGATCGCGATGGACTGCTTCGTGGCGCTGATGTTCCTGGTGCCGTTCGGCTCGAACCGCGCACCGGGCTCGTCCTCCGGCAATCCGTGGCTGTCCCTGCTGGTCGTCGGGATCTCCGTGGTGTTCCTGGTGCGGCGCCGCTTTCCGCTGACGGTGTTCCTGCTGCTCACCGCCGGGACGGTGACGCTGGCGGCGGCGCCCGCGCCCTACAACGGGTATCAGCCCTTCGCGATCATGTTCGCCCTCTTCACCGTCGCCACCCAGCGCTCGGGCCGCACCACGGCGCTGGCTTCCGGCGGGATCCTCGCGGTGGCGCTGGTGGTGTTGACGAAGCTGCACACCACGCCGTCGACCACGGTGCTCAGCGCGGCCGCCGTCGCCGTCGGCCCGGCGGTCGCCGGGTACGCGGTGCGCCAGCAGCAGCGGCACCACCAGGCAATGGCCGCCGAACAGGCCGGCAAGATCGAGGCCGAAGTCACCTCGCGGCTGGCCGAGGAGCGGCTGCGCATCGCCCGGGAGCTGCACGACGTGGTGGCGCACGCGCTGAGTCTGATCACCGTGCAGGCCGGAGTGGCGGTGTTCCGGGAGCACGAGGCGTCCCGGATGCGCTCGACGCTGGCCTCGATCGAGGAGACCGGCCGCACGGCGATGGTGGACATGCGGCAGCTGTTGGGCGTCCTGCGCGGGACGACCGCCGCGGACCCGGCCACAGACCAGAGCCCGGAACCGGAGCGGCCGGACCTCGCGCCGATCCCGGCGCTGTTCGACATCGGTGTTCTGATATCGCAGACGGCGCAGGCCGGCCTGCGCATCAGCCTGCGGGAGGAGGGCGAGCCCCGGCCGCTGCCGACGGCGGTCGGGCTGGCCGTCTATCGGACCGTGCAGGAGTCACTGACCAACATCCTGCGGCACGCGCAGACCGCCTCCGGCTCCGTGGTCCTCCGGTTCGAGCCCGAGGCGGTGACGGTGGCGATCGCCAATCCCCCGCCGCCGGACGGCCTGCCGCCCCGGCCGGCCGGTCTGCCGGGCCACGGCCTGCGCGGCATGGCCGAGCGCGCGGCGCTGTTCGGCGGCACGTTTTCGGCCGGCCCGGCCGCGGACGGCGGGTTCGCCGTCACCGCGAGGTTCCCGGCATGAGCCGGATCCTGATCGCCGACGACCAGGCGCTGCTGCGCGCCTCCCTGCGGGCGCTGGTCAACGGCTACGACGGCTGCGAGGTGGTGGGCGAGGCGGCGGACGGCGCGCAGGCCGTGCGGCTCGCCGCCGAGCTGCGGCCGGATCTGGTGCTGATGGACGTCCGGATGCCGGTGCTGGACGGCATCGAGGCGACGCGCCGGATCACCGCGGCGCTCGACGGAGTGCGGGTCCTGATCCTGACCACCTTCGACCTCGACGAGTACGTCTATGAGGGGCTGCTGGCCGGGGCCAGCGGCTTCCTGCTGAAGGACTCGCCGCCGGCCGAGCTGGTCAAGGCGATCGAGGTGATCCGCGGGGGCGAGGCGTTGCTGACCCCGGCCGCGACCCGGCGGCTGATCACCGAGTTCGTGCGGGGCCGGGCGGGCCGGGCCGCCGCCGGACCGGACCGCCCGGACAGCCCGGACAGCCCGGACAGCCCGGACCGCCCGGCCGGACTGGACGAGCTGACCGCGCGCGAGGCCGAGGTCCTGACCCTGGTCGCGCGCGGCAGGTCGAACACCGAGATCGCGGCCGAGCTGTTCGTCTCGATGTCGACGGTGAAGACGCACATGTCGGCGCTGCTGGCCAAGCTCGGGGCGCGGGACCGGGCACAGCTGGTGATCCGCGCCTATGAGGGCGGGCTGGTGCGGGCGCGCTGATCTGACCGCGCTGATCTGACGGCGCTGATCCGACGGCGCTTCCCGACCGGCTGGAGCCCGGCCTCAGTTGCCGCCGGCCACCCGCAGCACGGCGCCGGTGGTGAAACTCGCTTCGTCGCTGAGCAGCCACACGATCGCCGCCGCGATCTCCTCCGGCTCCGCCGGGCGACCCAGCGGCAGCACCGCGCCGCGCTTCTCGGCCCGCTCCGGGTCGCCCATGTCGGCGTGGATCCGGGTGCGGGTGACGCCGGCCTGGACGGAGTTGACGCGGATGCCCGCCGGTCCCAGCTCCTGCGCCAGGCCGACGGTGATCGAGTCGACCGCGGCCTTGGCCCCGGCGTAATGCACGTACTCGTTCGGCGAGCCGCGGGTGGCCGCGCCGGAGGAGACGTTGACGATCGCACCGCCGCCGCGCTTGGTCATCTCCCGGGCCGCGCGCCGGCAGCACAGCAGGTAGCCGACCACGTTCACCTCGACCACCCGCCGGATGTCCGCGGCGTCGGCGTCGACCAGCCGGGTCAGCGGGCCGGTCAGCCCGGCGTTGTTCACCAGGCCGGTCACCGTGCCCAGCTCGCCGAGCGCGGTGTCGAACAGCCGGTCCACGTCGGCTTCGTCCGAGGTGTCCATCCGGACCGCCACGCAGCGGCGTCCGAGCTCGCGGACCGCGGCGGCGGTGTCCTCGGCGGCGGCCTCGTCGCTGAGGTAGCTGAAGACGATGTCGTGGCCGTCGCGGGCCAGGCGCAGCGCGGTGGCGCGGCCGATGCCTCGGCCGCCGCCGGTGATCAGAGTGACGCGGGATTCCATGACGTCACGCTAACGGGTCGCATGTGAAACAGTTTCTCCCGATGACTGAAACGCACATGACCGCCTCGGCGCCCGGTCCGGTCGCGCCGGGCGGCGGCACCGTCGAGGGCCCTGAGCGCAGCGCTCGGCGGCGGGTGCTCCGCCAGCCGGATGTCTGGATTCCTCTGGCTCTGCTCGGCGTCTATCTGGTCCTGTGGGCGCTGGTGCTGGCCCGGCCGACCTTCCTGACCTCCTTCGACGTCTGGG
This sequence comes from Catenulispora sp., assembly GCA_013362315.1. Taxonomy (GTDB): domain Bacteria; phylum Actinomycetota; class Actinomycetes; order Streptomycetales; family Catenulisporaceae; genus Catenulispora. The sequence goes on along the minus strand of JABFWL010000599.1, from coordinate 5,791 downwards.
TGCGCGACCACGTCCAGGCCCGGGCGCACTCCGACCTCGACGGCGCCCACCGCTGGCGGCTGATCAAGCATGTGGCCGATCTCGGCGGCGGCGTCGCCGTGCCCGCAGTGCCGGTGCGGATCCAGCTCGCGATGGCGCTGCTGGGCGTGGTGGCCCTGGCCGCGGCGGCCGGGCGCCGCGACTGGCGGCCGCTGGCGGCGGCCGCCGTCGGCTACGCGACGCTGGGCCTGGTGCTGGTGTTGAAGACCATCGGCAACCGGCCTGGGCCGAGCATGGCCGGTCAGGCCTTCACCGACGGCCTGGGCTACTTCCCGTCCGGCCACACCGGCACCACCATGGCCGGCTACGGCACCTCGGCGCTGATCCTGGCGTTCGCGGTCACCGGCCGCCGGCTGCGCCAGGCCATCGCGGCGGCCATGGCGCTGCTCGCGCTGGCGGTCGGGGCCGCGCTGGTGTGGATGGACTACCACTGGCTGTCCGATGTGCTCGGTTCGTACGCGTTGTGCGGGGCGGCGTTGTTCGTCGCGGCCCGGATCCTGGCTTGGCGGACTCAGTGACCGAAGGTGGACAGCGCCAGGGAGAGGGTGCGCAGCACGGTCTGCGCGCGGATCGCCTCGCGGTCGCCGTCCAGCCGCAGCTCCACGGCGACCGGCGAGGAGTCGCCGAAGGCGCAGGCGACGTAGACCAGACCGACCGGCTTGCCGTCCTGCTCGGTGGGACCGGCCACGCCGGTGGTGGCCAGGCCGAGCTCGGCGCCGAACAGCCGCCGGACGCCGGCCGCCAGCTGCCGCGCCACCTCCGGATCCACCGCGCCCGCGCGGGCCAGCAGGTCCGCGTCCACGCCGAGGACCGAGGCCTTGGCGTCGGTGGCGTAGGCGGTGACCGAGCCGCGGAACACCGCCGAGGCGCCGGGCACCGCGGTGATCGAGGCCGCCACCAGGCCGCCGGTCAGGGATTCGGCGACGGCGACGGTGCGGCCGAGCGGCGTCGCCTGCTCGACCAGGGCGCGGGCCGCCGCGGCGATCTCCTCCGCGACGCCGCCTGCCCGACCCGCTGAATCTGCCGAATCTGCCGAACCGGCCTGTTCCGCGCCCGCCGGGCTCACGCCTGCGCCCCGCTCCACCGCAGCCGCATCGCCCGGGCCACGTAGTCCAGGCCGGTGGCCACCGTCATCACCAGCGCCGCGGCCATCGTCGCCACCGCGACCCAGTGCCACCAGCTCGCCGAGACCGGCAGCAGATAGAACAGGATCGCGAAGCCCTGCAGGAAGGTCTTGAGCTTGCCGCCCTGGCTGGCGGCGATCACGCCGTACTTGAGCACCCAGAACCGCAGGAGCGTGATGCCGAGCTCGCGGACCAGTATCACGATCGTCACCCACCAGGCGAGCTCGCCGAGTGCGGACAGGATCACCAGTGCCGTGCCCATCAGGGCCTTGTCGGCGATGGGGTCGGCGATCTTGCCGAAGTCGGTGACCAGGTTCCGGGCCCGGGCGACCTTGCCGTCCAGGGTGTCGGTGACGTTCGCGACCACGAACACCGCGCAGGCCACCGAGCGCCACTCGGTGGAGCGGCCGTGGTCGTGCGCCAACAGCACGCCGAACACCGGGACCAGTAGCAGCCGCACCATGGTCAGGAGGTTGGCCACGTTCCACAGACCCGCTGTGGAAGCCTCCTGAGTCAGCGGGTCCGGGGGCGCGGGCTTCACCCGACCAAGCTTAGGGGAGTGATCGCCACGGCGTGCAGATCCACCCCCTCGCTGCCCACCACCTTCGCCGGAACGATGGCACCGGGCACCAGCTCGACCGCGGGCGCGCCCGGCTCGAGCGCCGGGACCAGCAGCACCGAGCCGTCGACCTCCGGCCCCTGGAAGGCGGCGCGGCCCTCGGCCACGCCGTCGTGCGCCACCGACTCCACGAGCACGTCGACGCGCTCGCCGACCCGGTCCTCGGCGCGCTGCGCGGTCAGCTCCTCGGCCAGTCCGGTCAGCCGGGCCACGCGCTCGGCGATCTCGTCCTCGTCGAGCTTGCCGTCGTAGCCGGCGGCCTCGGTGCCGTCCTCGTCGGAGTACCCGAACACGCCGACGGCGTCCAGCCGGGCCTGGGACAGGAAGCTCTCCAGCTCCTCGAAGTCGGCCGGCGACTCGCCGGGGAAGCCGACGATGAAGTTGGAGCGGACGCCGGCGTGCGGGACCCGGGTGCGGATGGTCTCCAACAGCTCCAGGAACGGCTCGGTGCCGCCGAAGCGGCGCATACGGCGCAGCACGCCGGGCGAGGAGTGCTGGAAGGAGAGGTCGAAGTAAGGCACCACGCCCTCGGTGGAGGCCATCACGTCGATCAGCGTCGGCCGCATCTCGGCGGGCTGCAGGTAGCTGACCCGCAGCCAGTCCACGCCGTCGATCCCGGCCAGCTCCGGCAGCAGGGTCTCCAGCAGCTTGATGTCGCCGAGGTCCTTGCCGTAGGAGGTCGAGTTCTCCGAGACCAGGACCAGCTCGCGCACGCCCTGCGCGGCGAGCCACCGGGCCTCGTCGAGGATGTCGTGCGGACGGCGGGAGAGGTAGGAGCCGCGGAACGCCGGGATGGCGCAGAAGGAGCAGCGGCGGTCGCAGCCGGAGGCCAGCTTCAGCGGCGCCGAGGGACCGGCGTCCAGGCGCTTGCGCAGCATGGTGCGGTTGGGCGGCGCGACCGAGGACAGAGTCGGGTCGTCGGGCCGCTCGGCCACGGCCAGCCCTGTGGCGGTCTGCATGGTGTTCGTGCCCGCCGCGTGATCGCCGTGGCCCGGAACGGCCACGCCGTCCTTGGCGGCCTGCCGGTCCACCGGGCTCAGCGGCAGCAGGGTCCGGCGGTCGCGCGGGACGTGCGAGATCGGGCGCTCACCGTGCAGGATCGAGGTCAGCCGGGAGCTGATGTCCTGGTAGTCGTCGAAGCTCAGGACGGCATCGGCTTCCGGCAGCGCCTCGGCGAGCTGCTTGCCGTAGCGCTCGGCGAGACAGCCGACGGCGACGACGGCCTTGGGGCCGGTGCCTTCTTCCTTGGCGTCGGCGGCCGCGATCAGCGTGTCGATCGAGTCCTTCTTCGCCGCCTCGACGAAGCCGCAGGTGTTCACCACCGCGATGTCCGCGCCGTTCGGATCCTCGACCAGGTCCCAGCCGTCGGCGGCGAGCCGGCCGGCCAGCTCCTCGGAGTCCACGTCGTTCCGGGCGCAGCCCAGGGTGACCAGGGCCACGGTGCGGCGTCCGGGGGCGGTGGGTGGGGACCACGAGGTCTCTGACATGCCCACCAGGCTACAGCGCGGGAATAGTTGGACGGATACAACAGTTATGTGCTTACAATGGTTACGTAGACACAACGGTCTACGCTCGATCGTCCGTGGAGGGGCCGTGCCGGAGTACTCAAACCGCCGCCGCTATCTGATCCTCGTCATCTGCTGCCTGAGCCTGTTCATCGTCGGGATCGACAACACCGCGGTGAACGTCGCCCTCCCGGCGATCCAGCGCGACCTGCGGGCGCCGGTCTCCGGGCTGCAGTGGACCATCGACGCCTACACCCTGACCCTGGCGGCGCTGCTGATCCTGGCCGGCTCGCTCGGCGACCGGTTCGGCCGGCGCCGGGTGTTCCTCACCGGGTTGTCGGTGTTCACCGGCGGCTCCGTGCTGTGCGCGGTCGCGCCGAGCCTCGGGGCGCTGGTCGGCGCGCGCGTGCTGCAGGGCGTCGGCGGCGCCATGATGAACCCGGTCGCGATGTCGATCATCACCAACGTGTTCACCGACGCCAAGGAGCGGGCCAAGGCCATCGGCGTGTGGGCGGCGGCGGCCGGGGTGAGCATGGCGGCCGGGCCGGTGGTCGGCGGCCTGCTGCTGGGCGCCACGAGCTGGCGGGCCATCTTCTGGCTGAACCTGCCGATCGGGCTGGCGGCGATCGTGCTCACCCGGGCGTTCGTGCCGCGGTCGAAGGCTCCCACCGCGCGCCGGTTCGACCCGGTGGGCCAGGGGCTGGGCATCGTCTTCCTGGCCGGGGTGACCTACGCCATCATCGAGGCGCCGCACGTGGGCTGGCTGTCGGCGCGCACGATCGGCGTGTTCGCCCTCGCGCTGGCCGCGGCCGCCGGGTTCGTCCGCTACGAGCTGCGGCGCGAGCAGCCGCTGATCGATCCGCGGTTCTTCGGCAGCCTGCCGTTCGCCGGCGCGACGCTGATGGCGATCTCCGGCTTCGTGGCGCTGTCCGGGTTCCTGTTCATGAACACCCTGTATCTGCAGGACGCGCTCGGCTACAGCGCACTGAAGGCCGGGCTGCTGACGCTGCCGATGCCGCTGGCCAGCACGCTGGTCGGACCGACTTCCGGACGGTTCGTGGCCAACCACGGCCCGCGGGTGCCGCTGATCCTGGCCGGGATCCTGTACTCCGGCAGCGCTCTGATGCTGACCGGACTGAGCCCGGACACCCCGGTGGCGCTGTTGCTGGTCGCGTACGCGGTGCTGGGCCTGGGCTTCGGAGCGCTGAACCCGCCGATCACCAACACCGCGGTGTCCGGGATGCCGCGGGCGCAGGCCGGCGTCGCGGCGGCGGTGGCCTCCACCAGCCGGCAGGTCGGCCAGACGCTGGGCGTGGCGCTCATCGGCTCGGTGGTGGTGGCCCGCGCCACCGGCCCGGCCCGCACCGGGCTGCCGGCCGCCAGCCACACCGGCTGGTGGATCCTGGTCGGCTGCGGCCTGGCGGTGCTCGTGCTCGGTATGCTCACCACCGGAACGCGAGCCGCCGCGACGGCGGCCCGCACCGCCGCCCGGCTCGCCGAACCCACGGCCGGGCCGACGACCGAAACGGGGATTCCGGCACTCCGATGACTCAGTCCTTCCCGGCCGACGCGTACCGGGCGCACGCCGCGATGCAGAAGCTGGTGCTGAACCAGCGCGACGTGCGCACCGCCGTCGCGGAGGCGACCGGCGTCAGCTTCACCCGGGTCCGGGCGCTGCGCCGGCTGGTGCACGGCCCGCTGCGGATGAGCGAGCTGGCCGCGCGGCTGGGCTGGGACAAGCCGTACACCACGATCGTGGTCGACGACCTGGAGCAGCGGGGCCTGGCCACCCGCACGGTCGCCCCCGACGACCGGCGGGCCAAGCTGGTGGATCTGACCGAGGAGGGCCGCGCGGTGGCGATCACCGCGATCCGGATCCTGTCCGAACCGGCGCCGGGACTGGCCAGGCTGACCGACGACGAGGTGGCGGTTCTGGCCGGACTGCTGGAGAAGGCGGCGGCGGACGAGCAGGGGTAGCACCCCTGCTCGTCCGCGAGCGCCGGTCAGTTGTCGACTCAGCTGTCGACTCAGCTGTCGACTCAGCTGTCGACTCAGCTGTTGACGGCTCCGGTCGGGTTCAGGGTCCAGTGCACGACCTGCCCGTTCCCCCCGGCCGCACCGAGGTCCTTGCCGTTGAGGTTGATGTGGACCGCGGAGGCGTTGCCGAGCGTGACGCCGAGCTGCTTGGCGCCCTTGAAGCTCTGCGTGGTCCCGGCCGGCAGCAGGTTGTCGTAGAGCACGCGGCCGTCGTCGCCGGTCACGTTGAGCCAGCTGTCGGCGCCGACCGCGGCGATCCGCACCTCGACGTCCTTCGGCGCGGGCGGCGGCGCGGGGGCGGCCGGCGCTGGCTGGACCGCGACCGGCTTCGGGGCCGGGGTGGGGACGGCGGCCGCGGTGGGTTTGCCGCCGTCGCCGCCGAGCAGCTGCACCCCGGCGAAGACCACCAGGCCGAGCAGCGCCACCAGCATCGCGGCGGTCCAGTTCGCCGACTTGGGCTGGCGCTC
>JABFWL010000725.1 GCA_013362315.1 Catenulispora sp. | reverse complement strand
ATGGCGGCGGTCGCCGTAGGTGGACTCGAGCAGCAGGGTGTCCGCGCCGTCGAACGGCTCCGGCGGCCGCAGCAGCGGGTGCCGGGGGCGGCCCAGATCACCCGAGAAGGCGATCGTCGAGGGCTGCGAAGCCGCCGATGCCCCGTCGAGCGTCAGCTTGGCCCACGCTGCCCCCAGGATGTGGCCGGCGTTGTACAGGCGGCAGTGCACGCCGTCGGCGATCTCGGCGTCGACGCCGTAGTCGAGTTCGACGAACTGCTCCAGGCACCGTTCGACGTCCTTCGCGTCATACAGCGGCAGGGCCGGCCGGTGCTTGCTCCAGCCCTGCTCGTTGGCCTGCGCGGCCTCTTCCTCCAGCAGGTGCGCGGAGTCGCGGAGCATGATCTCGGCCAGGCGGATGGTCTCGGGGGTGGCGTACACCGCACCCGTGAAGCCGTCCTTGACCAGCTTGGGCAGATAACCGCAGTGATCCAGGTGCGCGTGCGTCAGGACCGCGGCGTCGATCCCGGCGGCGGACACCGGCAGCGGCTGCCAGTTGCGGCGCCGCAGTTCGCGCAGCCCCTGGAACAGACCGCAGTCCACGAGCACCGAGGCGCGCGGCGTCCGGACCAGGTACTTGCTCCCGGTCACGGTTCCGGCGCCACCCAGGAAGGTCAGGGATCCGCTGGTGTCGATGGTCATGGGCCTCTCCTCGCCGGCCGAGTGGCCGCCGATGGCCACAGAGCCATCGTCGGTCGCCGGACGCCGGGTGCGGCAGCGCCGCAGGACCCGGATCGGCCGGGACTTTCGGCCCGGGTGGACATGCCGCCGTGGCCGAGAACCCCAGCCCAGGGCAGCCGCTGATGTGGCTGGGCAGAACGGTCGCGGCCTTTCCGGAAACCTCCGGAAGGCCGCGACGTTTCGCTGTTGCCGGTGTTCAGTTCTCGGGCACGATCACGACCGGGCAGTGCGCGTGGTGCAGCAGCGCGTGTCCCAGCCCGCCCAGGCGTATCCCGGGGCTGCTGAGGTAGCGCAGGCCGCCGATGACCAGCAGATCGGCCATGCGGCTGGAGTCGACGAGCCGCCGACTGGGCGGTCCGGTGAGGACCTGTGTCTCGACGAACGTGTCGGGATGCTTGTCCCGCCAGGGAGCCACAAGCGCATCCAGACGTCGGCGGCGTTCGCTGTTCATCTCGTTGAGCGTCTCGCGCGGGTACTGGCCGATGGCCACCGGGTAGAAGTAGCCGGGGTCGTCCCAGGCGTGGACGGCACGCAGGTCGTATCCGTGCAGAGCGGCTTCCTCGAAGGCGAAGCCCAGGGTGTCCGCCCCGGTGGTCGGAGGCAGCACGTCGACCCCGACGAGCACCCGTCCGGTGACGCTCGCCGGTTCGGCGGTGTCGTCGCCGCGGACGACGAGCACCGGGCAGCGGGCGTGGGACACGGTGCTCAGCGCCACGGAGCCCAGCAGCATGCCGGTGAAGCCGCCGCGACCGCGGCCGCCGACGACCAGCAGCGCGGCGTCCTCGGCCAGGTCGGCCAGGGCCGGCCCGGGCTGGCCGCTCATCGCGTAGTCGTGGATGTCCAGGTCCGGGTATTCGGCGTGGATGTGGGCGACAGCCCGTGCCAACAGCTCGGTCGCTGCGTCTCGGACTGCGCCTTCTGGGGCGTCGTTTCCAGGCATGACTCCGGTGACCACCGGCGGTAGCCAGTGGTAGGCGTGGGCGAGCCACAGCGGCGCGGAGCGCAGCTGTGCTTCGCGCGCGGCAGCGGCCACGGCGCGGGCGCTGTGTTCCAGATCGTCGATGCCGACGACGACTGGTCGAGTCATGGTGTCCTCCAGTACTGCGGCGTACGTCTCGATGCGGTTCACCGTCAGGTTCGCCATGGCCGGCCTGGGTCCGACAGAGGCGAAAGACCCGGCGGCGACCGGGCACCAGGCCTGGTCGAGGCGGGGAGTGTGGCTCTGACGTCTGCGCCCGCCGCGCCGCGATGCTGGCGGTGACGGCCGGGCGTGCCGGGCCGTCGGTAGCAGACTGACCCGCTGAAGCAGTCAACGCTCTGTGAGAGCAGGTGAGATCACGATGATGTACGGGTACGGATACGGCCACGGCATGGGCGTGGGGGGCTGGCTTGCCATGCTCGGCGGGACAGTGGCGACCTGGGCGGTGCTCGGGGTGATCGCAGTGCTGTGCTACCGGCTGTGGGTCAAGGAGCGCAGCTCGCTGGCGACCCCCGCCGGGATCGGAGCCGGCGCCGAGCGCATCCTCGCTGAGCGGTTCGCGCGCGGGGACATCGACGAGGCGGAGTACCGCTCGCGGCTGGCCGCGTTGCGAGCTGGCGGGAGCTGATCGGTCCGCCCGCGCCGAGCCGATCGCCGGGTCGCCGGGTCGCCGGGTCAGCCCGCCTGCTCCGAGTGCTCCGAGTG
>JABFWL010000404.1 GCA_013362315.1 Catenulispora sp. | reverse complement strand
CTGGGCGCTGGACTGGCAGCCGGAGTTCGCGGTGAAGCTGGTCGAGGCCGCGATCTGGGGCACCACCGTGGCCGCGGCGGCCTCGGCCAAGGCCGCGGACCGTGCGGCCAACGCCGAGCAGCTGGCCGGGATCACCGACGTCGTCGAGACCTGCCTGCTCGCCGACCTGCCGGACGCCCTGGACCCGATCATGCGGCTGCTGGCCGACCGCGCCGCCGTCGACAGCGACGTCGCGCACCTGGCCGACGCGCTGCCGGCGCTGGCCCGCACGCTGCGCTACGGCGACGTGCGCGGCACCGACACCTCGGCGCTGCGCAAGGTCGCCGACACCCTCGTGGTCCGGATCGCGCTGGGCTTCCCGCACGCCTGCACCAGCCTGGACGAGGACGGCGCGCAGCGGATGCGGGCCCGGATGGACAACACGCACCAGGCGGTCGGGCTGCTGGACGACCCGCAGGCCAGTGCCCAGTGGTACAAGGCGATGCGGCTGGTCGCCGACCGCGAGGGCATGACCGGGCTGCTGGCCGGGCGCGCGGTGCGGCTGCTGTACGACGCCGACAAGATCGACGGCGCCGAGCTGAACCGGCGCATGGGGTTGGCCCTGACCCCGGGTGTGGCGCCGGCCGAGGCCGCGGCCTGGCTGGACGGCGTGCTGTCCGGCGGCGCGATGCTGCTGATCCACGACCCGGTGCTGCTGGGCCTGCTGGACCGGTGGATCGCCGGGATCCCGGCGGAGGCGTTCACGGATGTGCTGCCGCTGCTGCGCCGCACCTTCTCGAACTTCGAGGGCCCCGAGCGGCGCAAGATCGGCGAGCTGGCGCGCACCCTGGGCTCGGCACCGGTGGCCGGGGCCGCCGCGGCGGCCGAGGGGCCGGGCTTCGACGCCGCGCGCGCTGACCGCGCGCTGCCGGTGGTGCGGATGCTGCTCGGCCTGGGCGGCCAGCCGGGAGAACAGCAGCGGGACCAGGAGAGGGAAGCAGATGCCTGATCAGCTCGAAACGGCCGACGACGAGCGCATGCGCCGCTGGCGCCTCGTCCTCGGCGGGGACGACGACGGCACCGGCCGCAAGCTGTCCGGCCTGGACCTGGAGATGGACAAAGCGCTCGCCGCGCTCTACAACAAGGGCGGCTACGAGACCGGCACCGGCGGCAGCGTCAGCGGCCGCGGACGGGGTGGCGGCAAGGCCGGGCAGCAGGCGCAGCGCAGTGCCGGGCTCGGGGCGTCCTCGCCGCAGGTCGCGCGCTGGCTCGGCGACATTCGCAGCTACTTCCCGCAGACCGTCGTGCAGGTCATGCAGCGCGACGCCATCGACCGGCTGAATCTGCGCCAGCTGCTGCTGGAGCCGGAGATGATGGAGTCGGTGGAGCCGGACGTGCACCTGGTCGGCACCCTGCTGTCGCTGAACCACCTGATGCCGGCCGAGACCAAGGAGACCGCGCGCCAGGTGGTGCGCAAGCTGGTCGAGGACCTGGAGAAGCGGCTCGGCGCCAAGCTGCGCGCCACGGTCAGCGGGGCGCTGGACAAGAGCACCCGCACCAGCCGGCCCCGGCACAGCGACATCGACTGGGGCCGCACCATCCAGGTGAACCTGAAGAACTACCTGCCCGAGTACCAGACCGTGGTGCCCGAGCGGCTGGTCGGCTACGCGCGCAAGGAGCGCGCGGTGAAGCGGGACGTGGTGCTGGCCATCGACCAGTCCGGCTCGATGGCCGCCTCGGTGGTCTACGCCTCGGTCTTCGGCGCCGTGCTGGCCTCGCTGAAGTCGCTGAAGACCTCGCTGGTGGTCTTCGACACCGCCGTGGTGGACCTGACGCCGCAGCTCACCGATCCGGTCGACGTGCTCTTCGGCACCCAGCTCGGCGGCGGCACCGACATCAACCGGGCCATCGCCTACAGCCAGTCGCTGATCACCCGGCCGACCGAGTCCATCTTCATCCTGATCTCCGACCTCTACGAAGGCGGCGTGCGCAGGGAGATGCTGCGCCGGGTCGCGGAGATGACGGCGGCCGGCACCCAGGTGATCGTCCTGCTGGCGCTGTCCGACGAGGGGGCGCCGTACTACGACCGGGAGAACGCCGCGGCGCTGGCCGCGCTGGGAGTCCCGGCGTTCGCCTGTACACCGGACAAGTTCGGGGACCTGATGGCCGCCGCGATCCAGCGGCAGGATTTGGGAAGATTCCTGGAGGAGTAAGCCCACCAGATCTTAAATGGACACAGACTAGGAGAGCCACGGATACCGGTCCCACCCTCCCCGGCGCACCCTGAGGGGAGGAGGGGGTGGTCGCCATGGCTTCCGGATGGTCGGTTCCGGGGTACGAGGAGATCAGGGAGCTGGGGGCCGGGGCCACCGGCCGGGTGGTGCTGGCGCGCCACTTCGGGACCGGGCGGCCGGTCGCGATCAAGTACCTGGCGCGGCAGCTGCTCCGGGAGCCGGGGTTCCTGGAGCGGTTCCGGGCCGAGGCCGAGACGTTGGCGCGGCTGCGGGACCCGCATGTAGTGCGGATCTTCGACTATGTCGAGATGCGCGAGGGCGCCGCGATCGTGATGGAGGCGGTGGCCGGGCCGACGCTGCGGGGGCTGTTGGTCACGCACGGGCCGTGTCCGCCGGAAGTGGCGCTGACCGTACTGCAGGGGTCGCTGCTGGGCTTGTCGGCGGCGCATGCGCAGGGCATCGTCCACCGCGACTACAAGCCGGAGAACGTCCTGGTCGATGAGGCCGGAGACAGCAAGCTCGCTGACTTCGGCGTGGCGGCGCCAGCGGGACGGGATGTCGCGGGACATGGAACGCCCGCCTATATGGCGCCGGAGCAGTGGAACGGCATGCGGGCGACGCCGGCCACCGACATGTACGCCGCATCGGTGGTCTTCTTCGAAACGCTGGCCGGACAGCGGCCGTTCTCGGCGGACACGATGTCCACCCGCGGCCTGCCCCGCTCTACGGCCGGGCTCCGGGAGGCGCACGAAACGGCGCCGGTGCCACTGGAGCTGGTGCCCGAGCCGGTGCGGCCGCTGCTGGTCCTGGGGCTGTCGAAGGACCCTGACCAGCGGTACCAGGATGTGCCGAGCTTCCTGGCACACCTGGAGCGGGTCGCCGTCGCCGGATACGGGGCCGACTGGAAGGAGCGGGGGACCCGGGACCTGGCCGCGGCGGTGGCGGCGATGATCGCGGCCTTCCCGCTGCTGGCGTTGGGCGGCGGGGGAGGGGCAGCCGGAGGAGCCGCAGGGGCGGCGGCGCCTCCGAACGGGATCGACGCGGGCCGCGCGGGGATGGATGCGGGGCGGCCGGGTCCACGGTCCGGGTCGCGGCTCGCCTCGCGGGTCGGGCGGTCGGCGGCCAAGGTGAAGATCGGAGCGGCGGCGGCCGGGCTGGCGGCGATCGCGACGACCACCACCGTGGTGGTGGCGAACATCGCGCCGACCGGCCAGCCCGGGCCGGTGGCCGCCTCGACGCCGTCGCCGCTGTGGCCGACGGGCACGTCGAGGCACAGCTCGGGCGGGGTGCCGAGCGCTTCGGGCGGGGTGAGCACGTCGAGCTCGGACGCTGTCTCGTCGAGCGCCAGTGCTTCGATCTCGTCCTCGTCAACCGGAAGTACGTCTTCGAGTTCGTCTTCGAGCAGTTCTTCAAGCTCATCCGCAAGCGGGCATTCGAGCCCTTCTTTGAGTTCGGGTTCGTCGTCGGCGAGCAGCCACAGCTCGTCGCCGAGCACTTCTTCGTCCAGCTCCAGCTCCTCCACGTCCACATCCTCCTCGGCGCCGACGTCGACTCCGACGACGACGTCCACCGCCACGCCGCCTCCAGCTCCATCGGCGGTATCGGCCGCGGTCAGCGATCCGGCGCTCGTGGGGTCGAGCTCCATGTGCTCCGCGAAGACGCTGCACGTGTCGGTCACCGGCAAGATCTCCTACAGCGGTGCTGCTCCGACGAGCGTCACGTACGTCTGGACCCGTAGCGACGGATCGCACAGCGCTCCCCAGACCGCAGCGGTGACCGGCGGTTCGGCGACGGTGACCGACCAGTTCGGGGCCGGGGCCGACGGCTGGGACCGGTTGTCGGTCGGGACGGTGACGTCGACGCAAGCCTCTTATACGGTGAACTGCGTGACGGGCAAGCTGTCCGCCCAGAACACGACGGCCACCGGCTGCGCGACGACGCCGGGGAACGTGTACTTCACGGGAACGGTCTCCGGAAAGCCGGGGACGACGGTGCGGTGGTACTGGTACCTGGCGTTCTCCACGGGGACGCCGACGTCGGCGCAGGGGAAGTGGGCGAGCGTGACATTGGACGCACGGGGGAACGCGGCGCTGCGGTTCTACGGCTACAGCAACTTCTCCAACACCATGACCGGCAGCGTTCTGGTGGACCCGATGGACGGCGGAAAGCCCTTCCAGCTCTCGTCGGCCGTCGGAACGCTGACATGTCAGTGAACGTGGAGCCGCTGCGCTCCGGCGACCCGCGCGGCGTGGGGCGGTACCGGTTCCTGGGCCGCCTCGGCGCGGGCGGCATGGGCCTGGTGTGCCTGGGTCGCGGCCCCGACGGCCGCCTGGTGGCGGTGAAGCTGATCCACGAGGACATAGCGGCCGACCCGGACTACCGCCGCCGCTTCGCCCGCGAGGTCCGCGCCGCCGCCGCGGTCCACGCCCGGTTCACCGCCGCCGTGGTCGACGCCGACCCGGAGGCTCCGCAGCCCTGGTATGCCTGCGAGTTCATCGACGGCCCCACTGTCGGTCAGGTGGTGCGCCGCACCGGCCCGCTCGGCGAGCGCGCCCTGCGCGCCCTCGCCGCCGGCCTGGCCGAAGCCGTGGCCGCACTGGAGACCGCAGGCTTGGTCCACCGCGACCTGAAGCCGGACAACATCCTGCTGGCGGCCGACGGCCCGAAGGTCATCGACTTCGGCATCGCCCGCGGCGAGAACGACAGCCTGCTGACCCGCGCCGGTTCGGTGCTGGGGTCGCCCGGCTACATGAGCCCTGAGCAGATCGCCGGTGAGCGGGTCCAGACGGCTTCCGACGTCTTCAGCCTGGGCGCGGTCGTCGCCTTCGCGGGCCAAGCCACCGGCCCCTTCGGTGACGGGCCAACCGAGGCCCGCCTGTACATGACGAAGTTCGGCGAGCCCGATCTGTCCGGCATGCCCATGGCGATGCGCGACCCGGTACTGCGCTGCCTGGCGAAGAAGCCGCAGGACCGGCCGACGCCGCAGCAGCTGGTGAGTTGGTGGTCGGTGCGTACTGACGAGCTCGACACGCTGATCCAGGCGGGGCGTGGAAGTGCGGCGCAAAGTGCGGAGAGCGTGCGGCCGGTGGGGGAGCGGCTGTACGGCAGCGGGAACCAGGCGGCGGGGCAGTCGAGCCAGCCGGGGCAGCAAGCTCAACCGAGCCAAGCCCACTTGAGTCAGCCCGGCCAGCCGAGTCAGCCCGTACAGCCGGAGTCGCCAGCCCAGCCAGCCCAGCCAGCCCAACCAGCCCAGCCAGTCGCCTCGCTGCCGGTCGTACCCTCGTCGCCCGCCCCCTGGAGCCCGCGGACCCCCTGGCTGCCCGGCAGCGACGACGTCAGCCTCGCGTTGCCCGCCGCCCCCGGCGCCGACGGCCGCCTGGACTCCCGCCTGGCCACCATGCTCGGTGCCTCCGCGCCACCTCCACCGGCGCCGGTGCAACACAGCAACCCGTTCGTCGCCCGCGAGTGGCCGTCGGCGCCGCTCTTGCGCCCGCAGCAGCCACCGCCGCGCAAGCCGCAGCCCTGGTGGCGGCAGCCGGTCGGTGTCGACCGCCTCCCCGGCGGCGCATTCCGCGACGCGCTCGCCGCCCTGCTCGCCGCCGCCGTCCTGGCCGCCTTCAGCCTGCCCACCCCGAACACCGCCCTCACCATCGCCCTCGCCGCGACCGCGCTGGCGCTCGGGTTCGTCCTCGGCGTCCGTCGCAGCGTGCTCGCTCTCGCCGTCTACTCCGGCGCCGCCCTCGGCGGTGTCAAGGTACTGCCGGGCAAGCTGGCCGCGTCCGTGCACGACCCGACCCTCGCCTTCGTCCTCGACATCGCGGTGCTGCTGCTGTTCGCCGCCGTCATCGCCCGAGTGGGCGGTATGCGGCGGCGGCCGGTCCTCGGCTTCGCGGTGGCCTTCGCCGCCTACATCGCGGGGCAGGCCGCCGCTGTGGCGTGGGTCGCCGGCCAGACCCACGTCGGCTTCCTCGACGCCTGGCGTGCCGGAACCGACGGCCTGCTGATCTATCGCGACGCCGGCATCGCCGCCGTGGGCGCGGTCGCGGTGGGCTTCCTGGCGGTCACCGGGCTCATAGGATCGACGCAGGCCGTCGGCGTGGACGGCCCTCACCGTGTGACAGGAGAGCATCGATGACTGGCGGCAACCTGACCCGCGACGAGGCGGCGGAGCGCGCTCGGCTGCTGACGACCCGGCACTATGCCGTCGAACTGGACCTGACACGCGGTGACACCCTCTTCGGCTCCAAGAGCACGATCAGCTTCGCCTGCGCCGAGCCCGGCGCCGCCACCTTCGTCGACCTGCTCGCGCCGACCGTGCGCAGCGTGACGCTGAACGGCGCCGCGCTCGACCCCGCCGAGGTCTTCGACGGCGCCCGCGTGCACCTGCGCGACCTGCGGGCCGAGAACGTCGTCGTGATCGACGCCGACGCCGCCTACAGCCGCACCGGCGAGGGCCTGCACCGCTTCGTGGACCCGGTGGACGGCGAGGTGTACCTCTACACCCAGTTCGAGCCCGCCGACTCCCGGCGCCTGTTCGCCAACTTCGAGCAGCCGGACCTCAAGGCCGCCTTCCAGTTCACCGTGACCGCGCCGCCGAACTGGCGGGTCTGGTCCAACGAGAGCCTGGAAGAGCTCTCCCAGGACGCGGCGGGGGCCAACGTCTGGCGCTTCAACGCCACCAAACCGATCTCCACCTACATCACCGCGATCGTGGCGGGCGACTACCACGTCGTCGAGGACTCCCACACCGTCGGCCTGCCCGACGGCTCCGAGCTGCTGATCCCGGTCAGCGCCATGGTCCGCAAGTCGCTGGCGCCGTACTTCGACGCCGAGGCGATCCTCGCGGTGACCAAGGCCGGCCTGGACTTCTACCACCGGATCTTCGACTACCCGTATCCGTTCGGGAAGTACGACTCGGCCTTCGTGCCCGAATACAACCTCGGCGCGATGGAGAACCCCGGGCTGGTCACCTTCAACGAGAAGCTGGTCTTCCGTTCCAAGACCACAGACGCCTCCTACCAGGGCCGCGCCAACACGATCATGCACGAGATGGCGCACATGTGGTTCGGCGACCTGGTCACCATGAAGTGGTGGGACGACCTGTGGCTCAAGGAGTCCTTCGCCGACTTCATGGGCACCTACGCCCTGGTCCAGGCGACACGGTGGGACGACGCCTGGGTCTCCTTCGCCAACGGCCGCAAGGCCTGGGCCTACCGCCAGGACCAGCTGCCGACCACGCACCCGATCGTGGCCGACATCGGCGACCTGGAGGCAGCCCGCCTCAACTTCGACGGCATCACCTACGCCAAGGGTGCCTCGGTGCTGAAGCAGCTGGCGGCCTACGTCGGCGAGGAGGCCTTCCTGGAAGGCGCCCGCCGCTACTTCCAGCGCCACGCCTTCGACAACACGACCCTCGACGACCTCTTGGAAGTCCTTGAGGAGACCTCCGGCCGGGACATGAAGACCTGGTCGCAGGCCTGGCTGGAGACCGCGGGCGTCAATACTCTGACCGCTCAGACGCAGACCGACGGGAACGGGACCGTCACCGCCGCGCGGGTCCGGCAGAGCGCGATCCCGGAGTTCCCGACCCTGCGGCCGCACCGCGTCGCCGTCGGCGGCTACAGCCCGAACCCGGCCACCGGCGCCGTCGAGCTCGTCGAGCGCTTCGAACTCGACGTCGACGGCGAACTGACCGAGCTGCCGCAGCTGATCGGCAAGCCGCGGCCGGCGCTCGTGCTGCTGAACGACCGCGACCTCACCTACGCCAAGATCCGCTTCACCGCCGCGGAGCTCGACGCCTTCGAGCGCGGCGGTATCGCGGCGCTGCCGGACAGCATGGCCCGCGCGCTGGCCTGGTCCGGGGTGTGGCACATGACGCGGGACGCGCTGGTGCCCGGGCGGCGCTTCCTCGAGATCGTGCTGAACAACATCGAGGCCGAGACGGACATCAGCGTCGTGCAGAACCTGCTGCGGCAGGCCAGCCAGGTGCGGAAGCGATTCCTGGACCCGGCCAACCGGCCCGCCGCCGCCGCCCGGCTCGCCGCGCGGCTGTGGGAGCTGCTGGCCGGTGCGGCCCCCGGAAGCGACCACCAGGTGGCGTTCGCGTACGGCGCGGTGCGCGCGGCGAACCAGGACTCGGATTTCGACCGGCTCAAGGACCTGCTTACTGCTGGATCTACAGCTGGGGGCACCCTCGCCTACGACGGCTTGGCCGTGGACCAGGACCTGCGCTGGAAGATCATCGAGGCACTGGCCGCGGCCGGGCACGACGACGACGCCGTGCTGGCCGAGCGCGAGGCGGCCGCCGACGACACCGCCGACGGCCGTCGGCACCGGGCCGCCGCCCGGGCCGCACGTCCGCTCGCCGAGGCCAAAGCCGAGGCCTGGGCGCTGGTCGTCGAGACCCCCGACCAGCCCAACGACCTGATCGACGCGGTGCTCGCCGAGTTCCACCAGCCCGACCAGGGGAAGCTGGCCGAGCCGTACGTCGAGCGTTACTTCGCGGCGCTGGCCCCCATCTGGGCCGAGCGCAGCATCCAGAACGCCGAGCGCATCGTCAGCGGCGGGTATCCGTGGCCGCTGGCCTCGGCCGGGTTGCTGTCCCGCACCGACGCCTGGCTGGCCTCGGCCGAGTCGAAGGCCCCGGCGCTGGCCCGGTTGGTGCTGGAGGCCAGGGATGACACGGCTCGGGCCCTGCGCGCTCAGGAGTGTGACCGTAACGCGTAGCGTCCGCGTATCCCCATCGGACCGGTCTGTTTGCCGCCAGCCGGACCGGTCCGTCACTGCCCGTGTGCCCGATTTCACACACCTGCTGTTCGCCTCCCGGTTCGTGATCTGGCACGGCACCGGACTACCCTGCGTTGAGGTGGACGGCATCCGCGCAGTCGGTAGCGGTAGCCGTACCGGAATCTTTCCTTGAGGGACGGACGCGCGTGGATCTTTTCGAGTACCAGGCGAGGGACATCTTCGCCAAGCACGGTGTGCCGGTGCTGGGCGGCGAGGT
>JABFWL010000500.1 GCA_013362315.1 Catenulispora sp. | reverse complement strand
CCCGCAGTTGTTGCCCGCCCGAGGAGAACGAAGAATGTGCCGATTGTTCGCGATGACGAGCGCCCCCGAGCGCGTGCATGCCACCTTCTGGCTCCTGGACGCCCAGGACAGCCTGACGGTGCAGAGCAGGCGGGAGCCGGACGGCACCGGCCTCGGGTACTTCCAAGCAGACGGGAGCCCGGTGATCCACAAGGCGCCGATCGCGGCCTACGAGGACCGTGCCTTCGCGCAGGCGGCCCGGACGGTGGAGTCCTCGACGTTCGTCGCGCATGTCCGCTACGCCTCCACCGGCGGCCTGTCCGAGCGCAACACCCACCCCTTCTGCGCCGACGGCCGCATGCTGGCCCACAACGGGGTCATCGAAGGCCTCGACAAGCTGGAACAGCACCTCGGCGATGCGATGTCCGAGGTGCGGGGCGAGACCGACTCAGAGCGTTTCTTCGCCCTGGTCAACAAGGAGACGAAGGCCGCAGGCGGGGACGTGACCGAAGGCCTGCAGGCAGCCGCCCGGTGGGTCGCGGCCAACCTGCCGCTGTTCGCCCTGAACGTCGTGATGACCACCGTAGAGGGCATGTGGGCGCTGCGGTATCCGGACACCCACGACCTGTATGTGCTCGACCGGCAGGCCGGCGGCCACCACCGGAAGCGGCACCTGGACCAGACCGGCAGCGGCGGACGGCTGCGGGTGCGCGTCGAAGGGCTGGCCGACCTGCCATCGATCGTGGTGGCCAGCGAGCGCCTGGACGAGCACCCGGGCTGGCGCCTGCTGCGTCCCGGCGAGCTCGTGCACGTCCGCGCCGGCCAGCAGGTCACCAGCCGGATCGCGCTGCCCGACCCGCCTGCGAACCAGCTCACGCTCGCCGACCTCCATCCGCACGCTGCCGCGTCTCAGGGCGCGGCTTGAGGAACCGGCGGAGTCACCGTCCGCCGAGTGCCTTGAGCAGCTCGCTCTTGGTCATCTTCGACCGGCCCTTGATGTTCCGGTCCTTGGCTTCCGCGTAGAGCTGGTCGAAGGTGCGGCCGCCGGCACCCTTGTGGGAGCGCAGCCCGCCGCGCCGACCGGAGGACATGTCCTTCCGCGACAGCTTGCTGGACTCCTTGGCCTCGCCGTGCCGGGCCCGTTCCTTGTTCACGGTCCGCGCGGCGATCTCCTCCGCGGTGTCCTCGGACTCGCCACGGTCCATCGCGCTGTCCTTGATGTGCTTGTACTGACGTTCGCGCTTCGTGCTCCACTGGCCGCGGGGCATGACCGTCTCCTTCCTAGATACTTGTTTCGGCTTGTGTGTTCGGCTTGTGTGCTTCGCTTCAGCGGTTCTTCTCTTCGCTCTCCTGAGGCTCTTCGCTCTCCTGAGGCGGCGCCTCGTCGCCTTCCAAGCGCTCGGCGCGCTCGATCACCTCGTGGCCCTCGACGTTGCGCAGGCGCTCGTCCGGCCCGAGGTTCTCGTACTGCGGGAAGACTCGCTTGTCGTCCGGCGGGTCGGTCATGGTCCGCGGGTCGACCTCTTCCATCCTCTGGTAGACCGGCGGACCCGGGGGCCGGTTCGGCTGGGTGTCGATCGGCGGGCTGGAATCGCCGTCCTTCGTGGCCCGGGGGCCGATCGTGTGCCCCGGGAACTCCTCGGTGAAGGAGACGGGGGGACTGCCACGGCGGGTCAGCGCGGCGGCGCACACGACGGCCGCGAGGACCAGCACCGCCCCGATGACCAGGAGCGTGACGCTCCCCGCCACGAGGGCGCCGCCGAGCAGGAGCGCACCGGCGATCAGCGCCGCCACCACGATCCACGGTGCGGTCGGCGTCGGGGTCGAGGTCCGTCTCGGGACCGGCGTCTGGCGGGCATGGCTGCTCATGGTTGAACTCCGATCATGCAGGGGCTTCCTGTGCCCGGCGGCGGCCCGGCCAAACAACCGGCGGCGGGCGTTTGAGCCCGGCGTCCCCGGGCAGCCGGAGGTCCCGTGACCGCGCTGGACGACCGCCTCGGACGACCGCGCCAGGGCATTACCACCCCTGGGTGGACGCCCAGGGCAGCAGCCCGTTCGACTGGTCGATGATCGGGGCGCTGAGCCAGGTCACCGAGCTGCCGATCACCACGATGGTGACCTGCCCGACGGTGCGGACCCATCCCGCGGTGGTGGCCCAGGCCGCCGCCACCAGCGCGGTGCTGACCGGCGGCCGCTTCCGGTTCGGGGTGGGCACCGGCGAGGCGCTGAACGAGCACATCACCGGTGAGGGCTGGCCCCGCTTCGACATCCGTGCCGACATGCTGGAAGTGGCGGTCGAAGTCATCCGGATGCTTTTCGGCGGCGACGTCGTGGACTACGACGGCCGGTACTACAGCGTCGACAACGCCCGGCTCTACACCGTCCCCGACGTGCCGGTCCCGATCCACGTCTCGGCGTTCGGCCCGGAGGCGGCGCGGCTGGCCGGGGCGATCGGCGACGGGCTGGTCACCGCCAAGCCGGACCGCGAGGTCATCGAGGCCTTCCGGGCGGCCGGCGGCGCGGGCAAGCTGGTGCTGGGCGGCATGAAGGTGTGCTGCGCGACCGGCTCGGCGGGCCTCACGGGCCTGCTCGGCAAGCCGACCGGCCTGTCGAAGTCGGTGCGCAATGCTCCGCTGTTCTACGGGCTGCTCGCCGCCGGCACGGTCGGCGGCACGCTGCTCACCCTGGTCGGCATCGACCCGATCAAGCTGCTGGTGCTCCCCGCGACCGTCAACGGCATCGCGGCGGCGCCCTTCATCCTGGTCCTGATGCTCATCGCCGGGAACCGGGCGATCATGGGCGAGCACCGGACCGGCCGGGTGGCCACGGTGGTGGGCTGGGCGGCGTTCGTCGTCCGCTCACGCGCTCTCCTTCTCCTCCAGGCCGACCGCCTGGCGCAGTTCGGCGATCTCCCCCCGCAGCTTCGCGTGGTCGCCGGATTCCGCGATATGGGACATCAGGTCGCTGAGTCCCAGCGCGATGGCGTTCAGCTTGTCCTGGGTGGCCTCGTCGGAGCGCGTTTCGGTGTTCTGGAGCAGCGCGACCAGCAGGAAGGTGACGATCGTGGTGACGGTGTTGATGATCAGCTGCCAGGTGTCGATCGAGCCGACGAGGAAGTAGGTGGGCGCCCACAAGACCACCAGCAGGACGCAAAGGGTGAAGAACCAGGCGCGGGAAGCGAAATGTGCGGCCGAGGTGGCGAACCGGTCGAACAATGTGAGACCCGGCGTCACATCGCTGGGCATATGCGCCGCTTTACTTCGGCCTGCTGTCGGACTCGACATGGGAGCCTCCTACGCCGTTCTCTCTAGCGTCGGGCACCAGTTCCTGACGCCCGCGCCGGGTACCCGACGGGCTGTTCGACAAACCGGATGCAGATCATCGGGTGATTGATGCCGAGCGCTTGTCCCATGGGCCCAGATCGCCCCGAGAACGTTCGTTTGAATCGGCGGCAAAGGGTCATGCGGACGAAAGCCGGAAGGCCCGGCGATGCACGACGGCGAAAAGAGGCGAAGATGTACATCGGAGTCGGCACAGTCGTCCTGATATTGGTCATCCTCCTGATTCTGTTCCTGATCCGGCGATAACACGGATGCGGACCTGGCAGGAAACAGTAGGACGCGTCAGGACGAGGTAGTACGCGGCGCCATCACTTCTCCGCCAGCGGTGTCCGGTCGATATGGTCGAGCAGATCGCCGATCGACGCGAACACCGCGGCGGCGCCCGCCTCCCGCAGCTCCTGCTCGGAGAAGCCGCCGGTGAGCAGCGCCACCGACGCGACACCGGCCCGGCGGGCCGCCTCGCAGTCCCACGTCGAGTCGCCGATCAGCACCGAACGCTCGGCGTCCGGCACTTTCTCCAGCGCCGCGCAGATGATGTCCGGCGATGGCTTGGCCCGCTCGACGTCGGCGCTCGACGTGGCTCCGGCCAGCAGCTCGTCGACGTCGAGCACCGAGCGGAAGTGTTCCAGATCCGCCTCGTTGGAGGAGCTGGCCAGCACGACGGCCGCGCCGCGGTCGTGCAGTACCCGGACCAGGGTCCGCGCGTCCGCCATGAGTTCGACCTCGTCGATGAGCTGGTGGAAATGCCGCCCGTGAGCCTCGCGCACGGCGTCGCCGTGCTCCCGCTCGGCCCGCTCGCCGGCCACCGCGGCCACCAGCTGCCCGCCGCCCATGCCGATGTGGCGGTGCAGGCGCCACACCGGCAGCACGATCCCGTGCTCGCGGAACGCCCGGAACCAGGCGATCGCGTGGTGGTAGTTGGTGTCGACGAGGGTGCCGTCGAGGTCCAGGAGCACGGCCAAGCCGGACGTCGGCTTCCCGGTCGGCGCGGCGCTCACGGTCGGCTCAGCGTTCAAGCTCGGCTCAGCGTTCAAGCTCGGCTCGCCGTTCACGTTCGACACGGCGGTCGCGTTCGACACGGCGGTCATGGGCGGCTCACACCTCGCGCAGGGCCGGGATCAGTGTCTTCTCGGCCCAGTCCAGGAACGGCCCCTGCGCGTCGCCGCCGACCTGCACCAGCGCCAGCTCGGTGAACCCGGCTTCGGCGAACGGCCGCGCCGCGTCGACGAACGCTTCCACGTCGTCCCCGCACGGGATGGCGTTCGCCACGTCCGCCGGACGCACGAACTGGGAAGCGGCGGCGAAGCCGGCCGTCCCGGGCAGTTCGGCGTTGACCTTCCAGCCGCCGCCGAACCAGCGGAACTGCTCGTGCGCCCGGGCCACCGCGCGGTCCCGGTCGGGGTCGTAGCACACCGGGAGCTGGCCGACCTTCGGCTTCCCGCCGCCGCCGGCGGCCTCGAACGCCGTCACCAGATCGGCTTTGGGCTCCACCGCGATCATCACGTCGGCCAACCCTCCGGCCAGCTCGCACGAACGCGGCCCGGAGACGGCGACGCCGATCGGCGGCGGGGTGTCCGGACGGTCCCAGAGCTTGGCGCCCTCAACCTGGAAGTGCTCGCCATCGTAGGTCACGTAGCCGCCTTCGAAGAGCTGTCGGATGATCTCCACCGCCTCGGCCAGCATGTCCTGGCGGACGTCCACCGCCGGCCAGCCGCGACCGACCACGTGCTCGTTCAGGTTTTCGCCGGAGCCCAGCCCCAGCCGGAAGCGGCCTTCGGACAGCAGCTGCATCGTGGCCGCCTTCTGCGCCACGACCACCGGGTGATACCGGAAGGTGGGACAGGTCACGTAGGTCATCAGGGGGATGGTCGAGGTGGCCTGCGCCGCGGCGCCCAGAACGCTCCACACATAAGGGGCGTGGCCTTGCTCGTCCACCCACGGGAAGTAGTGGTCCGACGCGACGGAGAAGTCGAAGCCGGCCTGCTCGGCCCGCACCACGTCCTCGACGAGCTGCCGGGGTCCGGCCTGTTCGGTCATCATCGTGTAGCCGATTTTGATCATGGGCTCGCGGATGCCCCGAAACGGCCGGGAAAAACACGGGAAAACCGGCTGGACCTCGAACCCCGGCCCGGCTGCGCACGCTGCCTGGCCCGCAGTCCAGAGTCTTCTGGCTGCGCTCAGCCCACCGGATCCGGATCGGAGGCCTCGTCCGCCTCGAGGATCGAGAACAGGCTCTCGACCCCGGCCAGCTCGAGGACCCGGAGCACCGCGGGCGAGGGCGCGCGCAGGGCGAAGTCCCGGCCGTCCTCGGTCACCAGCCGCCGCAGCTGGACCAGGACCCGCAGCCCCATCGAGTCCAGGAACGTGACGCCCGAGCAGTCGACGACCAGGTGGTTCGGCGGCGCGGCCCACGGCTCGGCCTCCGCTTGGAACCTGGCGTGCACCGCCAGGTCCACATCGCCCAGGACGGTGAGGACCACGCGGCCGTCGGCCTGCCGCGCGGTGCAGGAGAACTCCATTCCGGCTCCCATGTCCGTCGAAGCTGCGCGGCCCCCTGACCGGCCGCGGACGCTATGGCTACCAGTTTCGCCGCCGCGCCCACACCTGTCAAATTTTTCATGAATATTTTCTCAGTCGCACAGGGGTTCGCCGGCGCGGCCGCACCTGGAGGTTTCTGCCGGAATTCAGGCCAGCAGCGCCTCCAGCAGCCCGGAGATCGGCGCCGTCGCGAACTCGATGCCCATGTCGCCGAGCCCGAAGGGGATGACGAGGGTATCCCCGCAAGGCAGCGCCCCGCACGTGTAAACCACGTTCGGCATGTAGCCGTCGCGGTCGTCCGGGGTGACGGCCACCAGCGGTTCGTCGAGCGCCCCGCGCACCACGGCCGGCTCGTCCAGGTCCAGCAGCAGGGCGCCCGAGCGAGTAGGACCGCATCGGGCCGTGGCGTCGGGCCAGCTCACCCCGTCCGCGGAGGCGGCGACGGCGTTGTGCCGGCCGTCCCAGCGGGACATCGCCAGGTAGCGGCCGTTCACGAGCCGGGGGAACAGGGCCATGTCCTTCTCCCCCACGGCGGTGCCGAACAGCCGGCTGATCTCGAACGTGCGGAAGTCCGGAGTGCGGATCAGCTGGGTCCGGGTGTGCGGGCTGCCGCTGTGGTTCGCCGTGTAGGTGGCGCGGTAGTCGACGGTGCCGTCGGCGTCGGTGAAGCGGACGAAGCGGGCGTCCTCCAGCCCTGATTCCTCGGCCGGTGCCATCGGCCACAGCACGCGTTCGGACAGGTCCCGGTCGGCGTCGAAGCTCTGGCGGTACTGGCCGACCAGGAACGCGTGGAGGTCGGCGGCCACGCTGGGGTGCATCCGCTCCAGTTCGCGCAGCGGCCGGGGCAGCTCGCGCAGCAGCCGCCGCACGTCCTGTTCGCTGAAGCGCTCGGGCAGCCGGCGCAGCAGATAGGCCAGCGCTTCGTCGTCCTGCGGGCGGTCCAGCGCCGCGGCCAGGGCAAAGCGGTCGTAGGTCGTCTCCTGGAGCGCTCCGCACTCGGCGTAGGGGGACGGCTCGTCCACCCGGACCTCGCCGTCCTCGCCGGCGACGCCGGTGCGGAACTCGACGGCCGACACGTGGCCCTCGCCGACGGCCCGGGCGCTCATCACGAACCGCACCTGCCCGTCGGCCAGGCCGCTCTGATCGGGGTGCGGCACCATCGAGGGGTTGGTCAGCGCCGCGCCCTCGATGGCGATCTCCTGCGTGAACAGGGCACCGACCAGCAGCTGCCGCTCCCGGTCGGCCTGCGATCCGGCGGCCATCCGGTGCCGACCGGCACCGTGGACTTGATCACCACCGCGCGCAGCCAGACCGCGTCCTGCAGGGAGCGGATCAGGGCCCACAGATGCGACAGGTCCGCATCGCCGGCCGGCGTCGGCGGTGTGTTGACGCACGCGTAGACGACTTCCGCGTCCTTGAGCGCCTCCTGTGCGTCCGTGGTGTAGGACATGCGTTCCCGGTTCCGTGTGACGAGCTTGGCCAGGCCGGGCTCGTGGAACGGGATGGCCTCGGCCCGCACCTGCCGGATCCGCTTCTCGTCGATGTCACAGACCGCGACCAGGTGGCCCAGTTCGGCGAAACAGGCCGCGGCCACCAGGCCGACGTAGCCGGCGCCGAAGACGGCGATCTTCCGGGGGACTGTCCCGGCGCCGGCACCCGGCTTCTGTAGACCTACACGCACCCGCTTGACCGCCCGCGCGGCGATTACCTCGCGCGAACGGGGTTACCACTGCGGCCACCGACGGACCGGAGGGAGAACCGATGGAGACCACCACGCGGCCAGCCCCGCAGACGACCCCCAGGCGAGCACTCCAGAGCCGAACGGCGCTGGTCACCGGCGCGGCCGGGGGTCTGGGCACGGCGATCACGCGCACCCTGGTCGCCGAGGGCGTCCAGGTGTGGGCCGCCGACGTCCGGGCGACCTCGCTGAAGACGCTGCGGGAGGCGCTGGAGGCCGATCCGCCGCAGGGCACCGGCACCGTGCGGCCGCTCGAGATCGACATCCGCGACCCCCTCCGGGTCGCCGAGGCGGTGGCCACCGTGATCGAGGCCGACGGCCGCCTGGACGTGCTGGTCAACAACGCCGCGGTCGACGTCACGCTGCCGGTCGGAGAGCTGAGCCCGGTCGACGCCGACCTGGTCATCGGCACCGACCTGCTGGGGCCGATCTACCTGTGCCTGGAGGCGTTCCCCCGGATGGTCGCCCAGGGCAGCGGCTACATCATCAACATCCTCTCCACCGCGGCGCTCCAGACCTGGACCGAGGCCGGCCTGTACGCCGCCGCCAAGCACGGCCTGCGCGCCTTCACCCACACGCTGTTCCAGGAGGCGCGCCGGGACTGCCCGGAGGTGGGCGTCACCGGAGTGGTCGCCGGCGGCATGCGCACCCCGTTCATCACCGAGCGCTTCCCCGACGCCGACGTGTCGATGCTGCAGGAGCCGTCCGTGGTGGCCGACGCGATCCGGTTCGTGCTGACGCAACCGGTGAGCAGCCTGGTACCGGAGATCGTGGTGATCCCGAACCGGGAACCCACATGGCCCTGACTGCTCCGCCGGGACACAAGTCCAGTTCGCAGGAACCCGCGGCGTGCCGCGGGTTCCTGCATATCCTCCAAGCGGACGGGGTACGCCGCGGAAGACACCATCGGCCTAGGAACCAGCCATGAACGCGCAGAGCAGCAGGAAGGACGGCGACGGCGACGTCGCCCGCGACGAGAGCCCGGAGGAGAAAGCCGACCGGAACCTCGTGGAGCTGCTCCAGGAACTGCGCGTCCTGCAGACCGGTGTGCAGATCATCTTCGCGTTCCTGCTGAGCGTGGCGTTCACTCCCCGGTTCACCCAGCTCACCTACTTGCAGGTGAACGTATACATCTGCGCCCTGCTGGCATCAGTGCTGGCGCTGGCCGTTCTGGCCGCACCGGTGGCGCTGCACCGCATCCTGTTCCGGAACCGGCAGAAGGAACGCATCGTGACTCTGTCGGCCCAGTTCGCGAGAGTGGGCCTGTTGCTGCTGGCCCTCGCCATGACCTCCGCCCTGTTCCTGATCCTGGACCTGATCCGCGGCCACGTCGTCGCCGGGGCCATCACCGGCGGCGTCGCGGTGGTCTTCGCCATCCTCTGGTTCCTCTTTCCCTGGGCATTGAGACGCTGAGTCCGTTGAGACGCTGAGCCGCCTCGACTACCTTGCCCTCTGACCAAAGTTGGCCAGACAACGAGGTGTTGGCTGGACAACTTCGATCCGTTCACCGGTCCCGGAGCTCCCGGCAACCTGCCGTGACCATAGTCGTGTCGCGTTGCGTAGCCCCGCTGTTCATCGAACGGAAGGACCTCGCCTTGACCCTCATGTCAGCATGCCGCCGCGGCGGCAGAAGC
>JABFWL010000157.1 GCA_013362315.1 Catenulispora sp. | reverse complement strand
GGGGCCGCGCCGGCCGGCCCGCCCGAGCCGGTGCCGGTGCCGCACACCACCCGGTCCTGCGCGGCGTAGGAGGTGTGGAACACCTGCCGCACCGGGTCCTGGCCGGACTTGGTGAGGATGCGCGTGACGTCGACCTGGAAGCCCGGCACGCCGTCGCTCGGCACGCACGCCGGGCCCGGGACCGCCGTCGTCTTGGGCGCCACCTGCGCGTAGTGCGGGGACATCTCGGTCTGCACCGAGTCATAGGCCTTCTGGCCCAGAACCGCGACGGTGACCGCGTTCTCGGTGGCACCGGCCCACAGGTAGAGCGGCGCGCCGGAGTCGTTCTGGAACTTGAGGTCCACGTCCGGGTAGGCGACGGCGGCTTCCATCCCCGGCGGGAAGTGGTCGGTGACGACGGCGTGCGGATGGTGCTCGACGTCCTTCAACCCGGCCAGATACTCGGCGTTGAACAGCGCGGTGGCGAGCAGCGAGTTGCCGGCTCCGGCGTCCTGCGCCGAGCCCGTCGGGCCGGTGGCACCGGTCGGGCTGACTGCGCCGTCTCCGGCCGCCGCCGGCACGAACCCGTTGGCCGCCGACCGCGCGCCGAGCACCTGGTTCAGGCTGAACACCTGCCCCGGCTGCAAGATCTGGCCGCGCAGCAGCTCCGCGGCCCGCTTCACGGTGGCGGTGCGCGCGGTCGAGGCGGCGAACGGCGCCGTGTAGGTGCCCATCACGTCCTTGACGCCCAGCGCCTGCGCCGCCTCGGTGGTCAGGGCCGGCGGCAGCGGGCCGATCGGCACCGTCGCCACCCGCTGCGCGGACGAGGTCTTGGTCAGCACCGCGATGACGGCGCTTTGAATCGCGGCCGGCGCGTAGCCGGTGCCGTTGTGCCCCGGCAGCAGCACCGGCTTGCCGCCGGTCACCGTGAACGCCGCCTCGACCGGCGGCTGCTCGAGCTTGGCCAGGGCGTCGTGGTCGATCTCGCCCCGGATGCCGACACCGTCGAGCCTGGGGGTCAGACCACCCCGGCCGTCGGGCACGATCGCCAGGTAGCGTCCCAGCACCGCCGGCTTGAAGACGGTCTTCACGCTGCCGGTCACCAGCGTGACCGGACCCGACATCGCCGGGCGTGCCAGGTCCTGCATCGCCTGCGCGACCGCGGCCGGCGTGACCGTCGGCTGCAGGTCATGGACGATCAGGGTCACCGGCGGCGCGGGGAAGCTGGGAGCGCCGGCCGCTGCCCCTGCGGTTGCCGGGCTCGGCGCGGCGGGTACCTTCGGAGCCGGGGTCGCCGACGGCGCCGGAGTCTGTAAGGGTCCTGAATGCGTGCTCGGGCTCGGCGCCGTGGCGGGTGTAACGGTCGGCGTCGGGCTCTGCGTCGGGCTCGGCGCCGGCGAAGGGCTCCGCTTCGGCCCGACGGCATCAGGTGACGGAGCAAGCGCGCTCTTCTCAGGGATCGCATAACCGACCGGCGCCGTCGCCAGACGGTCTGCGGGCAACGCCGTACCGGCAGCGGCGGTGGGGCTCGTACCGCTCCGCCCCATGGCGGCGAGGTGCACCGACGCCACGCCCTGGGCGAAGGCGTCGGCGACCGCGTTCACCGCGGCGTCCAGATCCACCTGCCGCCCCGGCCGCGGCGCGATCGGCGTCGGCACCCCGCCGGGGAACGTCACCCCGCCGTCGACCATCGCCTTGTCGAAGCCGGCCGTGGCCTTCGCGATCGCGTCCCGCAACGCGGCCCGGTCCACCGTCACCCGCAGCGGCACGTCCCGGCCCTTGCCGATCAGCGCCGGCACCGCCACCAGCGGATCGCTCCGGCCGGAGGCGGCCGCGGCCACCGTCCCGGCGTAGTCCACATGCAGCCCGGCGGCTTCCGGCAACAGCTCGAACGCGGTGCCGTCGGCCGTCAGCCGCAGCGGCGCCGCCAGCTTCGGCGCCAGCGCCGCCGAGAGCTTGGCCTCGGCGTCGGCGCGTGACAGCCCGCCGATGCCGACACCGTCCACGACGGTGCCCTTGGGTACCTGCCCCTCCAGCGCCAGCGCGGCCGCGTACATACCGCCGAATACCAGAGCCGTGGCCACCGCCGAGACCAGCACCACGCGGCTCCGCCGCCGGCCGGGGCGGCGGGTGCGGTGGTGGTCCGGGTGGCGGCGGGCCCAGTGCTCCTCGGCCGGCAGCAGCCGGGTGTCGTCGTCACGCGGGCCGGCCGGACGCGGCATGGTCCCGGCGCTCGGCGCCGCGAGCGGCCGCGGTTCCGGGCCGCCGGACAGAATCGCAGCACTCGAAGCACTCGAAGCACCCGAGGCACTCGCAGGACTCGCCTTACCCGCGGCGCTTCTCTTGCCCGCAGCACTCGAAGTCATCGCTCCAGAGGCGTTCCCGGCGCTCGCCGCGGTCTGCCGCGGCGGCGTCGCGGTCTGCGGCCCGGTGC
>JABFWL010000222.1 GCA_013362315.1 Catenulispora sp. | reverse complement strand
AGGCCCGCCAACAGCTCAACCTCGGCGGCGAGTTGGCGGGGGAACAGTTCGTCGACGGCCTTCGCGCCGTCGGGCGTGATGGTGACCAGGGCGGCGCGGCGGTCCGCGGGGTTGGGCGTGCGGGCGATGAAGCCGCGGCGCTCCAGCTTGCCGAGCGTCTTGCTCACGCCCGCGCGGGACAGGCCCATGCGCTCGGCCAGACTCCGGGCGATCACGGGCTGCTCGTCGGCGAGACCCTCCTCGGCACCCGGGTGACGCTGTTCGTGACCCTCGGTGGCATCGGCATGATCTTCCCGGCGTCGATGAGCATCGGGCAGACCCTCGGCCGCCGCACCCCGGGCGCCGTCTCCGCGCTCCTCGGCGGCCTGCAGTTCCTCTTCGGTGCCCTCGCCTCGCCCCTGGTCGGCCTGTTCGGGGAGAACGGCTCCCTGCCGATGGCACTGATCATGCTGATCGCCGTGGCGGCGGCGGGAGTTGCCCTGCTCGCGCTGGCACGGCCGTGGCAAGGAAAGGGGGAACCGGCCGCAGCCCGATGAGTACGGAGGACGGGCACCGATGTCAGTGGCTCGTCGTACGCTCCGGCAGATGACACGACACCGCATCGAGCCACGCACCCTGGAAGCCGCGCTCCACGATGTCCGGCAGGCCATGGCCGTGCACGACAACGCCCTGGAGTGGCTGCTGCGCCCCGACGCGGCACTGAACCCACCGCTTGCCGCCGAGGTGTGGGCCTTCGACAGCACTCTGACGCAGGTCCTGCTGGTGCGCCACCCTTGGCGGGGATGGGTGCCGCCCGGCGGCAAGGTGGAGCCCGGCGAGACTCCTCGCGAGGCGGCGCGCCGGGAGTTGTTCGAGGAGACCGGTGTCCGGGCCGAACTTCATCCGGTGCCGGCGGCTGTCACGGTGCGCTCCTATCATCCCGACTGGGCTGCCACCGTCGGTGTGACGTTCATCCAAGTCGTCGACAGGCGGACGGAGTTGATGCCCGAGGAGGGACAGCCCGCAGACTGGCTGTCGCTGGACGAGCCGTGGCAGGGCTGGTTTCCCGAGGACCGGCTGCGGATGCAGCGGTGCGCGCAGTGGCTCGGCGAACACGGCCCGCGAGTGCGGGGATCTTGATGGCATAGGTTGGCCGCATGAATCAGGGGGAACAGCCCGCGACGCCGACCACGTCCTCGGGCGCAGGAATACGAGGGCGGCATGCCGCCCGGCGGACTACAGCGACGACACCGGCCCGGTCGTCGGTGCTGATGGCGGTGGCCACCGTCGTGTCCCGCGCCACGGGGCTGATACGGCAGGTGTTGCAGGCAGCGGCGCTGGGCGTGAGCCAGTTGGCCGGTACGTACAACACGGCGAACACGGTGCCCACCAGCCTGTACACGCTGCTGATCGGCGGCGCGCTGAACGCCGTCCTGGTGCCCCAGCTGGTACGGGCGCGCGCCACCCATCCGGACGGCGGCCGCGCCTACGAGCAGCGCCTGGTGACCCTCGTGGTGTGCGTGCTCGGCGTGGGCACCGCGCTCGCCGTGTGGGCCACACCGCAGATCGTCGGCATCTACATGCAGGACACCCCGGACAAGCACGAGGCCTTTCAACTCACGGTGACGTTCGGGCGGTTCCTGTTGCCGCAGATCTTCTTCTACGGGTTGTTCGGCATCTACGGCCAAGTACTCAACGCGCGCGAGAAGTTCGGGGCGATGATGTGGACCCCGGTCCTCAACAACGTCGTCCTGATCGGCATGTTCGGCGCCTACCTGGGCCTGATGACCGTCCCTGAGCAGGTCGAGGACATCACCGCGGCCCAGGTGCGGCTCCTGGGCATCGGGACCACCGCCGGCATCGCCGTGCAGGCCCTGGCGCTGATCCCGTTCGCGCGGGCCGCCGGATTCCGCTTCCGCCCGCGGTTCGACTGGCGCGGCACCGGCCTGGGCTCCGGGATCCACGCGGCGAAGTGGACGCTGCTGTTCGTCCTGGCCAACCAGGTCTCCCTGGCGGTGATCACCAACTACGCCAACGCCGCCGACGCCCAAGAGCGGAACGCCGGCGTGGGCTACTCGAACTACATGTACGCGCAGACCATCTGGATGCTGCCCCAGTCCATCGTCACGGTCTCCCTGGTCACCGCGCTGCTGCCGCGGATGAGCAGGGCCGCCGCCGAGGGCCGTGTCGCGGACCTGCGTGCCGACCTGTCGCGGGCGCTGCGCATCAGCGGCGTCGTCATCGTGCCCACCGCCTTCCTCTTCCTCGCGCTGGGCCCCCGGATCGCCACGCTGATGTTCGCCCACGGCGCGTCCGACGCCAGCACCGCACAGCCGGGCGGACAGATGCTGCAGGCCTTCGCTCTCGGCCTGATCCCGTTCTCCGCGCAGTACCTGCTGCTGCGCGGCTTCTACGCCTTCGAGGACACCCGCAC
>JABFWL010000432.1 GCA_013362315.1 Catenulispora sp. | reverse complement strand
GAGCGTCATCCAACCTCGTGAATGCGCCGGGCGGAAGCACGCGGCACCCCGCGGTGTTGGCTAGGGTGGACCGGTCACGGGACAGGTTCCAGCTCGGCCGCTCTGAGCTGCGAGGACAGGCGAAAAAGGGGACGAGGCGCGCATGGCGATGACGGCTGCGGTCAAGGACGAGCTGAGCCGCCTGGCGGTGACCAAGCCCTGCTGCCGCAAGGCCGAGGTCGCGTCGGTCTTCCGCTACGGCGGCTCGCTGCACATCGTCTCCGGCCGGATCGCGATCGAGGCCGAGCTGGACACCGGCGCCGCGGCCCGGCGGCTGCGCAAGGACATCTGGGAGGTCTACTCGCACCGCGCCGACCTGGTGATCCAGTCGCCCGGGGGCTTGCGCCGCGGCCACCGCTACCAGTTGCGGGTGACCGCCGGCGGGGAGGCGATGGCCCGGCAGATCGGCATGGTCGACGGGCAGGGCCGCCCGGCCTTCGGGCTGCCGCCGTACCTGGTCAACGGCCCGCTGTGCGACTGCGAGGCGGTGTGGCGCGGGGCCTTCCTGGCGCACGGCAGCCTCACCGAGCCCGGCCGCAGCTCCGCGCTGGAGATCACCTGCCCGAACATGGAGTCGGCGATCGCCCTGGCCGGGGCCGCCCGCCGGCTCGGCATCCCCGGCGCCAAGCACCGCGAGGTGCGCGGCAGCGACCGGGTGGTGATCCGGGACGGCGACGCCATCAGCGCGCTGCTCACCCGGCTCGGCGCCCACGAGTCGGTGCTGGCCTGGGAGGAGCGGCGGATGCGCCGCGAGGTGCGGGCCACCGCCAACCGGCTGGCCAACTTCGACGACGCCAACCTGCGGCGCAGCGCCCGGGCCGCGGTCGCGGCCGGCGCCCGGGTCTCCCGCGCGCTGGAGATCCTCGGCGAGGAGGCGCCGGAGCACCTGGCCGCCGCCGGCCGGCTGCGGCTGGACCACAAGCAGGCCTCGCTGGAGGAGCTGGGCACCCTGGCCGACCCGCCGCTGACCAAGGACGCCATCGCCGGCCGGATCCGGCGGCTGCTGGCGATGGCCGACCGGCGGGCCTTCGAGCTGGGAATCGACGGGACGGACGTGCCGACCGGCACCGCGATGAGCACGTCGGTCGCACTGACCGTCGTCGCGTCCGGACCGCAGTCCGGTTCCGATCCCGACTCCCCGGCCGGCCTCGCGCCGACCGTCCCCGCGCAGGCTGTCGCCGGTGCGGCGGAAGTGATCACCGTTCGCGCCGCGAGCCTACCGGCGAGTACGGATTCTCCCGGCGTCTCGCAGGTCGGGCCGGGTGCCATGTCGTCGCCGGGTTCGCGATAGGCTCGGGGATCGTGCGCGGTCCGCATTCGAATCGCGTCTGGCATGCGTCGACTCTCGACCGGGTGTGCACAAGGCGCCCGGCGACCTGAAGGGAGCCCTGCGACAGTGACCGTCCGGGTAGGCATCAACGGATTCGGCCGCATCGGCCGCAACTTCTTCCACGCGATCGTCGCCTCCGGTGCTGACGTCGAGGTCGTGGGGATCAACGACCTCGCTGCCGCCCCGATCCTGGCGCACTTCCTGAAGTACGACTCGATCCTGGGCCGCTTCGACGGCACCATCGAGGCCAAGGACGGCGAGCTCGTCGTCAACGGCAAGGGCATCAAGGTGCTCTCCGAGCGCGACCCCGCGGCGCTGCCGTGGAAGGAGCTCGGCGCGGACGTGGTCGTGGAGTCCACGGGCCTGTTCACCAACGCCGACGACGCGCGCAAGCACATCGAGGCCGGGGCCAAGAAGGTCATCATCTCCGCGCCCGCCACCAACGAGGACGTCACCGTCGTCATGGGCGTCAACCAGGAGAAGTACGACGGGGCGAACCACCACGTCATCTCCAACGCCTCCTGCACCACGAACTGCCTGGCGCCGCTGGTGAAGGTGCTGCTCGACGAGTTCGGCATCGAGCGCGGCTACATGACCACCACGCACGCCTACACCACCGAGCAGCAGCTGCTGGACCAGATCGCGCTGACCCGCAAGGGCACCATCGACCTGCGCCGCGCCCGCTCGGCCCCGCAGTCGATCATCCCCACCTCCACCGGCGCGGCCAAGGCCATCGGCCTGGTCATCCCGGAGGTCAAGGGCAAGCTCGACGGCTTCGCGATGCGGGTGCCGGTGCCCACCGGCTCGGTCACCGACCTCACCGTGGACCTCGGCCGCCCGGCCACCAAGGACGAGATCAACGCGGCGTTCAAGAAGGCCGCCGAGAACGGCCCGCTCAAGGGCTTCCTGAAGTACACCGAGGACGAGATCGTCTCGCGCGACATCGTCACCGACCCGTCGTCCTGCATCTTCGACAGCAAGCTGACGATGGCCAACGGCAACCAGGTCAAGGTCGTCGGCTGGTACGACAACGAGTGGGGCTACTCC
>JABFWL010000212.1 GCA_013362315.1 Catenulispora sp. | reverse complement strand
CATCGTCTCCTGCACCAGATCCTCGGCCTCGTGGAACGAGCCCACCATCCGATAGCAGTACGCCACCAACTCGCCCCGGTACGGCTCGAAGTCCATGGAGCCATCATGCCTTCAGCCCGGTTGGAAGAACGCGAGCAGTTTCCGGGCGGGCTCCGGTGACGACAGCAGTTGCTGCATGCGCGCGGACTGCCGGCCGGCGGCGCCGGTGCGTTCGAACATCTCGCGTTCGTACTCCTTGACGGCTGTGGGACGGTCGTCCCGGTGCGCGGCCAGCGCGAGACCGAGCAGGGCGCCGTCGAGCAGTGCCATGTTGGCGCCCTGGCCCACCGGTGGCATCAGGTGCGCGGCATCGCCGACCAGCGTGACGTCCGGCCTCGACGGCCAGGTCAGGCCGACCGGGAGAGTGGTGATCGACCGGGGCAGGACGGTGTCGTCGCAGGCTGCGATCAGTGCGGTGGACCGTGCGTCCCAGCCGGCGAACAGGTCGATCAGCCGGGCCCGGGCGGCGGCCGGCTCGCCGAAGGGGATCCCACTGGTGGCGAGCCAGTCCGCAGCCGTGTTGTGGAAGCTCAGGTAGACG
Organism: Catenulispora sp.; assembly: GCA_013362315.1. GTDB lineage: Bacteria > Actinomycetota > Actinomycetes > Streptomycetales > Catenulisporaceae > Catenulispora. Next base: position 1,839 of record JABFWL010000212.1, on the reverse strand, counting down.
CGTACGCGGCCGTCGCCGTTGCGCTGCGCCGACAGGCCCTGCCCGTCGCCGAGCACCCAGTAGTTGCCGCGCCCGACCATCGCCGCGAGGTCCGGGTGGGTGCGGTCGATATCGGGAATGCCGAGCTCGACGATGCTCTGGCCGGTGTGCTCCGGCCGGGCGTCGGTGAGCAGTGCACGGATCCGGGACTGCGCGCCGTCGGCGCCGACCAGCAGGTCGTACGCCGCACTGCTGCCGTCGGCGAAGCGCAGCAGGCCGTCGTCGGCGGATTCGACCGCGTGCCCCCAGCGCACCGTGTGGTCGGGGAGGGAGTCCAGCAGCAGGTTGCGCAGATCGGCACGGTCGACCTCGGGCCGGTCGAGCGGGGCGTCGTCGGGCGTGTCCTCCTGGAGCAGCAGGGTGCCGTCCGGCTCGAGAAGACGCATGTCCTGGCCTTCACCACGGGCAATCGCGTGGAACTGGTCGATCAGACCGGCCTCGCGCAGCGCCCGCTGGCCGGAGTGGATGTCGAGCATGCCGCCCTGACCGCGGGCGCCACGCGAGGACTCACGCTCGTACACGACGGCGTCGATGCCGTGCACGTGCAGCACACGGGCCAGTGCCAGGCCGCCCAAGCCGGCTCCGACGATGGCGATGGTTGCGGTCCCCGAGCCCCTGTCTTCTTCTGTCCCACCGGCGGGTTCCGGCCCGCCGACCAGCGGGTTCATCGGCGGAGCCGGGGCGCGAGGACCGTGCGAACGGCCTTGGCCACCTTGCTCGCGGCGGATCCGTCGCCGTCTTCGGGCTCCGGTTCCATCGTGCGCTGGATCTGCTGAAGCAGCTGGTTGGCCGACCGCCACAGCGGGACGAACAGGCCCGCGACCGGTCCGACGCCCCGGATCGGGCCGCCGGACAGCTCGGTCACCTTCCTGGCCGCAGCGACCGTTGCCGGGTCGCGCAGGATCAGGTGCACCTCGTCGTCGACCAGCCGGATCTCCATCTTGCGCGCGGCGGCCTCCTCCGGGTTCGCGTCCGTGGTCGTCTCCGGGTCCAGTTCGTCGATCTTGGCGGCCACGGCGTCCGGGTCGACGCCGAGTTCGCGCAGCACCCTGGCCGCCATGCTGTTCTCCGCCCGCAGCATCGCCTCCAGCAGGTGATGGCTGCCGACCGGTGCGCCGCCGGCCAGTGCGCCGGCGGTGGACAGGGTGTCCTCGGTGGCAGGTGTGCCGGCCGGCCAGGGGCCGGCAGCGGTGTCCTGCGCTCCCTCCACCGATGCCAGCACCGCGGCACGGATCTTGCTGACCGGCTTGATCCGCTCGGCGAGCACCTTCGCGCCGACGCCCTCGCCCTCCCTGACCAGGGCGAGCAGGATGTGTTCCGTACCGACTTGGTTGTGGTGCAGGCGCTGCGCCTCGCGCAGCGCGAGTTCCAGCGTCTTCTTCGCCTGCGGCGTGAACGGGATATGGCCGTTCAGCTCCTGCGTGCCGGGCTTGACGACCGCGGCGATGTCGATCTGCGCCGCTTCCTTGCCGTACCCGAGCTGGTGCAGGACCTGTGCCGCCAGGCCGTCCGGCACGTCGAACAGCCCCAACAGGAGGTGCTCCGTGCCGATGTAGCTGTGTTTGAGCTGCCTTGCCTGCTCCTGGGCCGAGACGACCACCCGGCGGGCCTTCGCTGTGAACCTCTCGAAAGTCATGTCTTCATCGTCTCAACCCTGTCAATACACTGGTATTGATAGGGTCACCGTGGTGAAGGGAGGGTGTGATGGAGACTCCGTCGGACTGGGAGGACCGGCTCGCGCGCTGGCAGAACGAGCTGGAGCTGTTCGAGCAGCTGGACGAGAAACCCTGGGTCACCCTG
>JABFWL010000318.1 GCA_013362315.1 Catenulispora sp. | reverse complement strand
ACCTTCTACGAAGGCGTGATGACCTCCGGCTATCCGTCGGACGCCACCGAGAACGCCGTGCAGGCCAACATCGTCGCGGCCGGCTACACCACCGGCGGCACCCCGCCGCCGACCGGCGGGCCGATCCACGCCGTGGGTGCCGGCAAGTGCCTGGACGTGCCGAACTCCAGCACCACCGGTGGGACGCAGCTGCAGATCTACTCCTGCAATGGCCAGAGCAACCAGGCGTTCACCCACACCAGCGGCGGCGCGCTGAGCGTGACGGAAAACGGCACCACGATGTGTCTGGACGCCAACGGCAAGGGCACGACCGCCGGCACGAAGGTGATCATCTGGTCGTGTAACGGCCAGACGAACCAGCAGTGGAGCATCAACTCCAACGGCACCATCACCGGTGTGCAGTCAGGGCTCTGCCTTGATGTGAGCGGAGCTTCCACCGCGAACGGCGCTCTGGTCCAGTTGTGGACCTGCAACGGCCAGAGCAACCAGCAATGGAGCCTCAGCTGAGGGTCCGGTAGTTCCTCCAAACGCCGGACGGCGCCCGGCCGCGAGTCGGCCGGGCGCCCTTGACCGGCGTCGGGTCGAATCGATTCGACAAGCGGCACGACACAGTTCACGACAGGGATTTCCGTCATGAGACTACGAACGAGCACCAGGCGGATCGCTTCGGCGGCCGCTCTGATTCTGGCCCTCGCGGCCCCGGCGTTCTCCCCGGCCCGCGGGCAGACCGCGCAGCCCGCCGCCACCGAGGCGCTGACGGTGAACCTCGCCGCGCCGACCGGGCCGTCGACCGGGGTCGGAGAGGGCTTCCTGTACGGCTTCACCTCGGACGGCACGCAGCCGGTGGACCAGTTCATCCAGCCGTTGGGGATCAACGCGTTCCGCGGCGGCGGCTGGTTCTCCGGCGGCTGGATCAAGGACAACTACCAGCTGGGCTCCGCCACCCAGGCCGATATCAACTCGATCCTGGCCGAGGCGCGGCGCCTGACCCAGCCGCCTTACCACGCGCAGTACCAGGTGCTGCTCACCGACCTCTACGGTCTGAACGGCGGTCAGCCGTCGAACACGATGTACCCGTGCGACAACGGCAACTGTTCGAACTGGGCCACCTTCATCGACCAGACGGTGGCCGCGTTGCAGGCCTCGGGGCTGAAGCTGGCGTACGACATCGACAACGAGCCGGACATCTCGGTGTTCTGGAAGGCCGGAGTCAACAGCACCCAGTACTTCCAGATGTGGGACACCGCCTACAAGGAGATCCGGCGGGTCGCGCCCGCAGCGCAGATCGTGGGGCCGTCGTTCGCGTACACCCCGCAGGCCCGGCTGAGCCAGTGGCAGACGTGGCTGTCGCACGTGAAGGCGGCCGGCACGGTGCCGGACATGATCACGAACCACGACGAGGGCGACGTCGACGACCCGGTCACCGTCTCCCAGGCCCTCAACAGCGCCCTGACTTCGGCGGGCATCGGCAAGCTGCCGCTGTCGGCGAACGAGTACCAGCCGGCGGACCGGCAGAGCGCCGGGGTCACCGCCTGGTACCTGGCGCGCTTCGCGCAGTCCGGATACACCAACGCGATGCGCGGCAACTGGGTGTGCTGCATCACGCCGAACCTGACCGGGGTGCTCACCCAGGTCAACGGGGTCTGGCAGCCGACCGGCAGCTGGTGGGCGCTGCGCGACTACGCCGACATGACCGGCACGCTGGTCAGCACCTCCGGGCAGGTCGGCTCGACCGCGGTCTCGGCGTCCGAGGATTCCACGAACAAGCGCGCCGTGGCCGTCATCGGGGACTCGAACGGATACACCGGCGCCGCGTCAGTGACCTTCAACGGTCTGGCCTCAGTGCCCTGGCTCTCGGGCACCGGCACCGTGAACGTCCGGGTGGACCGGATCCCCGACCAGGCGCCGCTGAGCGCGCCCCAGGTGGTCTACAGCCAGAAGGTCAGCGCCTCCAGCGGCTCGATCACCGTGCCGTTCACCTTCCAGTCCTCGCATGACGCCTTCGCGGTCTATGTGACTCCGGACGGGTCGACGAGCGGCAACACCGTGACGGTGACCAACCCGGGAGCCCAGACCGGGACGGCCGGCCAGGCGATCAGCGGCCTGCAGATCCAGGCCAGCGACTCGGCCGCCGGCCAGACGCTGACCTACACGGCCAGCGGCCTTCCGGCCGGGCTGTCGATCTCCTCCTCCGGCCTGATCACCGGCACACCGACCACCGGCGGCAACTCCACCGTGACGGTCACCGCGACCGACACCACCGGCGCATCCGGGTCCGCGACGTTCACCTGGACCATCAGCGGTGGTACCGGCGGCGGCTTCCCGAGCGGTTATCACCGGCTCACCGTCGGCAACAACAGCCTGTGCCTGGACGTCTACGGCAACACCAGCAACGCCGGAGCGGCCATCGACCAGTACACCTGCAACGGCCAAAGCAACCAGCAGTTCCAGTTCGTGCCGGTCTCCGGCGGCTACGGCGAACTCCAGGCCCAGAACTCCAGCCAGGACGTGACCGTGGCCAACAGCTCCACCGCCCAAGGCACCCCGGACATCGTCCAGCAGCCGGTCAACGGCTCCGCGGCCAGCCTGTGGCTGCCGCAGCAGCAGTCCGACGGTTCGTGGCAGTTCAAGAACCAGAACAGCGGCCTGTGTCTCGATGTCTACGGCAACGGGTCCAACACCGGGCAGCAGCTGGATCAGTGGCCGTGCAAGAACGCCCCTGGGACCAACCAGGACTTCACGCCCCGCTGACCGTCCACAGCCGTCAAAGGCGGTCCAAGCCCGTCTAAGACCGTCTAAGACAGTCCGAGACGGCCCAAGAACGCCCGGAGTATGAGGTGCCGCTCATACTCCGGGCTCTTCCACGCCCGCGGGTCACGCCCCCGCATCGAACTGGCGTCGAACACCGTAGACTCCGACGCGGTGAACCGGTTCTCCTACCGCGGAGGAACATGAACATCGGAGAGATCGCTCGCCGCTCGGGGGTGGCGCGCAGCACCGTGTCGTACGCGCTGAGCGGGAAACGGCCGGTGTCGGAGGAGACGCGCAGGCGGATCCAGGCGGTCATCGACGAACTCGACTACCGGCCCAACGCCACCGCCCGAGCCCTGAAGGAGGGCCGGACCCGCACCCTGGGACTGGTGATCCCGCCGGCCGGCCGCCGCCTGACCTCGATGCAGCTGGACTTCGTGGCCGGCGTGGTGGAGTCCGCGGCCCGCGTCGACCTGGACGTCCTGCTGTCCCCGTCCGGGGGCGACCACGACGCCTCCTTCGACCGGCTGATCAGCGGCCGCCGCGTGGACGGCGTGATCCTGATGGAGATCCGGCTGACCGACCCCCGGGTGTCCCGCCTGGAGCAGGCCGCGACGCCGTTCGTCACCATCGGGCGCACGAGCGACCCGGACCGCGCCTGGTGGGTCGACCTGGACTACGCAGCCCTCGTCACCCGGTGCGTCCACCACCTGGCCGACCTCGGCCACCGGGGCATCGCCCTGATCAACCGCTCCGTCGAGCTCGTGTCCGCCGGCTATGGCCCGAGCAGTCGCGCCCACGAGGGCTTCGCCGAGGCCTGCGCCGACCGCGGCGTGACCGGTACCGAGTTCTGCTGCGCCGACGACGCGCCGGCGGGGGAGGAGTGCGTGGCGCGCATCCTCACCGAGTATCCGCGGATCACGGCGATCGTCACGATCAACGAGGCGGCGCTGCCGGGCGTCCAGCGGGCCCTGGAGCGGGCCGGGCGTGAGGTCCCGGCGCAGTTCTCCGTGGTCGGCGTCGCCGCCCGCCAGTGGGCTGAGGAGTTCCGCCCCCAGCTCACCGCCGCCGACATCCCCTCGCTGGAGATCGGCGCCACCGCCGTGGACCTGCTCACCGAGCGGATAGCCCAGCCCGACGCCACGCCCCGGCACCGGCTGTTCGCCCCGCCGATCTCCCTGCGCGGCAGCAGCGCCCCCGCGCCGCGCTGACGCTCACCGGCCGGCGTACAGGACGTACAGGCGGGCGCCTTTCAGGAAGACTTCTCCGGCTCATACAAGGCAAACACCGCACCCTGCGGATCCCGCGCCACCGCGATACGTCCCGTCCCCGGCAGCTCCATCGGACCCGCCACCACTTCCGCCCCGAGCTCGGTGGCCGTCCGCATCGACGTCTCAGTATTCTCCGTCTTGAAGTACAGCAGCCAGTGCGCCGGCACCTGGTCCGGCTGGCCGGTCTTGGCCAGGTCCTGGATCCCGCCGAACTTCCGGTCCGCCACGCTCAGGTGCGGATAGCCGTCCTCGCTGATCGACCAGCCGAACAGCGCCGTGTAGAACGTCGTAGCCGCCGACACGTCGCGGGTGGCGAGCTCCACCCAGCAAGCAGTACCGGGCTCGTCCCAGCGAGCGAAGCCCTGGAAGGTCCGAGGCTGCCAGATGCAGAACACCGCGCCGGCCGGGTCCTGCAGAACGGAGAAGCGTCCCAGGTCGAAGATGTCCATCGGGGCCATGACCATCGTGCCGCCCAAGTCGGCGGCGCGGACCGCGATGGTGTCGGCATCGGCGACCGCGAACGAGACGGTCCACGCCACCGGCTGCCCCGGCGCGTAGAGCGGCGACATCGCCGCCACCGGGGCCTCGCCCAGCGAGCACACGGTGTATCCGCCGGCCTCCTCGCGGGGGTCGGTCTCCACGTTCCAGCCGAACAGGCCGGAGTAGAAGGCACCCGAGCCCGGGACGTCGTCGGTCCCGAGCTCGACCCAGCAGGGCGCGCCGATGACGGCTTCGTTCGTCGGCTTCATGGGACTCACCTCGCACAGGCGTTCGGCAGGCCGGGCCGGCTTGACGCCGGCCCATCCCTCCCACGCTGTCATGCTCGCCCCCGGGCCGCTAGCCGAACCGTCCAAGCGGGTTCCGTCCCTGGCCACCGCCGGTGCCGGCGGGCCGGCTCCGGCCCGGTTCCCCCGTTCAGAGCAAGCGATTCGTGTCTTCGGGCCCTGATCACCCAAAGTGGGCGGGTCTTCAGCGGTCACGGGCGGATGGATTCAGATCTTGGCCACACGGATCACGGCGACGGCGGCGGCGATCAGCCTGGCCGGCGCGGCATGGGCGCTGCACGCGGCGCCGTCGGCACAGGCGGCGGCCGCCGCCGCTGCTCCCGCCGTCGCCGCACCGGCTGCTGCTCCTGCCTTAGAGCCCTCCGGATCCATCCCCTTCTCCGTGGCCGACCCGGAGACCTCCCCGCGCCCGGTGGTCACCGTCACCATCGGTGGCGTCCCCCTGCTGCTGCTCCTCGACACCGGCTCCACCGGCATCCGCATCAGCGCCGACAGAGTCCCGGCCCAGGCGGTCACCGTTACCGGAGCGGCGGCTCCCTACGGTTACGGCAGCGGTGTGCGGCTGCACGGCGACCGGGCCGACACCGACGTCACCCTTGGCGGCTACCACACCGGCCCGCTGCCGATCGAGCTCGTACGCTCCACCGACTGTTTCCCGGACCGGCCGGGCTGCCCGGCCGCGCACGGGGCGAAGCCGGCGATGTTCGGCGGGGTCCTCGACGGCGTGATGGGCGTCAGCCTGGAAGCTGCCACCGGACTGGTGAACCCGATGTGGGCGCTGCGGGACGGAGCCGGCAACCATGTCGGCCGCCAGTTCGCCGTGCGGTTCGTGCCCGACCAGTTCAGTGGCGAGATCCTGTTGAACGTCCCGGCCGCCGGCTACGGCTTGGTGCAGCTGCCCAAGAGCCCCGTTGCCAAGATCAAGCACACTCACAACGCGGCGCCGCAGGTGGGCTGGAGTCAGACATTCACCAGCGGCCCGGGCACCGAAGTCACGGTCTCCGATACCGCGTCCGCCGACACCGGCGGCTCGCTGCTCGGCCTGCCGGCCTTCGCCAAGGGCCCGATCCGCTTCGACCTGGCTGCCGGCACCGTCGGCTTCCCGGCTCCCGACGTGCCGCCAGCGCCGCTTGGCCGCGCTCTGGTCCAGAGCGCCCCGGTCCCGGCTCAGCACGCCGTGCCACCGCAGGCCGCCGTAGCCCAGTCCGCTCCGCAAGCGGCCGCTCCTAGCCAGCCTGTGCCCAAACAGTCCGCGCCGAATACTTCAAAGCCCTCGGGACCGCAGCTTCCCTTCCACAAGACCGCCAAGAAGGCCGCGCGCTTACCCGACACCGGCGTTCCGATGTCCGCGGCGCTCGGCGCCGTCACGGCACTGACCGCGCTGCTCGCGGGCATCGGGACGGTCCTGGCGGCTCGCCGCCGCCCTGATCGCGAGGCCTGATTCCGGCTCCGACCTCACCTGGCGCTCGGCTCCCAGCGAGGAATGATCACCGATCCCAAGTAGTTGCCTGTTGCGGAAGGTCCTCCACAGGAAACAGGAAAGGTGCGCAGCATGCGGATTCTGGTCGTGGGAGCCGGAGCCACCGGCGGATACTTCGGAGGCCGGCTGCTCCAGGCCGGACGAGACGTCACCTTCCTGGTCCGTCCCAACCGCGCCCGCGTGCTGCGCGAACGCGGCCTGCGCATCGCCGGGCTCGGCGAGCAGACGGTCCTCGAGCCCGCCCTCGTGCTCGCCGGCGAGATCGAAGGCCCCTACGACCTGATCCTGCTCACCGTGAAGGAGTCCGGGCTCGCCGCGGCCGTCGAGGACCTTGCCCCGGCAGTCGGACCCGGCACGCTGATCGTGCCGATACTCAACGGCATGCGGCAGGTCGACCTCCTCGTCGACCGGTTCGGCGAGGACGCGGTGCTCGGCGGCATCGCCTACGTCATGACCACCCTCGACGACTTCGGCGACGTCCAGCGCCTGGCGCCGATGCACCGCCTGGCCTACGGGCGGCGCGACGGCGTGCTCGACGACCGCGTCCGGGCGGTGCACGAGACGCTGTCCGATGCCGGCTTCGACACCGTGCTGTCCGACCGGATCCTCGGCGCGATGTGGTCGAAGTGGACGTTCATCTCCAGCCTCGGCGCGGTCAACGTGCTCGGCGGCGGCAGCGTCGGCGAGGTGGCCGCGGCGGCCGGCGGCAAGGCGCTGGCCGAGGCGGTGCTCGGCGAGGGGGCGGCGGTCGCGGCGGCCGCCGGCCACCCGGTGCCGGAGGCCGAGATCGACGGCTATCGCACGATGCTGACGAAGGACGGCAGCCCCGACACCTCGTCGCTGTTCCGGGATCTGAACGCCGGACTGCCGGTCGAGGCCGAGCAGATCTTCGGCGACCTGGTGGCGCGCGCCGAGGGCTACGGCGTTCCGGTGCCGTTGCTCAGCGCCGCCACGGTCCGGCTGCGGGTGCACAATGCGAACATTGGGAAGCCGGTAGCCGTGAACCCGACGTAGTCGAACAGGATCGGCTAACCTCACCCTTCATCAGGGGTTGATGGGGGGGGCGACGATGCGAGGTTGGAGTGCCCGCGGACGGCGGGGGGCGACGGTCCTGGTGCCGGTGGCGGTGTGCGCGGCGGCGTTCGGCTTCGGGCTGCCGCATCTGGCGCCGTTCCGGGACGTGCTCGGCACCTTGCGCACCCTGACCTCGGGCTGGGTCGCGGTGATCCTGCTCGCCGCGCTCGCGAACCTGCTCGCGAACTGGTTGTTCATCGCCGCCGCCATCCCCGGATTGCCGTTGCGCCGCGCGGCGGCGGTGAACCTGGCCTCGACCGCCGTCGCCAACACCATGCCGGCCGGGGCAGCGGTGTCGGTCGGCGTCAGCTGGCGGATGCTGTCCAGCTGGGGGCTGAGCTCGCGCTCGTTCGCCGTCTACGCCGGGGTCACCGGCGTCTGGAGCATGCTCGCCAAGTTCGCCACGCCGGCGGTGGCGGTCGCGGTGCTGGCTGCCACCGGCCGGCTGACCTCCGGCGCCGGCGCGATGGCCACGCTGTGTCTGGGCGCTGCGATCTGCGCCGCGGTGTTCCTGGCCGGCGTCGCGATGGTGCACCGGTCGCTGCACGACGCCCGCGCCGCGCAGGCCGTGGGCCGCGGCGCGCAGCGCTGGTCCGACCGGCTGTTCCGGGTGATCCGCCGCGACGGCCCGACCACCGTCGCCGCCGCGGTGGTGCGGTTCCGCGACGACGCGGTGGATCTGCTGCGCACCCGCAGCCGCCGGCTGACGCTCGCCAGCATCGGCAACGACCTGGGCTGGCTGCTGGTGTTCCAGACCTGCCTGCTGGCCTGCGGCGTGCCGCAGTCGCAAGTGCCGTGGAGCCGCTGCCTGGCCGGGTTCGCCCTAGCTCGGGTGCTGTCCGCGATCCCGGTCACGCCCGGCGGGGTCGGGCTGATCGAGTGGGGCATGACGGCCTTCCTGGCCGCCGGTCTGGATCCGGCCGGCTCCGCGCGGGTGGCCGCCGCCGTGCTGCTGGCCAGGGCGTTGACGTACGTGCTGCCGATACCGCTCGGCGCTGTGGCTTACGCGGGCTGGCGCCTGCGCAGGCCGGCTGATGCTGCCGGAGTCACGGAGTAGCCGTCACAGCGCGGCAGCCAGAGCCGCCCGGCGCCGCTCCCGCTTCTCCCGTGCCGCCACCGGATCCACCACCGGCACCGCGTCCAGCAGCATCCTCGTGTACTCGTGCCGCGGCGCGTCGAACAGCGTCGCGGAGTCGGCCAGCTCCACGATCTGCCCGAACCGCATCACCGCCACCCGGTCGGCCACCTGACGCACCACCGCCAGGTCGTGCGCGACGAACACCACCGTCAGGCCGTAGTCGCGCTGCACCTCCTTCAGCAGCTCCAGGATCACCGCCTGCGTCGAGACGTCCAGCGAGGCCACCGGCTCGTCGCAGATGAGCAGCTTCGGGCGCGGCGCCAGGGCGCGGGCGATGCCGACCCGCTGGCGCATGCCGCCGGAGAACTCGTGCGGGAACCGGTCGTAGGACTCCGGGTCCAGGCCGACCTTCGTCATCAGCTCCCGGACCCTCGCGCGGATCTCAGCGTCCGACGACGTCCCGAGGATCCGCAGCGGGTCGGCGATCGTCTCGCCGACCGAGCGCCTTGGGTTCAGCGACGACAGCGGGTCCTGGAACACCATCTGCAGGTCCCGGCGCAGCGGCCGCAGCTCCCGCTCGCCGAGCGCGGAGATGTCGGTGCCGGCGAACACCACCCGGCCGGCCGACGGCGCCAGCAGCCGCACCAGCATCCGGGCCAGCGTCGTCTTGCCGCTGCCGCTCTCGCCGACCAGGCCCAGGGTCTCCCCGGCGCGCAGCTCCAGGCTGACGCCGTCCACCGCGCGCAGCGGCTCGGCGCGGCCGCCGAGCAGCGGCAGGGAGCTGCCGCGGCGGTAGTGCTTGGCCACGTTTTCGATGCGGACCAGGACCTCCGGCTCGGCGGCAGTG
>JABFWL010000169.1 GCA_013362315.1 Catenulispora sp. | reverse complement strand
GGCCACGCCGGGCACACCGGGTCTGCCGAGCAGGCCGGTGCCGCTGTCGCCGCCGCCCCCGCCGGGGCCGCTCGTGCCGCCGATGCCGCGCACGCCGCCTCGCAAGCCGCCGCCCACGCGGCGTTGCAGGCCCCGAACACCCTGCCGTCCGGCCACACCGCCGCCGTGATGGGCCTGCTGTTCGCCGCGTTCATCGTCGTCAGCCGCCGCTGGTACCTGCCGCTCACGCTGCTCGCGCTGCCCGGCGCCGCCATCTCCGGCGCGGCGACCGTGGCCGCGCACTGGCACCGGCTCTCCGACACGATCGCCGCCGACCTGCTGGCGCTCGCCGCCGGGCTGGCCGGGTTGGCCGCGGTGGCGCAGCTCGGGTTGGTCCTGCCGACACGCTCCCCGCGCCAGAGCACCCTCGCCCAGCGGCTGATGTACGCGTTCCTGATCGTCGTGGCCACCGCCGCGCTCGCGATCGGGGCGGCCTGCGTCCTGCGCTACCACGGCGCCACGACGCCGTGGTCCCGCGACACCGCGGCGTACTGGGCCGCGCAGGCCTTCGCCGTCGGGTCCGCCGTCGCCGCCGCCGGGGTCATGCTCGGGGTCTGCCGCCGGCTGGAGTCGGTGGGTCTGCGGCCGCCGCGCCGGCTGACCATCCCGGAGCCGTGATCCGGTCAGAGGCCTGACCGGCCGGACATCAGCGTTCTCACCCGTTCGGGCGTACCGCTCCGGGGTGAATCGGGTGCTCCGGGATGCATCGGGCATAACGCTGGTTAGGATCGATCGCGGGCGTCACTCAGAGCACCTGAGGAACTGCCGACAGTAAGACTTCTGCACAACAAGCAAGCGACGGAAGATGGGGATCGCGCATGGGCTCCGGGATGGCGGTCATCGGTCGGGACATCGCGGTGGACCTGGGGACCGCCAACACCCTGGTGTACGTGCGCGGCCGCGGCATCGTGCTGAACGAACCGTCCGTGGTCGCGGTGGACACCGGGACCGGCGCCGTGCTCGCGGTCGGCGCCGAGGCCAAGAAGATGATCGGCCGCACCCCCGGCAACATCGTCGCCATCCGCCCCCTCAAGGACGGGGTGATCGCCGACTTCGAAGTCGCCGAGCGGATGCTGCGCTACTTCATCCGCAAGGCGCACAAGCGCCGCTGGCTGGCCCAGCCCCGGGTGATCGTCTGCGTGCCCTCCGGCATCACCGGCGTGGAGAAGCGCGCCGTGGAGGACGCCGCCAGCGCGGCCGGCGCGCGCAGCGTGCACCTGATCGAGGAGCCGATGGCGGCCGCGATCGGCGCCGGGCTGCCGGTGCAGGAGGCCACCGGCAACATGGTGGTGGACATCGGCGGCGGCACCACCGAGGTGGCCGTCATCTCCTACGGCGGCATCGTCACCGCGCTCAGCGTCCGCGTCGCCGGGGACGAGCTGGACAACGCGATCATCCAGTACGTCAAGAAGGAGTACTCGCTGCTGCTCGGCGACCGGACCGCCGAGGAGATCAAGGTGACGGTCGGCTCGGCCTGGGACGCCGGCGAGGAGACCCGGGCCGAGGTCCGGGGCCGGGACCTGGTCTCCGGGCTGCCGAAGGTGATCCTGCTGTCCTCCACCGAGGTCCGCAAGGCCATCGAGGAGCCGGTGGCGGCGATCATCGACGCGGTCCGCGACACCCTGGACAAGTGCCCGCCGGAGCTGGCCGGGGACATCATGGACCGGGGCATCGTGCTGACCGGCGGCGGCGCCATACTGCACGGCCTGGACGAGCGGATCCGCCACGAGACCGGGATGCCGGTGCACATCGCGGAGAACCCGCTGGACTCCGTGGTGCTCGGCTCCGGCCGCTGCCTGGAGGAGTTCGAGGCGCTGGCGCCGGTGCTGGGCTCGCTGAACACCCGCCGCCGCCCCGGGCGCAGGTAGCGCCGGCGTGCGGGACGACAGGCGGACGAGGCTGCTGCTGGCGGTGCTGCTGGCGGCGGCCTTCGCCATGATCACGGTGGACGCCCGGGGCGGCGCGCGCTCGCCGCTGCGCCCGCTGCGAGCCGGCGGCGAGGCCGCCTTCGGGCCGGTGCAGCGCGTGGTCTCCGACGTGGCCGACCCGGTGCACGACTTCGTGCGCGGACTCGGCCACAATCGGGCCGACCTGAGGGAGATCGCGCGGCTCAAGGCCGACGACGCCGCGCTGCGCGTCCAGAACGAGACCTCCGCCGACGCCCGTGCCCGGGCCGGCGAGCTGGACCGGCTGTTGCACGTCGCCGCGGTCGGCGGCTACCGCACCATCCCGGCGCGGGTGCTGGCCTTCGCGCCGCGGCAGCAGGGCACCTGGTCGGCGACCATCGACACCGGCGCGATCGACGGCGTCCGGCCGGGGATGACGGTGCTGGCCGGCGCCGGCGTGGCCGGGCGCACCACCGCGGTCGGCTCGGCCACCGCCACGGTGCTGCTG
>JABFWL010000112.1 GCA_013362315.1 Catenulispora sp. | reverse complement strand
ACGACCACGCCGGGCAACCCGCCGACCACGCCGCCGGGCACTCCGCCGGCGACGCCGCCGACGACCAGTCCCACGCCGCCGACGTCGCCGCCGCCGTCCACGACCCCGACGACGCCCGCCCCCACGCCGACCCCGACACCGACCCCCACCGGCCCGACGACGCCGACGCCCACCGGCCCGACGCCCACCGGTACCGGCGGCACCAGCCCGCAGGCACCCCGGGTGTTGCAGACCGGCGACAGCGGCCCGGACGTGGCGAACCTGCAGAACCAGCTGGACAAGCTGGGCAGCACCACGACGTGGGTGCCGGTGACCGGGGTCTACGACATCCGCACCGCCGAAGCCGTGGCCTACGTGCAGAGCGAGCTGCACATCACGGACGACCCGCAGGGCGTCTGCGGACCGACCACCGCCGCCGCGATCAGCACCCTGGCAGCCCGCGGCTGACCACCACCGGCCGGGCGGACGCTGCGCAGTCGGCGCCGCCCGGTCGGGCAGACGCTGCGCGGTAGGCACCGCCCGGCCAGCGAAGACGGGGCCGGATCGGGCGTCAGCTCGTTCGTGGCCCGCTTCGTTCGTGGCCAATCGGCGCACCGCGGGGCGCCGCCATGTCAGACCTCGCTGATCCGCGCCCGCCCCCGACTCCGCCGCCCCGCACCGGCGCCACCGCGCGCCCGCGGCCTGCGCGCGTCCGCATCGCCGCCGGGTCCATACAGCCGGTAGTACTTCTCGACCAGTCCGCTGTCCGCGATCGAAGCGTCCGTCGCCGTGACATCCGCCCCGGCTCCGAACCCGTGTCCCGGTCGCGCCAGCGTGCACGCGCCCCACACCACAGCGGCCAGGGCCAGATCCGACTGCCGCGCCGGCGCGCCGCCGCCCGGGTCGCCCCGCGATGCGTTCACCCGCAACCCGTCTCCCAGCACCGTGACCAGGCCTGCGGGCAGCACATAGCGCACACCGACGCGTCCCAGATCCTCGATGCGCTCGGCACGAGCCGCCAGCCCCGGCAGATCGATCTCCGCTCCGCGCCCCGACACACTCGCCACGAAGCACTCGCCGGCCAGGAAGTCCAAGTCCTCTCCCCCGAGGGCCGGCAGGCCGCTGCTACCACCACGCCCGGTCGACGACACGATCAACAACGGCCGGTGCCCGTCCAGCAGCGCGGGCACCTCCGGGGACGTCAGGTACCCGGCCTCGTGCGCGGCCAGCAGCCGGGGCCACTCGCCGTCGTGCACCGCCACCCGCATCCGCTGCCCCCGCAGCACCGCCGCCACCTGCTCGCCCACCGGCCCGAATCCGAGGACCAGCGCCGGCGCTCCGTCGAAAGCCTCGCCGGGCACCAGTTCGCGGATCGCGCGGACCACCGACTCGGCGATCCAGCGCGCCTCGATCCCGAGTTTGACCTTGCTCTGCGCCACGCTGAACACCGGCAGCGGCAGTCCCGCGCCGGCCGCTTCCAGCTCTTCGAGCTCCGCCACGCCCGCCATCGACTGCTCGACCAGTCCCCGGTAGGCCGGGATCAGCTCCGGCACGAGGGTGGCGAGCACCGGGGCCACCTGGCCGCCGTCGTCGACGACCACGCTCGGCTCCATCACCCGCGCCGCGTGCAACCGCAGCGCGGTCTCCACGTCGGACGCCGGCAGCACCGCGATGCCGAGCCCGGCCAGGTGTGCCTCGACGCGCCGGCGGAGCTTGTGCGGATAGCCCTTGTCCAGCACGGTCATCGCCTCGGGCCGCGCGCCGAGCGCGATGAGCGTGCGGGTCTGCACCACCAGATCGGACAGCAGGTGCCCGACCAGCAGCAGTCCGCACTCCCCCAGCGGCTTGTCCGGCATCCGCTTCGGCAGCCCGGCCAGCAGCGGCAGCTGCTCGGTGAAGGCGTCGCATTCCCAGCCGGTGAACGGCACGGCCTCCAGGCAGTCAAGCGCCTGCGCGACGTCGGCGTCCTGCAGACCGGTCCGGTCCAGGAGCGTCGCGGACAACACCAGCTGCCCGTTCGACCGGTCGCGCGCCGGCCCGGCCGGGGCCAGTGCGACGAGCAGCGTGCTGCCGCCGCCCAGCGGCACCAGATACGCGCCCGGGCCGAGGCGGTGCCGGCCGGCCGCCGCCGGGAAGGCGCCGTCCAGCCGGTCCAGCAGCTCGGCCAGCACCAGCCGGCCTTGTTCGGCCGTGCCCCGCAGTTCGGTGCTGGTGCTCGTGTGGCCGCAGTGCTTGTCCTTCACAGGCCACGTATACCAGATTGCTGCTATATGACCGTTTCGTCGGCCGGTCCGCCGCAGGGCTCCGGGCGCGCCGCGGGGATGGGCGGGTGGATCTGGTTGTGGTGTGTAATGGCCGGGTGACCCCCAGCACCACCGGCCCCACGGACGACCTCACGCCCGCCCAGCGCGCGGCCGCGGTCCGGCGCCTGGAGAAGGCGATCGGCTCGCTGGCCGGAGTCGCGATCCAGCGCATGGAGGAGCGGCTGGCCTGGTACCGGGCCATGCCGCCGGACAACCGGTCGTGGATCGGGCTGGTGGTGCAGGCCGGGATCGCGGCGTTCGTGGAGTGGTTCCGCAACCCGCAGGACCGGACCGCGATCAGCGCCGACGTGTTCGGGACCGCGCCGCGGGAGCTGACCCGCTCGGTGACGCTGCGGCAGACCGTGGAGCTGGTGCGCACGACCATAGAGGTGGTCGAGGAGGGCATCGGCCAGATCGCGCAGGGGCCGGCCGAGCAGGCGGCGCTGCGCGAGGGCATGCTGCGCTACTCCCGGGAGATCGCGTTCGCCGCCGCGCAGGTCTACGCGCAGGCCGCCGAGCTGCGCGGGGCCTGGGACGCCCGGCTGGAGGCCCTGGTCGTCGACGAGCTGATGCGCGGCGACGTGCTGGACGACACCGTGCGCTCTCGCGCCGCGGCGCTGGGCTGGGACAGCTCGGCCGACCTGGTGGTGGTGGTCGGCGCCACGCCGGAGCCGCTGGGCGGGCACGACGACGTGCGCCAGCACACCGCGCTCGTGGTGGACGCGGTGCACCGGGCCGCGCGCCGGGCCCGGCTGACGGTGCTCACCGGGGTGCAGTCGGACCGGCTGGTGGTGATCATCGGCGGCGCCGGCGATCCGCTGGCCGCCACCCGCGCGCTCGCCAACGAGTTCGGGCCGGGACCGCTGGTGATCGGCCCGGTTGTCGAAGACCTCCTGTCGGCGGGCATTTCCGCCCAGGCCGCCCTGTCCGCGTTGCGCGCGGCCGGCGCCTGGCCGGACGCGCCGCGCCCGGTACTGGCCGCCGAGCTGCTGCCGGAGCGCGCGCTGGCCGGTGACGAGGCCGCGAAGGCGCAGCTGGTGGCCGAGGTGTACCGTCCGCTGGAGGCGGCGGGGGCGGCGTTGTTGGAAACCGTGTCCGCGTATCTGGAGCAGGCGGCGTCGCTGGAGAGCGCGGCGCGGATGCTCTTCGTGCACCCCAACACGGTGCGCTACCGGCTGAAAAGGGTGAGCGACCTCACAGGTCTGAATCCGGCGCAGCCGCGTGCGGCGTTCACCCTCCATATGGCCCTGGCCTTGGGAAGATTGGCTGGACCGACGAACGGTTTGTAGGAACCCTCCAAGATCCGTACCGAGATCTTCGTCCGGCCCGCTAAAGGCAAACCGGCGGCACAGGGACAACAGTGGGTTGCGTGCTAGTTCTCGTCGCGCCGGGCCAGGGTGCCCAGACTCCCGGATTCCTGACGCCGTGGCTCGAGGTGCCGGGTTACGCCGACCGCCTCGCCTGGTGGTCCGCGGTCGCCGGGCTGGACCTCGTGCACTACGGCACCGAAGCCGACGCCGACACCATCAAGGACACCGCGATCGCCCAGCCGCTGCTGGTCGCCGCCGGTCTGGGCGCGATGTTCGCCCTCTTCCCGCACTCCTGCGACACCTTCTGTGTCGAGGTCGGGGCGGTCGGCGGCCACTCGGTCGGCGAGATCACCGCGGCCGCCGGAGCCGGCGTCATCAGCAGCGAGGCGGCCATGGTGTTCGTCCGCGAGCGCGGCCGGCTGATGGCGCAGGCCGCGGCCGCGACCCCGACCGGCATGACCGCGGTGCTGGGCGGCGACCCCGAGGTGGTGCTGGCCAAGATCGCCGAGCACGGCCTGGTCCCGGCCAACAACAACGGCGCCGGGCAGATCGTCGCGGCCGGCACGCTGGAGCAGCTGGCGGCCTTCGCCGAGGACGGCCCGGACGGTGCGCGACTGCGCGCGCTGAGCGTCGCCGGCGCCTTCCACACCGAGCACATGGCCCCGGCGGTAGCGCACCTCGGCGCGCTGGCCAAGGGCATCACCACCCGCGACCCGCGTACCCGGCTGGTGTCCAACGCCGACGGTGCCGTGGTGCACGACGGCGCCGAGGTGCTGCGCCGGCTGGTGTCGCAGGTGTCGAACCCGGTGCGCTGGGACCTGTGCCAGGAATCGTTCGCCGAACTCGGGGTAACCGGGCTGCTGGAGGTGGCACCAGCCGGTACGCTGACCGGCCTGGCGAAGCGGGCGCTGAAGGGCGTGGAGACCTTCGCCCTGAAGACACCCGCGGACCTCGACGCCGCCCGGGAGTTCGTGGCCAAGCACGCCGAGCCGAACGACACGAACCACCTGGACGCCGCGCCGGCCTGGCGGCTGGTCGTCGCCCCGCACGGCGGCACCGTCCGCCGCGGCGCCTTCGGCGAGGGCGCCACGCTGACCACGGGGACGGCGGTGGCGACGATAGTCGCGCGCCGCGATGAGCACGAAATCACGGTGCAGCACGAGGGCGAGATCCTCGAGTGGCTCGTGGAGGACGGGGATCCGGTCGCACCGGGGCAGCCGCTGCTGCGCGTCCATCCGACCGGCTCGTTCGGCTAGGGCTTGTCTGATAAACCCGGCCAGCCCGACGTTCGATTAAGGGGACCCGTATACATGGCAACCATCAGGGAGAAGCAGGGGGCGGCCCACACCCGCATCATGGGTGTCGGGGGCTACGCGCCCAGCCGCGTCGTCACCAACGAAGAGGTCTGCACCTGGATCGACTCCTCCGACGAGTGGATCCGGACCCGGTCGGGCATCGAGACCCGCCGCTGGGCCACCCCGGAGGAGACCGTGCTGGAGATGTCGGTGGAGGCCGCCGGCAAGGCGCTGGCCGCCGCCGGCGTGCACGGCGACCAGCTCGGCGCGGTGATCGTGTCCACCGTCTCGCACATGCACCAGACCCCGGCGCTGGCCTGCCTGGTCGCCGACCGGCTCGGTACCAACGGCGCCGCCTTCGACATCTCCGCCGGCTGCGCGGGCTTCTGCTACGGCGTGGCTCAGGCCTCGGACATGGTGAAGGCCGGCTCCGCGGAGTACGTGCTGGTGGTCGGCGTGGAGCGGCTGTCCGACCTGACCGACGTGCAGGACCGCGGCACCGCCTTCCTGTTCGGAGACGGCGCGGGCGCGGTGGTCATCGGCCCGTCCGACACCCCCGGCATCGGTCCGGTGGTGTGGGGCTCTGAAGGCGACAAGTACGGGACCATCACGCAGACCTACCCCTGGAACGAAGTGCCGGAGCCGGAGGAGGAGGGCAGCGAGGTTCGCGGCCCGTTCCTGCGGATGGAGGGCCAGGCGGTGTTCCGCTGGGCCTCCTACCAGATGGCCGAGGTGTCGCTGAAGGCGCTGGCCGAGGCCGGCGTCACCGCCGGCGACCTGGACGCGTTCATCCCGCACCAGGCCAACATGCGGATCACCGACCGGCTGGTGAAGGTGCTGGGGCTGCCCGAGCACGTGCCGGTCGCCCGCACCATCGCCGAGTTCGGCAACAACTCCGCGGCCACCATCCCGCTGGCCATGGAGCGCATGCTCGAGGACGGCTCCGCACCGCACGGCGGCCTGGCCCTGCTCATCGGGTTCGGGGCGGGTCTGGTCTACGCGGCGCAGGTCGTTACTCTCCCTTAGGGCTCCGCGGCCTCGCGGCAAGCCACACCACCGAAGAAGAACACAACGAAGGAGCGCCATCCCATGGCTCTGACCCAGGAAGAAATCCTCGCCGACCTCGCCGAGATCGTCGAAGAGGTCGCGGGCGTCGACAAGGAGGAGGTCCAGCTGGACAAGTCCTTCACCGGCGACCTGGACGTCGACTCGCTGACCATGGTCGAGGTGGTCGTGGCCGCCGAGGAGAAGTTCGGCGTGAAGATCCCGGACGACGCCGTCAAGGACCTGTCGACCGTCGGCGACGCCGTCAGCTACATCGAGAAGAACCAGGCGGCCTGAGCTCTCTGAGCTCAGGTGCGGCCCTGGCCCCGTTGCACGGCCGTCCGGCCGGCGGAACCCGTAGATCCACAGATAGAAGGTAAGGCTCGTGACTGCTCGCAAGTCTGTCGTCGTCACCGGGGTCGGTGCGACCACACCGCTCGGCGGGGACGCCGCCTCGTTCTGGGACGGGCTGCTGGCCGGACGCTCCGGGGTCCGCACCCTGACCGAGGACTGGGCCGAACCGCTGCCGGTGCGCTTCGCCGCCCGCATCGCGGTGGAGCCGTCCGAGCTGCTCAAGCCGGTCGAGATCCGGCGCCTGGACCGCTCGGCGCAGTTCGCGCTGATCGCGGCCCGCGAGGCCTGGAAGGACGCCGGCTTCGAAGGCAAGTTCGCTGAGCCCACCCGGCTCGGCGTGATGGTCGGCTCCGGCATCGGCGGGGTCACGAC
The DNA here is from genome assembly GCA_013362315.1 of Catenulispora sp. GTDB lineage: Bacteria > Actinomycetota > Actinomycetes > Streptomycetales > Catenulisporaceae > Catenulispora. The sequence goes on along the minus strand of JABFWL010000112.1, from coordinate 2,661 downwards.
GCTCTTGAGCGCCTACGACGCCCTGGTCGCCAAGGGCCCGCGCGCGGTCGGCCCGCGCACCGTGCCGATGCTGATGCCGAACTCCCCGGCGGCCTACGTCGGCCTGGAGTTCGACGCCCGCGCCGGCGTGCACGCCCCGGTCTCGGCCTGCGCCACCGGCGCCGAGGCCGTCGGCCACGCCATCGAGATGATCCGCTCCGGCCGCGCCGACGTGGTGCTGGCCGGCGGCACCGAGGCCGCGATCCACCCGCTGCCGATCGCGGCGTTCGCCAACATGATGGCGATGTCCAAGCGCAACGACGAGCCCGAGCGCGCCTCCCGGCCCTACGACGTGGACCGCGACGGCTTCGTGCTCGGCGAGGGCTCCGGCATCCTGGTTCTGGAGTCGGCCGAGCACGCCGCGGCGCGCGGCGCCCGGGTCTACGCCGAGGCGGCCGGCGTCGGCTTCTCCGCCGACTCCCACGACATCGCCCAGCCCGAGCCGGACGGCCGCGGCGTCGCCGAGGCGCTGGCCAACGCGCTGGTCGACGCCGACCTGTCGCCGTCCGACATCCGGCACCTGAACGCGCACGCCACCAGCACCCCGCGCGGCGACATCGCCGAGGTCATGGCCTTCACCAAGGTGCTGGGCTCGGCCGCGGAGAACGTGGCCATCTCGGCCACCAAGTCCATGCACGGCCACCTGCTCGGCGGCACCGGCGCGATCGAGTCGGTGGCCACGGTGCTGGCGCTGCACCACCGGCAGGCACCGCCGACGATCAACGTGGACCAACTGGACCCGGAGATCACCCTGGACGTCGTGCGCGACAAGCCGCGGGCGCTGCCCGAGGGCCAGATCGCGGCGCTGAACGACTCGTTCGGGTTCGGCGGGCACAACGTGGTCGTGGCGTTCCGGTCCGCCTGAGCGGCAGCGCCGCCCTGACTGCCGGCACTGCCAACACCCTGGTCATGCACGAGAAGATCCCGCTGTAGCACTCACCCCACGCACGGCCCGCTGCCCTTCACCGGGTTGCGGGCCAGATGTTCCAGCAGCTCGGCGAGGTCGCAGGTCGCGAGGCAGATGCCCTGGTCGCCACTGCCGTAGTAGAGGTGCACGGTGCCCTCGATCACGATCGCGCCGGAGGGGAAAGTCACCCGGTTCACCACGCCGTCCAGCTCTTCCACGGTCTGCGGAGTGATCAGCGGTTCGGGAGTCTTGGCGATCACCCGCCACGGCTCGTCCAGGTCCAGCAGGGCGGCGCTGATCTGCCACTCCGGCTCGATCTCGCTGTCGGAGTTGCAGTAGAAGAACAGCCAGCCCGCCTCGGTGCGAATCGGTGGAGCGCCCAGCTCGGGGCCCCGGCGGACGCGGACCTTCGCCAGCTCCACCCGGTCGCCGGGAATCAGGATGGCGCTGCGGTCGTAGTCCTCGATCGCGGCCGCCACGTGTCCCGGCGGCGGCTTGCGGACCGCTTCCAGGTCGTCGTAGAAGGCGTGGAGGATGGTCGCTCCGGGCGTGTCGGAGAGCCAGGTGAAGAACCAGAGATACCTGCCGTCCACCGGCTCCGGGAACAGGGTCGCAGCCTTCGAAGGAGCGCCGTGCGGGCCGACGATGCCGTGCTTGGTCACCGTTTCCAGGTCCGGGGAGGTGGCCAAGGCGATGCGGACCTTGATGTCGGGGGGCGTGCCCTCGACGGCGGTGTAGTAGATGTAGTACTCGCCGTCGAGGAACACCACCCGCGGGTCCTCACAGCCCAGGCCGACCTCGTAGGTGTGGTCGGGCGCGATCAGCGGCTCGGCGCGGCGCACGAAGCGCACACCGTCGGTGCTGTCGGCGATGCCGATGCAGGACACGTACTCCCCCGCCGTGCCGAACTCCACGCCGTTGGTGGCGCGGTAGAGCATGTGGATGGTGCCGTCCCGGCCCCGGATGACGGTTCCGTTCAGGACCGAGCCGGCTTCCCAGTCCCGATCAGGGTCGCGCGTCAGGATGGGGTTGGCCGGATGGCGCTTCATCAACATGCAGACATCCTGCCCTACTCCACCAGAGCACGGCCGTAGTTCGCCATCGAACGGTTGTAACGCGGCAGGTGCTTGGCCAGCGCGACCAGCACCAGGGACAGTCCTTCGCGGTCGTGGCCGGTCGTCGCCAGGCACAACGCGATGGTGCAGTCGAGGGCGTCGGAGAGGTGGTCCTCGCCGAGTTCACGCTCCGCCCACAGGGTCTCCAGAGCCAGCTCGACCTCGCCGATGTTGCGCAGCGAGCTGCACATCTGTATCACCGCGCGCCGGCGGTTCTCACCGGTGAGCCCTCCGAGTTCCAACGCCTTGCGGTACAGCGGCACGGCGAGGTCGGAGTGGCCCCAGCTGTCGCGGGCGCTGCCGCGGTGGAACAGCGCGTCGGCGTCGTCCTCGGGCAGCTCGGCGGCCAGGGCGTCGATCGCGGCGAGGAAGGCGGCCTCGTCGTAGTCGTCGATCGCGGCGAACAGCGCGGCAGCGCGACGGTTGACGTCGGCCTTCAGGTCGTACTTGGTGTCGCTCTTCGGGTCGTACTTGGTGTCGCTCTTCGGGTCGTTCTTGGCGGCGGCGGTCATGGTTCGGCTCCAGTTCTGCGGGATCTCCCTCCCGCGCTGGAGATCGTGCCGCAGCGGTTAGGATCATCGGAAGTCTTTCGGCCACTGC
>JABFWL010000227.1 GCA_013362315.1 Catenulispora sp. | reverse complement strand
GAGGCGCAGCTGCTCGGTCGCGCCGCGGCGCAGGCGGGCGGGATCGGGGCTACGCGAACGTGCGCAGGCTCGGCCATGTGGGCGCTCGGGTGATCGGGTACGCGGTTAGGCGCTAGCCCGCCCGCTCCCCTACTCGCCTGCTCTGCGGCGCGGGCTCGCCTCCGAACGCGGGCGCAGGCGCTCAGTGGGGCGGGAGCGGGCCTGAGCGTACGTGCGCACAGGCGGTCGGTCGGCCGCTGGCCCGCCGGGCTGCGCACGCTGGCAACCGCGCCTCTGCGCGGCCGAGCGGCCGCGCATCTGTGCCTGTGCGCGGCCGGGCGGCCGCCCGGCCGCGCTGACGAGCATCCTCCCGCCCTAGCGGCTGTGGGGGAGCGCAGGAGCTGGCCCGCGCTGGACTGCGCAGGTGCGCCCGCCAGCACTCCCGTGGGTGTGTGTATATATACCCGCGCGCACGCGCGGGCGCGCGTCCGCGCACGCGGGCGGGCGCTTGGGCGGGGCCTGGGAGCTGGGGCGTCGTCCCGCTCCGGGTACCGGAGGCCGGTAGCAGGTACCGGTAGACCGGTAGCGGCAGGCGGTACCAAGTACCGGTCGAGTGGTACCGGTAGCGGTAGTCCGGGCGGTACCGGTAGGGGGGTCGTGCCGGTAGTGGGTGCGGTACCGGTAGGGCGGTAGTCGCGTGCCGGTACCGCTCGACCGGTACCAGTGGACCGCCCGCGAGGCGGTACCGGTACCGCTCGGCCGGAGCCGGAGCGCGGCCCCGAGGGGCCGGTACCGCACGTGGCAGTACCGGCCTTCGGGTTAGTCAGCTCGTTACGCATCGTCACTGAACCTCGGCGGTAGCACCGGCCATGGCGGGTTGCCCTGACACCGGGTCGATGCCCTCCTCATTGAGCCAGGCCCGACGCCACTGACGGCCCGCGCCGGAGTCGACGCTGACGCCGGCTTCCCGCGCGAGGTCTGCCCCACTTGGGGTTCGGCCTGCTGCGCGCTCCGCTCGCCAGTACGCCAATGCGCGTGCCTTGCCGGTCTTCAGCGGCTCCTGACTGTCGTCGATCTGGGCTTCCTCGGCCGGTACCGGTACGGACACCGCCGTCGCACGAACTCCGGTTCCGCTACGCAGCGTGTGCGGTACTACCGGGGTGCTGGGCTGGCGCCTGTCGTCGAGCAGCGGACCGAGCCGGGCGTCGTCGACCACCGGTACCGCCGTCGGGTACCGCTGTTCGGTACCGGTCCGGTCGCCTCGGCTACCGGTACCGGTCACGGCCTGGTACCGGTCCATCGGTACCGGTCGTGCGGCGTCCGGTACCGGCTGGACCGGTAGCGGCGTGTGGTCTACCGCCGGTAGCTGGGTGACCGGTACCGGTACGGCGCTCGTGTCCACGCCACGATCGGTACCGGTAGCGCGCTCGTCGTCTACGAGTGTCTGCTGCCGGGTGTCCGTGTCGGCCGCGAACTCCGTACCGCCGTCGACGAGCAGGCCCGCCATGATGGCGTCGCGGCGGGCGATGGCCCGGCGGCCCAGCTCACGCAGGCGTTCCTCGGTGGTGTTGGGGTTCATGAGCTCCTTGACGGAGGCCGTGAGGGTCACCTGCGCGACGGCGGCGGCGATGACCTCGGGAGTGGCCTTCTTGCTGCTGGAACGCAGCCGGCGGACGTGCCACCAGCGCAGCAGCCGGGAGCCGTGCCAGGTACCGAGGCCAGCGGTGACGATCACCCGCTTCTGCCGCTCGGCGTGCACGACGGACAGGTCAGCGTCGGTTGGGTCGACAAGGCCCAGCTCAACGCCGATACGACGCGGCGTCCAGCGCCACGAGCCCTTACGCTTCGCGGTGCCCTCGCCGGTCGCGTCATCGAGCGTGATGATCGGCGCGTACTTGATCCACCAGACCAGGGCCGCGAGCAGGGGAAGGATGATGCGCAACAGGGCCTCGGCGGTGGAGTGGCCGGTGAAGGCCACTGCGATACCCATGGGCAGTGCGACCACCCACACCAGACGGCCGGGCCAGCCGAGCGTGCCGTGCTTGGCGTAGTGCTCGTCGGCGAACGCGGCGAGGGTCAGCAGGATTCCGCTGGTCACGCAGGCGAAGATCCAGGCGACCACGCCCTTGGCGCCGGTGGCGGTAGCCAGTTGGTGCAGACCCTGCGCCTCCCACGCCAGCACTGCCGGCATGGTCAGCGACCGGCCGATGGTGGATAGCTTGCTGCGACGAATCCAGGGGATGACCAGCAGCCCGAGCAGGATGGTCAGGGCGGCTCCGGTCGGGACCGCGAGGCCCTGAAGGTTGTCCTTGACCCAGTTCAGGTAGTCCGAAGGTCCCCACAGGACAGTGTCCGTGGGCACGTCGATCACTTTCTGGAGGAGATTCACGGGCGCATCCTGCCTGTGCGCCCGGCGCCGACGTCGGCGCCGGGGGTCTGCGGCGTGTCGATCATCAAAGGAGGTCCTTTCCGTGTGCCAAGTCGATCACTGCTGCGCTAGTTTACATGTTCAGATTGTAAATTAGCAAGCGGTGCCTTCTTGCTGCTCACGGGCTGTGTGATGAGGCGTGGGGAGCGTGGGAATGCCCGGTGACCTGGGCCGTGGCGGGCGTGGCGCTCGTGGCGTGCACGCCGGCGAGGCGGGCGCGCCGGGAGCTGTCCAACGTGTCCATGGGGGGCTCAGTGCCGGTGGGTGACGGTCACGATGGTCTGGCAGACGCGGGGGCCCGCCTTGGCCGCGATGACGGCGACGACGACCAGGACACCGAGCACGAGCAGCAGATTCGACGCCAGCCAGGCGAGCGCGACCGCGACGGCCCAGGCCAGCACCGCGAGCACGATGAGCGCGAACGCGGCCGCCACGAGCGCGCGGCGGGGCGTCCAGAACGGCGGCTGGACGGTGGCCGCCTGCGTGCGGTGGTCGAGAGCGCGGGGGGCCAGCTGCACGACCAGGGCGTACCGGCCGGGTACGCCGTCTGGCTGCGGCGTGTCCGCGTGCACCAGCCGTCCCTCCGCGCGCCACTTGGCGACGTGCTGGCTGAGCTGGTGCGGGGTGCCGGTCACCATCACACGGCCCCCGGTGAGGGTGAGCAGCTGGGCGGGCGCGACGGTGGCGACCGCGTCCAGGACGACCGGCGCGGGCCGATCGCGCCGGTCCGCGTAGTAGGTGGGCCGGGCCTCGATCTCGCCGTCGAGCGCCCGGCTGGGCAGCTGCTGGGGCGTTCCGTACTGGGTGGACATCATCACTCCTTGGGAAGCTCGGGCGCGTCGACGCCGATCTGCTCGGCGGCGTACACGAACCAGGGTTGCTGGCGCTTGCGGAACTTGATCCGGTGCGGCCGCGAAGCGGGGAACACGTTGTTAGCGCGCTGTTTGTCGGTGCGCCGCTGCCACGGGTCGTTGGCGGCGGGCACGTCCAGCTGCAGCACGCCCTTGCGCCACCAGGTGTGCGTACGCAGGTAGCCGCCCTGGATCGCCCACAGCGGGAACGACACCATGCGGGGCCGGCCGTCCTTGCGGTCCTTGGACATGGCCAGCCAGCGCCAGAACGGCACCCGGATCATGACCAGGCCGGAACTCTCGACGGTCAGGTGCCGGTTGGTGCCCTTGGCGACGTACTTCCACGGCAGGCCGGGGATTCCGCCCTGCGAGGTCATGACCAGTGATTTCGTCGTCATCGCCGTCCCCACCTCCACCACGCCAGCACCGCGACGGCGATCGCGACCGGCAACACGAACCGGCGCGCCGACTCGGCGAGCGCCTGAAGCCAGGCCCGCCGCGCGACAGGGAGCTTGGCCCTAACGTCCTGGTAGTCGGCCCAGGCGCGGCGCTCCCGGGCGTGCCCGGCACCGGCCAGGCCGCCGAGCAGCCCGCCGCCCACGGCGACGACCGCGCCGATCGTGATCACGGTGGCCAGGCGCTGGTCGTCGACCAGCCCGCAGCCCCACACGCAGCCGATCACCGCCAGTCCGGCCACGATCCACAGCAGCTTCTTCACATCACGTCCCGCGCTCGTAGGGGTAGGGGTGGGCGAGCCCACGCGAGCCCACGCCACCCACGCCACGGGACGCGGCCGCCCGCCTCTAACGCGCGCGCGCGAAACCGGGCCGTGGGATGCGTGGCGTGGGGAGCGTGGCGTGGGCTGAACCCACGCCACGCCGGTGGCGGTCAGGGCGCTCATGACGCTGCTCCGGCCAGGACCGGGGGAGCGGCCAGGATCTCGTACCAGCCACGGCTGTCCGTACGCCGTAGCCAGGCGGGCTGCTCGCCGCAGAACTCCTTGAGCACCTTGTCCAGCCAGGACGACCGGAAGCCGATGTCGGCCAACAGGTCGCCCATGTCTTCCTTCTTGATCAGGCCGACGCCGCGTCCGTGCAGCTCGGTGAACCAGCGCCGCACGTAGGCGCGGGCCTCGGCCGGTGTCATCGTCGGCGACAGCCGCAGCCGCATCCCGCCGGCGTTGTCGCCGACCTCGATCGGCGTGCTCACGCTGATCGACCGGAGGTCTTCTGCCTCCTCAGCGGGGATCTCGACTTCGGGCAGCTCGTCATCAAAACCGTCGAGGTCACCGCGGCCGCCGTCGTCGAGGTCGGTCAGGATGTCGTCGATTTCGTCGGCCAGCTCACGCTCGTCGACGTCGCCCAGCTCCTCGGCCTTGCTGGCGTCGGCGTCCTGCACCACGCCGTCGACGTCTTCGTCGTCGTCGTCCATGTCGATCGGCACCGCGTCGGCGTTGGTGGCGCGGCGGGCGGCGGCGACCGCCTGCTCACCGGTCGGCACCGACACCAGATGCGGGGAAGGCCGGCCACCGGCGCGGATGCCTCGCTCACGCAGGGCGATGTAGTGCTCAGCCCACCTGGCCAGCAGGTGCTTGTCGGCGAAGAACGTCCGCGCGGCCTCCGACCACAGCTCCTCATCGACGCCGGGCGCCGCCATGTACAGCATGCCGGGCACCTTCGCCCCCCACAGCCACGGCTGCGCTCCGGCGTCCAGAACGTCTTCGGGCAACGCCATCTCCGCGTCGGTGTCGTCCCGCACGCCCAGGCACGCCTGGGTGTTGAAGTTGGACCGGGCGTCGGTTGGGAACCGCGACGACGAGGCGCGCTGCAGACCGAGAACCAGGTGGATGCCCAGCGACCGGACCGTCTCGGCCAGGTCGACCACGATGGATTCAATGTCCTTGGCGATGTCAGCGAACTCGTCGCAGAACACTACTTTGAACGCCAGCCCGCAGCCGGGCTGCCACTGGTCCAGACCCTGTTCGCCGAGGATCCGGGCCCGCTCGGGCAGCTCGTCGCGCAGATCCTTGAGCATCTGTGCCACGCCCTTGCGGGTGTTCTCGAACCGGGCCGCGCCGCGCTTGACCCAGTCCGGCTCCTGGTCGGCCTTACGGCTGTTGCCGTACCAGTATTCGACCTCGTCCGGCGTGCCCCGCGACAGCACCCCCTCGATGATCTGCAGCCGGATGAACTGCGTCTTGCCTGAGCCGCTCATCCCGACCAGCGTCATCAGCGACGCGTTGCGGGCCTTGGACGGATCGCCAGGCATCCAGTACTGCAGAGGCTGACCGCCTCGGCGTACGCCGAGCACCAGCGGGTCCATCACCGAGCCGCCACTGCGCATCGACGGGCCCGGCCATACCGGGGGCAGCGCCAGCGGGTTGTTCGGCGACAGCACGATCTTGCCCTCGGCCGCGTCGTCCTTCGACGGGATCGCTCGCACGCCGTCTGGCGGCAGCCCGTACATGCTGGCGATCGCCGTCGTGGAGTCCTGTAGCTCGCTGGCCGGGGTGCCCGGCTGCATCCGGTAGCTGGCCTGGACTTGGCCGTCCTCGGCGGTGATCTCGTTGATCGCCCGGACCTTCTCCAGCGCCCCGCCCAACTTGTCGAACATGCCGCTACCCGGCTCGCCATGGCCGTGCTTGAAGGCGGTGAACACGTTGGCACCACCACAGCCGAGCACCGCCAGCAGCCCGTACAGCACGAAAGGCCGCCAGGTCAGGTGCGGCATCCCCGCGACCAGCCACGACCACACCCCGGCGGCGGCGACGCCACCGGTGGCCAGCAGGCACGTCAGCTGGCCACGCGGCCGCGTCGACCGCCACGTGACCCAGGTCAGGCCGATGTAGACCAGCGCGGTCAGCGTCGACCAGTACCACGACGCTGAGTCGTGGGCCAGTCCGAAACGGATCGCGACCGCCAGACCTGCCAGGGCGACCGCGAGGATCCACGGCGCCAGGTACGGGATCGGGTTGACGTTCGCGCTGGCCCGAATGCCACCAGCGGAGAACCCGAAGTTGCCCCCGCTACCAGGGGAGAGCTTCACCTTGGTCATGGTCAGCCCCCAAACCGGATCGTGCGGTTGCCCGTACGGCTACGACGGCCTGCGGCCTCGATCTCCGGCGCGTACTCCACCTGGAACCGCTTCGCGGCCAGGGACATGTAGCGGCAGATCAGGATCATCACGCCCGCCGCGAGGGCGATGGGGCGCACCACCTTGTGCCGGCGGCGTACCCCGCTGCGCTTGTCGTGGACCTTGAGCATCGCGCCCAGCTCCGCGGCGCTGCTCGCGTACTCGCGCGCGAACACGAGCATCATCTTGCGGTTGTACTGAAGAAACTTGACCAGGTCTTCATCGGTCTCGACGTCGTCGATCGTGGCGATCCGGATCATCTTGCTCATGCCAGCTCCTCCCCGAAGGCGGCGGCCCGGCCGGGCCGCCGCGTGGTGTTCCTTCTCGTCGTCACTGCGCCGCCGCCTCGGTCAGCGCCTTCAGCTGCTGGTCGGTCGGCGTCCACAGGCCCTGCCGACCGGTGGCCAGTACCGGCGTGGACAGCGGCACGATGCCGGTCAGCTGCCAGTGGAAAAGCTCCCGATCGCCAACGGCCGGATGCTCGCCCCAGCCCCAGCAGCAGTTGTCGGCGGCCAAATGCACCTCGATCAGCTGCGCGACCGCTACAAATGCGCCCCGCTCGATGTACTGTGCGTCGGGCGTCAGCTTCGGCAGCTGAGTGCCCTTCCTAGGCCGGTCGAGCCACCACGTGCCCCAGGCCCGCAGCATCTGCTGCGACCGGGCTCCGACCTGGTCGAACGTCAGTGCAGCGTGGATGGCCAACAGCCCGCGATAGGAGGTCGACCAGGACCGGTTCTCGATCGTCTTGCCAGCGTGAGCGATAGCCCACGCGTACGGCTGGCGCACGGTCAGTGCCTGCATCACCTTCGGCCCGCTCACCAGCCACCCCCGGGAACCACACCGGCAACCCGGGCCGCCAGCAGCTCGTATCGCCACCGCTCGGCCGCGGCGAGCAGGGTCCAGCTGACCGCCTGGACCCGGCGGCCGTACACCCACACCGACAGCTGGTCGCCGTGCGGCAGGTGCCGATCCAGCTCGTGCATCAGGTCCAGGAACTCGACGAACATGGCTAGGGCCTCGTCCGCCAGCGCCTCCGTGGTGTCCCATGTGCTGCCCGGCCGCAGCGACTGGACGGCGGCGCTGATCGCCTTGTGCAGGGTCTTGCGCGTCAACATGTGCGGGTTGGGGCCGACTGTCGCGCTGAGCAGGATTCCGGCCTTGACGAGGACGTCGGGGCCGAGGTTGGCCGTACGTGCGTCGGGAACGGTCAGCGTCGTCATCGGACACCCCCGGCGGACACGAGCGGTACCGCGTCCAGGTCGTCGACCACGACGTCCGGGCAGCCCGGCAGGCTCACCGTCTGCGCGCCGCGCGGCCGCCAGATCTCCGGCTTGTGCGTACGCTTCGAGCGGTAGACCGCCTGGTCCGCGCGGTGCATCAGCGTCTCCGGGTCGGTCTCGGCATCGCCGTCGACGAGCCCGATCGAGGCCGTCACCTCGCGGCGTACGGCGCCCAGCTGCATTGGCTGGGCGATGGCCTCGGCGACGCGCTCCATCACCACGGCCCCGATCTCGGCCGAGTATGGGACGACCATCGCGAACTCGTCGCCGTGGATCCGGGCGCAGATCGCGTGCTCCGGCGTGCCCGTAGCCACCAGCAGCCGACGAGCGAACTCCTCCAGTGCCAGGTCACCCGCAGAGTGCCCCAGCGAGTCGTTGAGCTTCTTGAATTCGTCGATGTCGAACCGGACCAGCGCCCACGAGCCGCCCTGGGCCTGCCGCATGGTCAGTTCTTCGATCAGCGCCTGCCGGTTCGGCAGGCCGGTCATCGGGTCGAACCGCTGCGCCGCCCACAGCGCCGTACGTAGCTTCGCCATCTCGTCGGTGAGGTTGTTCCGGAACTCGAGGCACGCCGCGCGGGCGATGGTGAACGCGCCAGAGAGGCCAATGCCACCGACGCCGAGCAGACCGAAGGTGCTCGCATCCATCACGCCACCGCCTTCTTGAAGGCGCTGGCGGTGAGCTGGGAGACCCGGGCGGGGCTCAGGCCCAGCTCGGCCGCAAGGTTCTTCACGGCCATGCCTGCGCGGCGGGCCTCGATCAGCGCCAGCCGGCGAAGCTCGAACAGCGGACGGGGAAGGTTCCCCCGGCTGCGTGCGATCTGGCCGATCCGCCGTGCTCGCTCGGTTGGCGAGTCGATCGCGGTCAGCTCCAGTAGAAGATCGGCACTCCGCTGGTTTGTCAGGACCTCGTAGGGAATGCTTTCCATGGGACGCAGCTCCTTTCAGGCCGTCCCAGGTTCGTGGCGGGCAGCACCCCGCCACGAACCCGATTCTGTGGGTCTGTGTACAGACCCGCTGACACACTGACGTTAGGGCATAGGTTAGGGTTCGTCAACGTCTATGTGCGTCTGCGCGCAGACGTCACTTAGGCTGATCAGATGACGAGCGGTGTAACGGACGCGCGCCCCCTGCAGGTCCGTGTGGCGGACGACATCCGGCTGCAGATCGAGCGCGGCGAACTCGCCCCGGGCGTGCAGCTGCCCACGCTGGACGAGCTGGCCGCCAGCTACGGATGCAGCCTTACCGCCGTGCGGAAGGCGGTCGACCTGCTCAAACAGCAGGGCATGGTCATTGCGGTACATGGCAAGGGGACCTTCGTCCGTGAGCGTCCGCATGCTCGCCGGCATGGCATCGAGCGGTACTCCAAGAGCCGCTGGCGGCAGGGAAAGGCGATCTGGGACGCCGAAGCGGAGCTTCAGGGGCGCACGGCTGGCCAGTTCATGCGTGAGCTGGGTGAAACCCCGGCACCGCCCGCTGTTGCCGAACGGCTCGGGATCGCGGCGGGCACTCCCGTCTGGGTCCGGCGCCGCACAACGGTTCTCGATGGCCGCCCGAATCAGCTGGCTGATTCGTACTACGAGCTGGATGTCGTTCGTGGTACGCAGATCCAGGAGGAAAACACTGGCCCAGGCGGCGGATTCGCTCGCCTGGAAGAGGCTGGCTACCTCTTGGACGAGATGAGTGAGGAGATCAGCGTCCGGATGCCCACGGGCCCGGAGTCGGTCGCGCTCCGCCTGCCTCCCGGAACGCCTGTCGCAGAGCTGATTCGCACCACCTACGACACGTCCGGCCGCCCGGTGGAGGTCATGCTCGCGGTCATCGCCGGAGACATGGTCAACTTCGCGTACCGTTTCAAGATCCCGGACTGAGGGTCGGCAACCATGCAGCTCATCTGCGCTGCCACAGCGGCTTCGCCTTCCGCCGAGAACGAAGATCGGTTTCGGAGTGGCAGGAACTGGGCTCTCGTACTTGACGGCGCTGGTCGCTACCCGGGGCACACCGGCGGCTGCATACATCCAGTCACGTGGATCGTGGACCGGCTGGCGCTCCACCTCGCCGAGCAGCTGGCAGACGAGGCAAGCGGCTCGCTCCAGACCATTGCGGACAGGGCCATCCGAGGCACCGCAGCCGATCATGGCCCGGCCTGCGACCTGACCGACCCGCTTTCTCCAGGCGCGACTTGCGCGTTGATCCGTGAGCGGCGAGGGCGGCTCGAGTGGTTTGTCCTCGGAGATTGCGCCGTCGTACTCGCGTGTTCCGATGGCCGGCACATCGTGGTGAGCGATGACCGCCTTGAGCGGCTTCCAAGCGCGCCCGTCGTCGACGCTGAAGTCCGGACGTACGACCCCGCCTACGTTGCCCAGGTGCGCAATCAGCCCGGTGGGTTTTGGGTCCTCAGTGTTGTGCCCGAGGCCGCCGCTCAGGGCCTCATCGGCAGCCTGCCTGCAGCTGAGGTGGCACGCGTAGCCCTGTGCTCCGATGGTGTCACCCGCCTGACCGAGCGTTATGGCTGGCAGTGGGCTGACGTGTTCGCCCTGGCCGAGTCCGAAGGACCAGAGGCCGTGATCGCCGGTGTACGAGAGGCCGAGACGGACGACCCAGACCCTCGGCGATGGAGAGGCAAGCTGCACGACGACGCGACGATCGTGGTGGTCGCGCCGTGAACGCCTGATGGCGGCAGCTGTCATCGCTTGCCTCCAGCTTGTTCTAGACCAAGAACAGTTAGGGCTAAAACTTAGGCCCTTGGTCTAGAACATGGCAAGCGCTTCGACGGCGCGAAAATGGGCGCCCCGGTCATCGGGACGCCCATCAACGTGGAAACTCGGCAGCTAAATCAGCTCATACTCGTAGGTCTGCCAGCGGTCGGGGTGTGAGACGTACTCGCCGTACTCCAGGACCTCGCCGTCGTCGGAGCGGAACCAATTGCGGCCGATCAGGACCGGTGAGCCGGGATCGACGGCCAGCTCGGCGGCGATCTCGTCGTTGGCGAGCGCGGGCCGGAACTGGTCGCGGCCGCGAAGGGCGCGGCGGCCGGTGCGCTCCTCGATGTAGCCGGGAGTCCCTTGCTTGATCCGCTCCGTGGCCAGCAGCAGGGGCGCGGTTTCGGCCAGTTCGCCGGCGAACCAGCTCGTCGATGCCGACACCGGCACGTCGCCTCGGTAGGTGATCCGGTGTCGGCGGATGACCTGCGTCCCGGCCTCGACGCCCAGGGCGTCGGCTATGGCCGGGGGAGCGGGCACGAGGTCGGCCGAGACGATGCGGGCGTGCTCGCCGGGTGGGTAGATGCGGCCCCAGCGCCGTACGCCCATGGCGCGGTCGCGTGGGGCGTAGCCCATCTCGCGGTTGGTCACGACGGTGCCGGCCGAGCCGGATGCCGTGCGTACCAGGCCCTCGGCGGCGAGGGTCTGGATGACCCTGGCCGCCGTGGCGTGCGCGACGCCCCAGTCTGCGCGGATCTGGCGGATCGAAGGGATTCGGTCGCCTTCGGCCAGCTCACCGGAGGCGATCTTGTCGCGGAAGTGCTGGGCGATCTGCTCGAACGGCGGCAAGGGCCGCTCTATCTGCGGAGACACCTGGTGCGCCTCTCCCCTCACGGGTCATGTTCTATAACATGACCAGGGTACGGGTCATGTGCTAGCTCAAGCCAGTTAGGGCAGGTCAACGCAGTGAAGCTCTTGCATTCCGGGAAGGTCCGGGACGTGTACGAGGACGGGGACGACCTGATCCTGGTCGCCTCGGATCGGGTCTCGGTGTACGACGTCGTGCTACCGACGCCCATCCCCGACAAGGGGGCGGTGCTCACCAAGCTCTCGCTCTGGTGGTTCGACCGCCTGGGCGACATCGTGCCCAACCACGTCATCTCGGCGACCGACGTGCCCGCCGAATGGGCCGGCCGAGCGGTACGCGTGAAGCGGCTGCGGATGGTCCAGGTGGAGTGCATCGCCCGCGGCTACCTGGCCGGGCTCGGCCTGCGCGAGTACGAGGCCGGCGGCGCGGTATCCGGAGTGGAGCTGCCTGCTGGCCTGGTGGAGGGCTCGAAGCTGCGCGAGCCGATCTTCACGCCGACGACCAAGGAGCAGGTCGGCACGCACGACGAGTTCATCAGCTTCGCCGACGTCGTGGCGCAGGAAGGGGCCGACGTCGCCGAGGAGCTGCGCCGGATCACGCTGGAGGTCTACCGCAGGGGTGCCGCCACGGCCGCCGAGCAAGGCATCATCATCGCCGACACCAAGCTGGAGTTCGGGTTCGCTCCGGACGGGACGCTGGTCCTAGGCGATGAGGTGCTGACCTCGGACTCGTCGCGGTTCTGGCCTGCTGACCAGTGGCAGCCGGGCCGACCTCAGCACGCCTTCGACAAGCAGTTCGTGCGGGACTGGGCGGCGTCGACCGGCTGGGACAAGACGGCACCGGGGCCGGAGGTACCGCCGGAGATCGTGGAGGCGACCCGCGCACGCTACATCGACGTGTACGAGCGGATCACCGGAGAGAAGTGGGTGTGACCAGCATGGATATCGCGGAGATCTACCGCAGTGCCGCCGAGCGCGGCGAGCCCGTGGAGACCTACGGCCCGGACGCGCTGGTCGCCGAGGTGGCCGAGCTGCTGCGTGCGAAGGGCCTGCACCCGGACGCGGCCGGCCGGATGGGCGCGGCGACCGGCGGCGCGGGCATGATGCTGCGGGCCTTCGGCATCGTGCCCGCCGACGACCACACGGTCATCGACCGGCACAACGCTCCGGATCCAGACGAGCGGTAGCCTGAGGGGCGCACACCTCCTGACAGCGGAAGGCCAGGCCCGATCGGGCCTGGCCTTCGTTTGTGCGTGGCGTCAATGAGCGAGCTGGGCGGCGAGGGTGCCGAGCAGGACGGCGACGCCGAGTCCGAGCAGCCAGGAGGCGAGCTGGACGGTGCGGTACTTGATGAGCGCGAGCCGGGCCATGCCGGGCAGCTGGGCGGCGCGGGCCTGGAGGACGCTGTCGACGTCGGCGTAGGCGTCGCGTACCTGGTCGACGGTCATGGCGGCCTGGTCGGAGAGCGAACCCGCCAGACGCGGCAAGCGCGGGTAGATGGCGACGAGCAACGCGCCGGCGCTGGCGGCCAGGATCGCCACCGACAGCCAGCCGAGGACGGCCGCGCCGTTCTGCAGCTGGGTCAGCAGGACCGAGCCGACGAGACCGATCAGCACGCCCACGATGCCTAGCAAGGTACCGGCCTTCGCGTCGACGCGGCCGAGCTCGGTACGGACGTCGGTGATGGCCGCGGCGATCCGCTCGGCTGTTGGCTGGTCAGGGGTCATGATGGATCTGCTCCTTCGGAGTCGCGAGCGGTCTTTGCTTCCGGGCGGGGCCGCTCGTGTTGTTGGGCGGGGATCACTCCGGGGCGTATCGCTCCTCGGGATGCTTCTCGTGCAGCTCGGCGCGCATCCGCGCGAGCCGAGCCGCGGGCACGGCGCCGGTGGGCCGGGCGTACGCGAACACCTTCGACCATCCGCACGTGCAGCTGGCCGAGGTCATCTGCATCTCGGGGTACTCGCCGACCTCGGTGTGATGCTGGGCTCCCGGGAGCTGGCTGGCCATGGCGTTTCTCCGGTTAAGGCTCAGAGCGTGGTCTGTAGTTCGGCGAGCGTTTCGGCCCATCGGGTGCCGCTGGCCAGCAGGGTTCCGGCAGGGTCGAAGGCGCGCCATCGGACGCTAACGGCTCCGCCCCGGCCGAGGAAGACCGGCTCGATGCTGGCCACCGTGACGCCGGCACGGGTGAGCTTGAACCGCGGCTGCTGGTCGTCTTTGGCGATAGTGCCCAGCTCCCAGGCCACCCGGTTTCCGGCGACGGCTAGCCAGAGTCGCGGGTACGCCATCATGTCGGCGTACGGGCAGATGATCCACGCTTCGGCGAGCTGATACGCCGTGCGCAGCGTGGTGCCGACGAGCGGGCCGATGCCGTGCCAGCCGTCCCGGTCGTCGTCCCACATGTGCCAGCCGGGGCGGGTCTTGTGGGCGTCGGCGTCGCCGCGCGACAGCTTGGTGATGTAGCGCGTCCGGCCGCCGTGCCAGGCGCAGCGCATGTCGGTGTCCGGGTCGCGCTGCCAGTCCAGCAGGTTGCCGAACCACGGCTCCGGTCGCTGACGGGCGCTCGCGGGCTCGTCGACGACGAGCACATCAAGTCCAGTGTGGTCGGTCATGGATGTTCGCCTCCTGCGGCTATCGGCTGGTGCGGGTAGGGACGCCACGGATGCGCAGCTGGACGGCTTCGGCGGTGTCTTCGTCGAGCTCGCCGACGCGCTCGAGTAGATGGCGGGGTACGGCGTACCCGAGGCGCAGCGGTGTGGCGGGCTGGGGTGGGCGGTCAGCGCTGACAGCGGCCGCCTAACGGCCGGCCACGCGGTCCAGCATCGCTTCGTCGATCTGCCCGATGACGTACCGCTGGGCCTGCGGCTCCCATGCGATCTGGTCGTACGCGATGGCGAACAGCACCCGGGTGTAGTCCTCCACCAGATGGTCTACACCGGGCGCCGTGGTCCACCAGTTGAGGGCTCGGGCGACCTCCGCACGTTGGTCGACCCCGTGCCACAGGGCGGGTTGATCGGTGTCGCAGTCGTCTGTCAGCGCCTGCTCACCGCAGGCTGGGCATCGGGCATGGGCGCAGGTGTCTTCGTGCGCGTGGCCCGGCGCAACCTGGCAGCCCGGGCATCGGGTCTTGTCGTTCATGGTGCGGCTCCTTCGCTTGGATGGTGCCGGTTTGATGGTTTGATGGGCGGTCCGGATGCTAAAACGGCCGTTTCAGCATCCGGACGGTTCGGGGGACTGCTTGTGCTGGTTGGTCAGTCCTGGCCGTCGCCAGCGGTGGCGAGGAAGCTGCCGAGTTGGAGTTTGACCAGGTCGAGTGCGGCGGTGGTGTCGTCGAGCGTGGTGGACAGCAGGCTGGCGTGTTCGGTCGTGGCCTGCTGGAGTTCGGCGAACCGGCTGTAGAGCTTCTGGATGGTGTCGTCGCCGGCGTTCTGGTGCTGAGCGGTGGCGATGTCGCGGGCGAGTTTGTCGAGGTCGTCCTTTGCTTTGGTGGTGAAGGCGTTGATGACCATCTCGCGCATCTCGTCGGCGTCGGGCAGTGGGATGCGGACCAGGTGCGACCCGGCGGCGAATCGGGAGACGAGTTCGCGCAGCGCTGTCAGGGTGTGGGCGTGCTGGGCGTGGACGAAGTAGACGCCGCCGGTCGGGCGGACCCGCACGGCGTTGAGCGATTCGATGTAGGTGCGGATCACGCCGCGCAGCTTGTCGCCGCTGACGTAGGTGCACCGGTGGCGGTACTCGGTCTGCAGGTGAGTGAGCATGTGCCGGACCACCGCCTGCTCCGGATCGGGCAGCTCGGCGATGGCCGTGGTCTGCGGCTCCACGAGAAGTTCCCCGGCGCCGGCCTCGTCGACGTCGTTGTCACGTCGGAAGATCGCCGAGCCGAGGCAGGTGTCGTAGGACAGCCGGGTCTGTTCCTCGTCGCGGACTTCCCGCACGATGTGGCGCACGATCTGGCCGCCGTCGCGGGTCACCGGCCGCACCATGAGGGTTGCCTGCTTACGGACCACGCCACGGCCTGGGGCGCGGCCGGTGGTCTTGCGGCCGGTGCGGGCGATGACGTCCCCGGGGTCTACCAGGGGCAGCGGGTAGCTGACGCGTACTCCGTCCGGGCCGGTGACCCTTTCGTACGCGTCGACCGGGCGCAGCTGGGCCGGTACGAACTGCGGGTCCAGCTGCAACTCGGTGAACCACCGGACCAGGTCGTCGCGGGTGACCTCGCCATCGAAGATGCTGTAGAGGACCAGGTGGCCCAGGAGCGGAGCACCGGGGCCGGTCATCGCCGCGGCGTACGCGTCGAACGCCTGATCACCGGTCACATGGTCGGCGGCCTCGTCGGGGCTGGCAGGCGTTGTCCCGGTAGACGTTGTCATGGCAAGACGTTCCTTTGCTAAAACGGCCGTTTTAGACGGCGGCCTTTCGATGTGGTCGATGGTGGTCGGGTCAGATCAGGCGGAACAGGTCAGCGGCGGCATGGGTGTCGGTGAGGTCGGTGATGTCGCGCAGGTTGTCGCACAGGGCATCCAGGACGCCGCCGGGGGCGGTGGCCGCCGGCGAGCCGATGGCGATACCGAAGGTGCGGAAGCCGAGCTGGTGCTTGCTGTCGTTCCAGGCGCGCATCCAGTCCTCGGTCACGCCGCATTCGCCGTCGGTGATCAGGACGATGTCGCCGCGGGCGTGGCCGTCGAGGTTGTACTGCTCGGCGAGCAGTTCGGCGGCTGCGGACAGTGGGGCGGCGAAGTCCGTGCCGCCGCCGTAGAACGTCTCGGCCAGCTTCACGACGTCACCGATCGGCGCCGGGGTGCCGGCGGGGAAGGTGAACGCGGCCTGCTCGCCGGCATCGGAGAACAGGATCGCGGTGAAGTCGCGGCGGGCGGCGCGGGCCTGGTCGAGCAGGGCGAGGGTGCATGCCTTGGCCCAGGCTTCGCCGGTGATCCCTTCGGCCTGCGGGGTTGCCATGGAGCCGGAGCAGTCGACGACGGCGATGATCGCGCCCTGGCCGGTGTGCTGCTCGCCTCGGCTGTCGTAGAGCATGAGCCGGGCTTCGGCGTACCGGGCGGCGAACACCGGCCGCAGGGCGGCCGTTCCGAGGTTGGCGGTCTCGCCGGGAACGAGGCGGGACAGGTCGTCGCCGAGGGTGACGCCGACGAGTTCGCCGGGCGCGTTCTCGACCCGGCGGGCGCGTTCGCCGGAGGCCATCTGCCGGAACCTGCCGATCAGGTCGGCGAACCGGCCGAGCCGCCCGCTGCGTAGCCGCTGGGCCAGTTGGGCGCGCTGGTCGAAGTCCATGCGCTGCAGCTGCCCGGGGCCGATGCCCCAGGCGGCCATCAGCGCGGCCTCTTCCTGGGCCTGCTTGGCCGCGTGGGTTGCGGCCTGCCGGGCGGCTACGCGTAGGCCGGGCGCGGCTGCCGTAATGGCCTGGATCGCCTGGGCGGCGGCCGTGGCGGCTTCTTGGCCGGCGTGTTCGGCGGCGGCGATCGCGTCGGTCACGGCCTGGGCGTGCTCGTCGGGGATGATGCCGTCGTGTTCGGCGGCGGCCGCCGCGTCGAGGGCGGCGGCTACCGCCTGGGCGGCTTCGGCGGCCCGCTGGCGGGCTTCGGCGGCCTGCTGGGCCTGGGTGTGGGCGTCGCGGGCGTGGTCGAGCATGCGGCGCAGTCCATCGGCTTGGGCCAGGACGGCCATCGCCGCGGCGTACGGGTCGCCGGCGGTCTCGCGGCGCAGCTCGGCGAACTCGGGGCTGCCCAGCAGGCTGGTGATGACCTGGTGGTTGACCAGCCGCGCGGGGTCCATGTCGGACTGTGGCCGGATCTGTGGGTCGGCCTTGTAGGCGGCCAGGAATACGTCGGCCAGCAGGTCGGTGGTGTGGTCGTGGCGCTCGGCCAGCTCTTCTGCCAGCTCCTGCAGGGCGGTGGCCTGGTCGAGGGTGTCGCGCCAGGACATCGCGTCGAACCGGTCGGCCACGATGGCGGTGGTGTGTGCCAGTGTGGGGGCGGTGTCGGCCAGGCCGAGCCAGCGCCCGGCCCGGCGCGCCAGCTCCTTGAGAGCGTTGGTGGCCTTGCCCATCACAGCTGCGCCTTGACCATGCTGGCGTCCACCCCGAGCGCTTCGGTGAGGATGCGGGCGTGCACGGCTCGCTGGCGGGTCAGCACCCGGTCCAGGGTCGCCGTGGACCGCCCGGCAGCGGCGGCGTCGGCGCGCATCGCCGTCAGCCGCTTTCCGGCCTTGGCGAGTTTGCCGTTGGCCTCCTTGATCGCCCAGGTGGATAGCGACTCGCGGGACTGGCCGGCCTTGGCGTCCAGCTCAGCCTCCAGCTCGTCGATCGCGTCGGCCAGGTCCAGGGCTTCCTTGGCGTCCGGGTTGACCAGCTGCAGAACCTCGCGCTCCACGGTGGACCGCTGTGCGGGGGAGTCCCACAGCACGTGGGTGAGCACCGCCAGGTCCACGTCGCCGACCTCGGGGCGGCCATCCAGGTACGCCGAGGCTTGCAGCAGCCTGACTGCCTGCCGCCAGCGCCGGTCAGACGAGACGAGCTCCTTGCGGCGCAGCGCCGCCCGCAGAGTGCACACCGCGTCGACCGCCGCGTCCGGCACGGCGATCGCCGGGACCTCGACCGTGACGGCGTGCTGCAGCGCCGCCAGATCCACTGTGGTCCGCGCCGCCGGGGACGTGTCGGTGACCGCCGAGCGGACCAGCGCCGCGAAGTTGGACGGGTCGGCCAGATAGCCGACTTCCAGCCGGACTAGCAGCCGGTCGTAGATCGCGGCGCTGTCCTCGCCCGAGGGCAGCTCGTTCGACGCGGTGATCGCCGCGATTAGCGGGCAGGCGATCGGCGTCCCACCGTTCTCCGGGTGGTACAGCCGCTCATTGAGCAGCCCCAGCGTTTCGTTCAGCGCTGCCGTGGAGCACTTGAAGATCTCGTCGATGAACGCGATGTGCGCCTGGGTGGCCCGGCCCTCGAACACCTGCCGGTATTCCCCCCGGCTCAGCGCGGCGACGTCGATCGGGCCGAACATGCGCGTCGGCGCGGTGAACTTGCTCAGCAGGATCTCCCAGTAGTTCGCCCCGTCGATCCGCCCGGTCAGCTCCCGGGCCAGCTCCGACTTCGCCGTCCCGGGCGGTCCCAGGACGAGGCTGTGCTGGCTGGCCAGCACAGCGACCATCAGCGCCCGCACGACGTCATCGCGCTCGTAGAAGCGTTCGGCCAGCTCGCCGGTGACCGCCCGCAGCCGCATGGCGGTGTCCGCCGCGCCTTGCCCCAGGGCCTGTCCGCTCATGTAGATCCATCCTTCGTGGTCGGGGTGGCTAGCCACCCGAGCGTATGCAAAAACGGCCGTTTTTGCAATGCCAACCGCAGTGGCTAGCCACCGTGTCATGATGATCTAGTGCCGAATCGACACAAGAACCGCGCCGCCGTCTACCGGCCCGACCCTGAGCTGTACCGGCGCGCCCAGGCGGCGGCGGGCGAGGTCGGCCTCGACATGAACGCCTGCGTCATCGCGTTCCTGCACTGGCTGGTCGGCGACACCGACGAACTGCCCCACCGGCCCGAGCCTGAGCGGCGACCGGCGGCGTGATCATCGATCGCGGTTGCGCGATGTCTGCTGCTCCATCCGCACGCCGTAGGCTCGGCCGATGCCGCCCGACCACGTGACGTCGCTGACCGGGCTCGTGCCGGATGAGCCGCCGACCGTGTTCGTGCACGGCGTCGACTCCCTGGAGGGATCGCCGCATCGCGTGAAGGCCGCACTGTTGGTGTGGGCTGCTTATCCGGACGGTTGGGCGGCCGGGATCTGCTGGCCTTGGCAGCGGTTTCGCGGCAGCCAGTTACGGGCGCTGCTGACCATGTGGGTACGCGCCAAACAGGTCGAGCCCCAGGAAGGCGTCGACTACACGAAGGTTCCCCGGATCTCGGTCAGCGGCGGCGTCGACGCGTGGCCGGCCTTGCCCCCGGCGTACCCGAGGCTAGACCGCCGAATGTGGCTGCCGCTGCACCTGCATGCACGCCGGCCTGATCCGACCGGCGAATACCTGCCTCTGCGCACGGCCATGCGGGAGCTGGCCCAGCGTCGCTAAGTTCTCGTCGACGAGCATGACCGCGTGTCAGCCGGGCAGGGCTGGCGCGAGCGTGGATGGCCGGGTTCACCACTGGGGTCGGCCCTTCTGAACGGGGGAGCTCGCCCGTCCTCGAGTTCGCACCGATAGGCTTCTCCGCCGGCGCTGCACTCGCGAACGGGCGCGCTCGCGTCTGAGCTGCGACCTCGCTACGAGAGTTCGAGCAGGTCATCCCAATCGAGCGCTGTCCCGACGTCGCCGGGCCGGTCGGTGGCCAGCAAGCAGCCGTACCGGCGTGCCTCCACCACGGCGTGTGCCACCCCGGAGCCCTTCACCGCGGGCAGGGTGCCGTGGACGTCGAGCAGCGAGTCTTGCGTCAGTGGCAGGACGACGATGCCGCTGTCGTCCCAGGTCAGCATTCGCTGCATCCGGTCGACGTCTTCGCGCTCCAGGTGCGGCCAGACGTCGACGACCGCGAGGGCCGGTACGCCGACCAGTTGGTCCGCGTCGATGACCTCGCTGATGAGTTCGCCGATCGACACGCGCTCCAGACGCAGATGCAGCAGCAGCGCCGAGGGGTCGAGGATCAGTCCGACGCTCACGCGGCCTGCTGTCCAGTGCCTCCGGCTGCGCGACGTCGGCGATCCTTGTGCGCCTCCAGCGCCGCGCGAGCCCGCGCCCGTCCGGCCTCGGTCGGCGCCATCGCGCCCGTGTAGCCGAACTCGGCAAGCCGCTGATGGGCGACGTCGCGCCTACGGTCGCGCTCGACCAGGCTGGCCAGGTACGCCGAAAAGCTCGGGTACTTCCCGCCATCGGCCTTGCTCTTGGCGTAATCCGCGAGGCTGGTCGGCATCGTGATCGAGGTACGCCAGAACTCCTCGCCCTGCTCTTCACTCATACTGGCAGGGTACTCCAGTATTATTGATCATGGCGGGTTGTTCGCCCGCTGGTTTCGGCGGGGCAGCCCGACTGGCGCACGGAGCGTACGGTGTCGGCAGCGGTCCCGCAGTGTTCCCCCGTGCAGTGCGGGGCCGCCTAGCGTCCAGCATCTCTGGGGGCGTTAAGCCTGCATGCGCCCCGGCCCGACCCGACCGGCGAATATCACACACGGCCCAACGAGCAGGCTCATGCCGCGATCGAATACGCGAGCATCCGCCGATCGGCTTCTGCTCGGCACGGTCAGGAGTCGAAGGGTAAGGGCGTGGTCAGCGGCGGCGCTTGCCCAGCGTGGGCAAGCCGCCACGGACGATCTGCGCCCGCGGCGGCTGGGCATGCCGCTGTCGGGGTGGTTCGGTGTGGGCTGCACGCTCAACGTCGTGAAGCAGGAGCAGCGCCTGGTGCTTCGCGCGTACGCAGTCGCGGCACCGGCCCAGGCGGGAGGGCCGGTGCCGGTAGATCGGCTCGTTGCCCGACAGCGCCCTGCCACACATGACCTGTCCTGGCTGCTCGGGGTGGGGGTGGTGCAGCACAGGCGGACCGGCCAGGCGCACCCATCCGGCCGGGGCTGCCCATGTCCCAGCGATCGCGCTCCAGCTCTCCGGCGGTGGAGCGGGCCGGAGTGGTGGCGGGATTTCCGGGCCGATCCATGCTCGGCCGGCGCGGCGGCGGGCTCGGGCGATCTCCCTCTTGCTGGGCCGGGCAGGCGGCGGCGCAGGCGACGGTTGCGGGAGCGTACCCGTGCAGTCCTGGCACGCGTCGAACGCGCCATATTCGGGCGGCCAGTTGTTGTGCAGGGTGGCGCTATGGCCGACGAAGCGGCCGCAAATGGTGTAGCCGCCGCGCTCCGGGTCGGTGTGGTGCATTAGTCCACCGAGCAGCGTCCACGCCGGATGGTGATCATCCATCGACACACCTTACTTCCGTCCCGCTCGCCGCAACGCACCCTCGTCGACCGAGACCTTGCTGACCTGCGTAAACACGGTGCAAGATGTGGCGGTGTTGGAGTGCACGTGCTGCCATGCCTGGACGGTCGAGCAGGTCACGCTCGCCCGGCTTTCGGCACGGCCGCGTACGTTGCTGCGAATCCGGCATCACGGCTACGTCGACGCCGAGTTCGATCGGCTGGCCGACGCGGAGGCGTACTTGACCAAGCGCGGTGTCTTGGAGTTCCTTGTCGACGTTCCTGGTCGGCGTCCGCCGTTGGTGTTCGATCCCGCCGTTCGGCGGTCTGTGGGCTGAGACTGAGCGGATGTTGCGGCAGTCGGGTTCAATCAGCCTCGCTCCTTGCTAGTTTACAATTCCAGCCTGTAAACTAGCTCCTGACTTCCGCGCACAGACCGCGGCGACGAGGGAGGGTCGGCATGGCCGAGCAGGAAGCCTGGACGGCTGACGAGGTGCTGGCGTACCTCGCCGAGAAGGGCAAGCCGATCAGCCGGGTTACGTGGCACAGCTACGTGTCCCGCAAACAGGCGCCGGCGGCCGATCCAGCGTTGAAGGTCGGGCGTACGCCGCGCTGGCGTCCCGACCACATCCGCGAGTGGCAGGAGAGTCGTCCCGGGCAGGGCGGGCCGAATCAGCCCCGCGGGCCGCGTCGACACACCCCTACCCAGCTCGGCCGGGACATGGTGGAGTAGATCCTGATGACTGCCAACTCCGAACCGACCGCCGACCAGTCCGACTATCTGTATGTTGTCGACGAGGCCGCGCTTGCGGACACGGCCGACAATCGGGCCGCGCTCCTCGCCGCCATCAACAGCCTGAGCACGATCACAGGGCACCCGACGAGCTCGGCCCCGATCACGCCGACCGCCGCTGCAACGGCAGGTGCATGATGTCCATCGCCGGGCGCGGGTTCTCCCCGGTGGGCTCGGATCGGCCGACCTGCGTCCATCCGGCTCGTATGTAGATGTCCGGGGCGGCGGTCAGGATGACCGACGGGACGGCGGCGTACGGCTCGGGCCAGCATCGCGCGCTGGCCAAGTCCATCACGTCGCCGGGCGCGGTGCTCGTCAGCGCTCCGGCTGGACGGATTCCCCGCTGGTGGTGACGACGTCGACTGCGGCGAAGCCCTCGTCGAGCAGGATCTGCGGATCGGCGGCAAGCTTCGCGGTCTCGGCGTGATGGACCTCGACCACTGCGGGCGGGACGGCGCGGCCCCACCGGCGGCCGGGCAGAGGGCCGCGGCGGCGGGCGTTGCGGTCGAGCACGAGGGACAGCGGCGCGTCGAACACCACGGCGCGGACGGCGGCTCCATGCTCGTCGGCGAGGTCGAGCAGTTCCCGGCGTACCCGGATCTCCGTGTTCGTGGCGTCGACGACGGTCGGCAGGCCGCGGCGCAGCCGGGCGGCGAGCCGCAAGTTCATCAGGGCGACTGCGTCGGCCGTCGCGTCCTGGTCGCACTCGTCGTCGGCGACGTCGGCGCGGTGCTGGTCCAGACACACGATCGCGGTAGCGGGTAGGCCGCTGGCCGCGCACCAGGTGCTCTTGCCGACCCCGGCCGGGCCGATGAGGACGGTCAGCGATGCGGGCACGGCCGGCGTACCGGCTTGCTCGGTGACGCTCATGCGGTAGGTCCGTTCTGCTCGGGGTCAGACCAGCTCACGCAGGCCGATGAAGAACGCTCGCACCTCGTCCGTGGTCGCGCCAATGTCGCGGGCCAGCCGCTCCATCGCCTCGTTCTCGGTGCAGTCCAGGTCGGCCAGCACGTCGATGCGGCGCAGGATCAGCGCGACGGCCAGGGCCTCGCTGGGAGACCGGGCCGGCCACGGCACGGCCTGGTCTTCGAGCGCTCGGGCACTGATGGCCAGCCTCAGCCACTCGGAGAAGGTGGATTCGTGCCGGTCGAACACGCCGGGCAGGGACGAGGTCACGGTCTACTCCTCGTCGTCGGCGGGGTCGTACGGGTCCGGCACGTGGCGAGGCTTGGGCCGCTTGTCGTAGAGATCACCGAAGGTGGCGATTACCTGGTCGGGCTCCATCTCTTCCCACCGCACGATGCCTCGCTCCAGGTCCAGCGTGGTCACCATCTCGAACGTCTCGCCGCCCAGGACGTTGGTGGTCCGGTGCTCGATGATCAGCAGGTCCTCGGCCGGGTGCTCATCGACGAGCTTGCGGGCGACGTCCTCCATGACGTTGCTGATAGACGGGCCGGTGTCCTCCGGCGTCTCGGTGATCATGGCGGCGAGTCGGCCGTCCTCCAGCCGCCACAGCCGCAGCCGCCGGTGCGCCGTCTGGCCGTTGCCGGTGAACGGCCAGCGGAGTTCCTGGCGGATCAGGTGGGCGGTGGCGGGCTCGGCGTCCTCGATGGCGAACTCGATGCGGCGCAGCTCGCTTTCCCGGTGGTCGCGGATCGACGCGGCGACCGCACGCAGGTGCCGGGCCTCAAGGCTCTGGTCGGCCGGGTCGAGCAGCGGCGCAGCGGCCAGGATCTGATCGTCGCGTTCGCGCTGGGCGGTGCGGGCGGCGCGCTCGGCCGCGAGCGTGGCCGGGCTCTTGCGCCGCAGAGGTGCCGGCACTTCCCAGATTTGGTCGGCGTAGATCACGCCTGGCTCGGGGACGAAGGCGGCGTTGGCGATGACCGCCTGCGCGAGGCAGAAGTACGGCCGCTGGTCGGCGTCGTACCTGTCGTTGAGGGATTCGAGCTGGAGCAGGCGCAGTCCGCGGTCGGCGACCGCGTCCCTGATCCAGAAGTACGCGGCCTCGACCGCGAGGTCCGGGTAGGTCGGGTCGTCGCTGGCCGCCTGCGGGTCCGAGTAGGTCGTGACGATCCCGCCCGTCACGCCGGAGGGATCGGTGATCCGGATATGCCAGTGGCCGCCTGCCCGGCCGCCGTGGACGGTGAGCACGGCCAAGCCGTGCTCGCTGAAGAGTTCGTCGGGGATCGCCAGCTCGGTTGTCTGGCGGAAGGGCAAGGCCATCAGGGTCTCCAGTCGGGGCGTGGATTCAGGACTACCGCTAGTTTACATGCTCGACTTGTAAATTATCAAGCGGTACGTCCGCGATGGAGGAGAATGGACGCGATCCGCCGCCGAAACTCTTCCAAGATTTTTTGCCGGTACGCCCCTCTCCGACCCTAGAAGGGTGAGAGCCAGGTGGCTTCCACCCAAGGGGGGTAAGTGAGTACGCACATGAGCAACGGCGACGGCGGCCCGGCGCGGGAGACGTGCGGCTGCCGGTTCGCCGGCAGCGGAACCGGCAAGATCGGACCGATCGACCTGGTACTGAGCCACGACGGCGTCACCGTGGTCTACCAGTTGAAGGACGCGATCGCCGGGCGGTGGGCACCGCGCAACCGGGAGCAGTCCGCCGCGATAGTCCGCCGCACGCACGAGACCTTCCTCCAGCGGCTGCGCAACCAGCTGGTGCACCGGCCGGGCGGGCGGGTCTACCCGTGGCAGGCGCTGGACGCGGCCCATGTGGACCTGCTGTTCGACGTCGCGCTCCAGCTGAGGACGGACCGGACGGCGCCCGCTGAGCGGCCGTCATGCGACTCGCAGCAGTGGCCCGGTTACCCGTGGCCGGAACCGCCCCGCGCGCGCAAGGGCCGCCGGCGTGATGTGCCGCCCGCTGCCGAGTACTCGCCGCAGGACTTCCTCCACTTCTTCGAGCTGCTTGTGGTCGCGGCGGCCGCGCCGTCCGTCCGATGCCTGCACACGTACTCGCCGACCGTGACGGGCGAGGTGGTCACGGCGGTGCACGACGCGGCCCTGCAGGCGGTCACCGACGCGATCGGCGTCCGCGACTCGATCGTCCGCGACGACCCGAGCATCAGCCGTGAGCAGGTCGGCCGCTTCGCCGCTACCTATCTGGGCATCCAGAACCCGGCCGGGACCGAAGCGGTCGGGCACGCGCTCCTGCACCTGCCCCTCGAACCCGGCGACGCTGGCGGCGACTTCCGCACCGAGCGGACCGGAGACCTCATCGGCGACCTGCGCCGTGAGACTAAGCGCCAGCGCCGCGCGCTGCGGCTAATCGGCACCACGCAGCTCTTCGGCCGCTGCGTCGCCTCGCTCGACGAGCCCGCGCCCCGGCCCGAACCCGGTCTGTCCACCCTCGGCGACATGCGGCGGTGCCGGCGGCCGCGCCCGGACGCGCTGCCCGACCTGGACGGCGAGTTCGAGGACCCGCGCATCGGCCGGGTGCTCGCGCAGCTGCACCCTATGGAGCGCGCCGTGGCGATCGCGTACGCGTACGGCGGCGGCATCACCTGGGCCGAGGCCGAGGTGAACGCCGGTGCGCCGGCCGGCTACGGCGAGCGCGTGCGCCGCAAGCTGCTGCGGCTGGGCGCTCAGCAGACCGCACGGACCGCCGCCGCCCCTCTGCGCCGGGCCGCCTGAACCTCAAGCCAGTAGAAAGGCCAGCTCGTGTCGACCCCTCTGCCCTCCGTACACCGTCCCGTGAGGGGCCGGATCGTGATCAGGATGCCTTACGATCCGGCCCACCCGGGCGCCAACCGCGCCTGGTTGCGGGACCATCTGGGCTCGCGCATCCAAGCCGAGTACGCCAGCGGGCGCTGGACGGTAGCCCGCCCGCACCTGCGAACGGTCGTGACCGGCCTCGCTGAGCGGTTCGGCGCCGTGGACGTCTACCTGGACTATCTGGAGCAGCAGAAGTGCGACACCCGCTGCGTCGACGCCAGGGGCGACGACTGCGTGTGCCAGTGCGGCGGGGAGAACCACGGCGGTTCGGACTACCAGCGCGACTGGATCCACGTCGGCGAGACCACCCTGATCAGCCGCAACCCGCCGACCAGCCAGGTCCACAAGCGCGTTACCGCGCCCAGGCCCCGCGTGCGCCGCTGACCGATTCCGCTACTGCGCCGGCGTTGGTACGCCTTCCCAGACGACCCGCCACGGCTTGTAGCCGTCCAGCTCGCACAGAATCAGCAGCCGCACCGGCTGGCCGTCGTACTCGCTGAACCAGCTCTCGTGGTTCGCCCATCTCGGGGCCAAGGTGCGGCGCAGGCCGAGCGGCCGGCCGTACCCGAGTGCGAGCCGGAAGGGCGCGACAGTGCGGCCATGCGCGTCGACGCCGTCCGCACTGTCGCCGAAGCGGTACGGTCCCCAGACCTGATCGCGGATCTCCTGCTCGGTGGGGCCGTTGATGCCTGGCGCGGACTGGCCCCCGGCTCCCTCGTGGTCGGCGTCGTCGTTGCCGACCGACACGGTGATGGCGTCCAGGCCGTCGAGCGCCGGCGGGCCGACGAGCTTGATGTGCAGGCGCGCCCGGTCGCCCTGCTGCTCGGTCACGGTGATCTGAAGCTGAGGCCGCAAAGCGTCGTGCAGCCGGGTCTCCTCGATGACGGCCAGGCGCTCGTCCATGGTGGCCTGTCGCCCCGCAATGTCGATCTGCTGCTCGGCCAAGGCGTTCTGCTGCCTGAACAGCGTGACCTGCCGCCAGGTGACCACGAGCAGCAGGACGGCGACGATCACGCCGACCACGGACGCGCCGGCGCTGGTCCAGTCGGCGCCGTTGGCGGCAGTGTCGGCCGCCGCGGTGATGAAGGGATAAGCCACGCGAGGAGCGTACGAAGCCTTCGCCGCACGGCCCGCCGAACGCGCGGGAAGGCGGAAGGGCGGGGACCGCGTGGTCCCCGCCCTTCGCTCTCCACACCGGCCGAGCTACAGGTACATCCTGCCCTCGGGGTACTTCATCGCCTCGGCGATGAGCGCTTCCCAGTCCTGCTGGGCCTGCTCGATGTCGGCCGCGTACGTCGAGGTGAACTTGTCGGCGGCCGGGCCGACGAGAGTCAGCGCGGCGTCGCGGATTGTTGCCCGGCAGCGGGCGTCGGCGGCCGCCGCCGTTCGCTCGTGAGCGACTGCCTTCTCCCAGGCTGGGCCGGACGGATTGGCGTTGCCGGGCGCGGCCTGGCCGATCTCCTGCTGCGTCTTGGCGATCAGATCCTCGTAGTCCCACGCGGGTGTACCGGCCGCGGCCATGCATGGCCCGTAGGTCTTGCCGAGATCGGCGACGTGCGGGTCCTTCTCGGCGTTGTCGATCATCCGGAGAAACAATACGTTGAGCTCGTGTGACTTGGTGGGGAAGTTGACGTCGCGCTGGACCCGGGGTGCGCAGCCTGTCAGCGCCGCGGCGTACCGGTCTTGATCGGCGGGGGAGAGCTTGGCGTACCCGGGGTTCGGTGTGTTGTCTTGGTCGAACGCGGCCAGTCGCCGGTGCTGCTCGGCGATGCCGAGACCGTTCGGCGTCAGCGGCGCCATCCACCGGCCGGCGCCTGTGCCCATGATGAGCCGCTGCTTGCCGGCGTACATGTCGACGAACACGGGTGGCGTGTAGTCCCACCCAGCGGTGCTCATACATGCCTTGATGTGGTCCTGGGTTTGGTGGTACTGGAGGATTTCGCCGGCGCGCCGCTGGCGTACGGTGCCGCCGATCCTTTCTGACAGCTGCTGGAGCCGGTCGTCGGCTGCCGTCGCGCTGGCGGGGTCGAGCTTCGGGCTGGCGGTGGTGTTGCCGATGGTCAGGGCGAGCATGGCGCTGGCGGCGGCCGCGAGAGTGAGGCCGATCGTGCGGCGGCGGATCTTCGTGGTCAAGGGAACCTCCTGGCTGGTCAACGAGTCTCGGATGCGGGCGGTCAGCATGTGGCGCTCGTGGGGCTGCCGCCGGAGAACTCGGACCACTGCCCAGCCGAGTTGATCTTCCACCAGCGGATGGAGCAGTTCGTGCTCGTGTTGAAGTTCGGGTTGATCGTGTTCACGGAGATGTCCGAGCCCGGAGCATCGGTGTACTGGTAGGACTTCGTGTTGTTGTCCGGGCCGTACATGCCGCCGTCCTTCTGCATGCTGGCCATGTTGTAGCTCTCGTAGAGGACCGGGCCGTAGATCGTGGTGTTCGAGCGGCAGGTCCGGGAGCCGCGGCCGTCGAAGTGCGAGCTGCCTTCCGGTGTGGTCCAGTCGAACCAACTGTCGGCGCAGTACCCGCTGGCGAGCGTGGTGCTGAGGTGGACGTCGACCCACATGTGGTCGTCGGACGCGGCCCAACCTGCCCAGGCGACCCGGGCCGAGTTGCCTCCGATGTTGACCGCCGTCGTGCCGGACGAGCCGGATGCGGCGGCGGGCGGCGGGGGTGTGCCGAGGATGGCGATCAGCGCGGCGGCTGCGGCCGCCGCAAGGCGTGTGCGGATCTTCATGGTTCTCCTCCCCATCAGGCCGGCCCACCTGGTGCGGGCCGGGGTGGTGCGGTGCGGCCGCCGCGTACGCCGTAACGGGGGGAACGGGCGTACGCGGCGGCCGCCGGGTGCCGAGCCGGGCCACCAGCGAATGGCGGGGCTCGGCACGTTTCGGGGCACCCGCCGGTCTCAGGTCGAAGCGGTTGGACGGGGATCAGATCCTCGTGATGGAGGTTGCCCCGGCCGCCTGGGACCGGCGGTGCGCCTGCGCTGCTGCCGTCGCCGTGCGTCCACCCCGGTAGTCCAGCGGGGTTCTCGCGTCCTCGCCGACGGGCGGACGGCACTGGCCGGCGCAGGTCTTGCAGACCGGAGGGACGGTGGCGTGCTGGGCGATCCGGCGGCGCATCCGTCGGCGGCGCAGCGGGACACCGCCGTGATCATCGTGTATTCGTTGAGCCAATGCTTTGTCTGCCACCAGCGTTCGTACGCGAGCAGCTGGCCGGTATGCGGGTCGATGAGTAGCACCTGCCGGTCCTGGCCCTGGTCGGAGATCATCTCGAAGGCGATGCCCGTCCGGCCGGCCAAGTCCGTGGCCTGGTGGTGGGTCCACCGGGGCAGCTCGGCGAGCAGCAGCAAGACCGCGGCTCGCAGGCGAGTTGGAACGAGTTGGTTGCGGAACAGTGTGTAAAGCTCATCGAGGTGGACCGGGTCGCTGGCCGGGTAGGACCAGGAGTAGAGCTGGCTGCGCAGGTCGGCTGCCGGGTCGTCTGTGCCGGATAGTGCGATCTCCGCGATGGGGGTCGCGTCGGGGATGTCTTCGGTACGCAGCTGGTGGCCGGCCCAAACGGCCCGTAGGTCCGGTGACAGACGGAACGTGCTCAGCGGGATGGCCGGTCCTTTGACCCGGGTCTCGTGCGCGGACGGCGGGTAGCGGCGGGCGGTGTTGTGCCAGCTGTGGATCTGGGCCGGGCGGATCTCGTGGGTTGCGCGTGCCCACTGCTCGGCGACGATGGCGGTGTATCTGCCGGTGGTGTGGTCTGCCGGGCTGTCGACGATCTGTGCGGCGATCGCCCGGAGCAGATCGGCGCCGCTCATCGCCGGCGAGTACGCGAACGGCGTACCCGCGGCGGAGGGTGTGGAGCTGACCGTGGCTGGCTTGGGCTCGTGTGTGCTGTCGACGAACACAACCAGGGTGGCTGCGGTGGCCGCGAGCGCGGCCACAACTGAGCCCGCCACCATCAGGGGGCCGCGAGATCGGCGACGCCGGATTGGAGCAGCGGGACTGGTAGGTGTGACCGCGGCCGTGGGGTCGGGGGTGGTCATGTGATCCTTCAATTCTCGGCACAGGCGGGCCGCTCGTGGGCTGCGCCCGGGTGGGAAGTTCAGAGCTGTGCCAGGCCCGCGATGGCGCGACGCAGAAGCTGGTCGGCGACGTCGCCGGGAACCGGCTGGGCATCGGGCTGGACACTGGTGACCCGCTGGAGGAACAGCAGGCCGCCGAATCGGCGGTCCGTACCGACGACGAAGAACGACGGCCTGGCCGGCGTGCGGACGCGCGTACGCCGTGGCAATGCGGCGGCGGCCGGTCGGCCTGCCTCGGTCACAACTGCGCTATCCACTCGTGCCCCCCGCCGCGGAGGCAGAGTCGGCGGATGGCGGCTCAGATCGACCTTTTGGCCGAAGGGCGTACCAGACCCAGACCACGATGACCAGGCTGTTGAGGGCACGCGGAAGGTCGGTCGTCAGGCCGTCGACGGAGGGGCTGAAGATCCACCGGACCGCCATGTAGACGATGTAGCCCGCGGCCAGCAGCCCGGCCCCGGCGAGCACACCCCGGAGCTCGCGCCGCCACCGATAGCGTCGGCCTAGCGGCCGCATGTCCGTGAAGGTGTGCTCGGGATAGAGCATCGCCGGAAGCGCACGGACGAACAGGAGTGCTGCTCCCATGACGGCGGCGATCGCGGGCATCACGTGTGTGAGTAGGAATGCGGTACCGCCGAACGGCAGGAGCGCCGCGATACCGGCAGCGATGAGGGTCAACGCGAGAGCCGCGGCGCACCCGGCGGTGACGTTGCGTCCCCATACGACGACCAGCGATTCACCTCGCCGTGGCTGGACCAGCGTGAAGTCCGGCTCCACTGTTGTCTCGTCGGGGAGCAGACCGTGGGGAACGGTGACCGCCGCATTAGCCGGCACGTCGACACGGCAGGTGACGATCCCGGTCAGGCAGGCCGGACACCAGATCGACGCATGGCCGGTCTCACCGCGTGTGCCGTGGTAGACCAGGCGCAGCCCGCGATGGCGGCAGCCGGGGCACCGGCCGGGCGACGGCTGGTCGGCGTGGCGGCTGGCGAAGGCGTAGGCGCGCATCCATCGGTGCCACAGCCAATCCGACAGGATCGGCCCGGGACCAGGCGGTGTCGTGGGCCGGTGCGCTCTGCGCAGACGTGCGGCCACGTTTGCGCAGAGGCGGACGAGACTACCCAAGGCCAACCGGCCAGCGCCGATGACCCTGGCGGGAGGCCGGCGGCTCACCGGGCGACCCGCTCGTGCTCGCGCCACTGCGGATACAGCATCGGCCCGGCCGGCCCGCAGGGGAACGGCGGCCCGTACGTGTCGAATCCGTATTCGGCGTACAGGCGGGCGCTGCGCTTGTCCCCCGCTTCCAGATAGGCCGGTAGCCGTTCGTCGTCGACGATCGCGAGCTGGTAGGCCAGATGCGCGGCGCCGAGACCGTGCCCCTGCATCTCCGGCCGCGTGGCCATGAATTGCAGATACCAGTGCGCCCGGCCGTACGGATGGACTTCGTCCAGGATGGTCTCGAAGGCGGCGAATCGGTCGGTGTTCACCCCGCACGCGGCGGCCCGCCGCTGCTCGTAGCTGGGCTGGTCAGGCAGACCCTCGACCGGCACCTTGAACCACACGCTGACCGAGCTCAAGCTGGGATCGGTGAGCAGCGACCCTTGACTCCGGGCCAAGGGCACCTGCGCGCCGAGATGCGCGGTGAGCACCGCGGCCCGGGTGTCGTCGTCGGGCACCAGGTACTTCGAGACGTCCAGCGCGGCGAACGCCTCGCCGATGATCGCTGCGAGCCTGCGGTCGACCTCGGCCCCCGGCGGGGCGGGGATGATCGTGTGTTTCGTCATCGGACCCCTCCGAACGCCGACGCCTTCGACAGGGCAACGGCGGCCGGTGCGGTCGCCGCGCCGTGGCCGATCTGCTGGTAGGCGGGCAGGTTCGACCACTTCATCAGCAACCCCCAGGACAGGCCGCCGACGAGGATCACCGCGTACCCGATGAGCCCGATCCAGCGGACCGGGTGGCTGTCGTCGACACCGAGCAACGTCGAGTAGTTGGTCAGGCACAGCCACGCGACACCCAGCAGACCGAGCGCTGACACCGCTGGGGCGACCAGCCACACGAGGGCGTTACTGCCGGGCTGGCGCCAGAAGTAGACGACGATGGCGAGGCTGGTGATGGTGACTACCAGCAGCACCCCGACCCCGCCGATGGACGCGAGGAAGAACATCAATTGGGTGACCGGATCCCATCCCTGCGCCATGTAGATGACGATCACGACCAGGGCGACCAGGCTCTGCAGGGCCGAGGCGGCGATGCGGGAGCCCGTACGCGGCCAGGTCCGGGCCATCCACCGTGGCAGTACGCCTTCACGAGCCAAAGCGTGTGTGTAGCGGACGGTCGTGGCGTGGAACGCGACGAGCCCGGCGAACACGGAGGTCAGGAAGAACAGGTGACCGAGGTTGTTCGCGATCACGCCGAGCGGTTCCCCGATGACGAACATCAGCCCAATGGAGTGCTGCTGGGACTGTTCGACGATGTGGTCTGAGCCGACCGCGACCGACATCGCCCACGACGACACGGCGTAGAGGCCGGCCATCAGCGCCAGCGAAAGGAACGTCGCCGCAGGCACAGTCCTACGCGGCGATCGCGATTCCTCGGAATAGACCGGCCCCTGCTCGAAACCTACGAAGCCGGTCCAAGCGATAGCCAAGACGACGCCGAGGCCGCTGAGCGTCAGGCGAGTGGGGTTGAGCGCGCCGAAGTCGAGGTGCCCGCCGGCCGGGTGCAGCAGCGCCACGACGGTCACTGCGAGGACGAAGACGATCTCCAGCGCAAGCATGGCCGCGAGGATCTTCGCGGCGATGTCGATGCGCAGCAGGCCCATGATCCCGACCAGTAGCCAGCCGATCAGCGCGGCGGTGCCCCAGTGCATCTCGCGGCCGAGGTATTGCTGTACCTGCTCGATCGCGAGCGGGCCGAAGTACCCGTAGGCGCCGATCTGCATGGTGCAGTAGGAGACCAGCGCGAGCAGGCCAACTGCGACGCCGATGGGCCGGCCCAGCCCGAGCGCGGAGTACGTGTACAACGCGCCGCTGTTGCGGTCGACGCGGCGAGCCATCGCCATGTAGCCGACCGCGAAGACGGCGAGCAGCAGCGCCATGAAGACAAAGGCGAGAGGTGTGGCTTCGACCCCGGTCACCGCCCAGCCGGTGGTGACGATGCCCGCCACGACCAGCAGCGGAGCCGCCGACGTCAGGACCGGTACGGCGATGCCGCCCGTCCCCAGCCTCTGCTCGTCCAGCGCCGCGTCGACCACGCTGTGTCTCTTACTCATAGTTGGTCCTTCCATCCGAGGGGGTGTCTTAACGGGAAGTTCCGGCCATCTCGCCGAGCGCCTGGACGACGACGAACACGTCTGGTCGCTCGTGCGCCAGCCGTAGCTGAACCTGGTCGATGTAGGTGTGCGACTCACGGACCCCGTCGACGAGCAGGCGGTGCCTGAGCCCGAGCGCATCGCACAGCGCTACCAGAGCGACGTCCTCGATGCCGTGCACCGCGAAGGCCCGGTGCTGGTCAGCGCCGAGCATCGCGGCCACCCGTCCTGGCCGGTAGTCGATGGCTGTGCTCGCCTTCGGGCTGGCCGCTTGCCAGGCGATCCTCTTGCGCAACGTGCCGACCTCTACCGGCAGCAGCAGTTCTCGCACGCAGAGTCGCCCAGCGACGTCATGGACGGCATTTCGTGCGGCGTAGCGGATCCACTCCTTGACGGGCCGCCACCCGTCGTTCGTGATCAAGTGGAGCAGGTCCTTAAGGACGGGATCGAGGGGTTCAAACTCGGCGCCCTTGACAGTCAGCCCAGGTGTATGACCTGCGTGATTTACCACCGCACAGCGGCCAAGAACGAGCTCGGCGACAAGAGCAGCTGCAACGCCGTAGGACAGCACCGGATCGGAAACCGTGTGCTTGGGCGCCCACTGGTCGTAGGTGATCAGCCAGAGGTCATCCGCCACGGGCATGCGTACAAGGACGTTCGGATTGGTCAGCGCCACGGCCGGCTCCCGCCACGTCGGGTGGTGGTCGAGACGGCGTTGCGGGCACCAGTGCTGGAGCCCGCACTGGTGCCCGCTCGCGGCCGCATCGGTCCCCTCAGCTGGCGACGTGGCCGCGCTTCCAGGCTGAATCTGCGCGGCGCGGCCCGGCCGGGGGCAGCGCGGCGTACACCGAGTGCTACGAGTCGGTCAGCATTCAGCCTGGGCATCTGTTCTCCTCCGGCCTGGAGCGTTCGAGGACGGCTCGTCCGCGCCGTCGCATATGGATGGTCTGGATGCCACAGCGACAGGCCAATCAGTGCGGAACGCCAATGTGCGCGTCGCGCCACCGCGAAAGACATCGAGCATGATCAGGTGGCGCTCGGCGCACTTTGATCGCCCACCTGCGTGTTCTAGCGGTACGCACGCCATGACGAAGCGTGATTGACTGACCGCCGTGGACGGACTCACCGCCGCGAACGAGGCAGACGGCGCACAGCCGCACCCGAGCAAGTGCGCCGCCCTGTTGCGGCAACAGGCACCGGTCGAAGGCTGGACCCTGCGCGAGTTAGCAGAGCGGATTCACGCGCACTGCGGGCACAGCAGACTGCGGGCACACCGGCTTGCTCGTGGCTGGACCATCGCTCAGGCAATCGCCGAGATGACTGCCGCCACCGGGCGCGGACAGTCGCTCGACGCGTCGCGTGTGTCGCATTGGGAACGCGGAGACGACGAACCCTCGCCCGAGTACCGAGACGCCCTGTGCCGCCTCTATCAGACCGGCCCAGTGGATCTGGGCCTTGCCGCGGACTACGGGCGAGTCGACACGGCCGGCGATTCGATCGAGGCAGCGCCGGGCTTGGACCTTTACCGCCCTGTGGGCGGAGAGGCGCTGTTGGAGAAGGCTGGCGAGCTACGGCAGCTGGTCGACGAGACGCTATCCGGCTCATCGCTGTCCGACGCCACCGTTGAGCACTACGAAAACGTGGCCGAGCAGTACGGCCGGGTGTACAAAACTCAGCCGGTCGGAGTGTTCATCGCCAACATCTTGGACGATCTGCGCGAGGTACGTAGCCTCACCAACCGCAGGCTGCCACAGAGCCAGCGCCGGGATCTGTGCGGCGTGATCGCCAAGCTCGCCGGCCTGGTCTCGATGACCATGGTTAATGCAGGCCGCCC
Source organism: Catenulispora sp. (assembly GCA_013362315.1). GTDB lineage: Bacteria > Actinomycetota > Actinomycetes > Streptomycetales > Catenulisporaceae > Catenulispora. The sequence goes on along the minus strand of JABFWL010000227.1, from coordinate 47,115 downwards.
GCGCGAGGCGCGTGAATGGGTCCACACCGCCCGCCTCGCTGCAGACGAGGCTGGCGACCCGACGCGGCGCGCATGGGTCGCTTTGCGTGGCGCGGTGGCCAGCCTTCATTTCGGTGATCCAGTTGCGACCGCGACGGCCGCGCACGAGGCCCAGGTGCTGACCAACAGCCGACTGTCCGACACGACCGCAATGGCGTGGGCCGTGGCCGCGCGCGCCCTCGCGCTTACCGGTGACCACGCCGGCGCGCGCGCCGCTCTGCGTCAGGCCGAGGTCATCTTCGACCGTACGACCAGCCAAGAGGTGGTCAGGACGAATACCGCGTACACGTTCACGCCGGGCCAGCTGCACTTCTACCGTGCGAACGCCTTGACCGCGCTCGGCGATACGAAGGCGGCGCGGGACGCACAGGACACCGCCCTGGCGATCTTTGACAAGGGCGAGCGCCTGGATCCATCGCTGGTGCATCTGGATCGAGCGCTGTGTCTGATCCAAGATGGCGACGTGACCGCCGGTGCTGTCTACGCGAGTCAGATCCTGCTCGGCCTGCGCGCCGACTACCGTCCGGCGATTGTCTTCCGACGTGGCGTGGCGGTAGCCGACGCCGTGCCCGCCGACCGCCGGCACCTGCCTGCGGTGCGGACTCTGCACGAGGTGCTGGCCCTCGGCCCCGCCGGTCTCGACGGATGATTTCCTTGCACGATGGCGCACGATGACGGCTTCCAGATCAGGCCATATCAGACCACCGACCACGAGCGAATCGTGGAACTCAACCGGTACGGGCTGCGGGCTGCCGGCGTGCCCGACACCGCTGACGTGTACGCAGGCGATCTAGACGACATCGCCGCCTCGTATCTCAACGGTCGCGGCACCATGCTCATCGGCACCCTAGGCGCTCGGGTGGTCGCCATGGGCGGTCTACGGGAAGTCGACCAAGACATCTGCGAGATCCTGCGCATGCGCGTCGATTCGGAAGCGCAGGGCCGTGGCTATGGCCGGGCAATCCTCCAGGCCCTCGAACAGCACGCACGCAGGAACGGGTTCACCACCGCCACCCTCCTTACCGGCCCCGAGCAGCATCCGGCGATCGACCTCTATCTGTCAGCTGGGTATACGTGGACTGCCGACGAAAACCACGGACCCGTTCGTGGCGTGCGGCTGGCCAAGTCACTCACTCAGCCGGACCGACCGGGGGACGGCCACGGCGCGCGGGTTGCGCCATGAACAGAACTGCCTGCTAGATTTAGTACACGTGTTCTGGAGCCTTCCCCCTCCGAGCGCTGGATCACCAGCCCGAGCAGGAGGACTCTATGCGTACATCGTCAGCAGCTTTCGACGACGAAAACCGCATCAGTGGGCCTGCCGACGTCGCTCGGGCGCTTTCTGTGGTCCGCGATCGGGCCGCCGTGCGTACGGCGACCGAGGAGATGCACCGGCCGGTGGCGACCGGTGCCGAGGTCGGCGAGCTGCAACCCGCTCCGCCCCTGCCGGTGCACTCCACCATCCAACCTCTGCTGCCGTGGCCGGGCCTACGCCGCGGCGCTGTCGTCGGCGTAGCCGGGTCAGCGACCTTCTTGTGCGCGCTGGTCGGCGAGGCGAGCGGCCAGGGCGCTTGGGTCGCGATCGTCGGCTGGCCCGAACTTGCCCCGCCGGCGCTGCACGAGGCCGGCGCGAAGCTAGAACAGATCATCCTTGTGCCGAACCCGGGCGCGAAGCTGATCGAGGCGACGGCGATCCTCATGGACGGGATGAGCATCGTCGTGCTGCGGCTGCCCGACGGCGGCATCAGCGACGCCGACGCCCGCTCCTTGGCCGCCCGAGCACGTCGGCGTGGATGCACTTTCATCCCGTTCGGCGACCGGGACCGGCTCCCGCAGACCGATCTCACCCTCGACGTGACCAAGCGCAGCTACAACGGCCTGGGTATGGGCCACGGCCGGATCCGGTCGATCGACGTCTCCGTGACCGCTCGTGGCCGGGGTGCCGCGGCCCGGCCCTGCAGCGCGAAGATCCGGCTGCCGTTCTCCGCCGGGCCGATCCCCCAGGAGGAGACTCAGACCGGCACCGGACGGCACTTGCGCGCCGTGTGACCGTGCTAGTCAGCGGTTGACACCCTCGTGCTGCGGGATCATCAGCTCCGGAGGACGGGACACACGGGAGCCCAGTACGTCGGCCAGACGTCATATACCGCAGCGGAATAGCCGCCACCACTCATGGACGATGCCGCTGGTGGCGTCCGGGCTGGAAAAGCCGTGACCGAGGTCGGAGTTGGGATCAGCAAACCAGCCGTCGCGCTCGTGGCGGGTCTTCGGCGGGTCATAGAGATAGGTATAGGCCAGACCCTGCCAGGGCGAAACGACCAGCTGATGGCGCGCGGCGTACGCGGTCTCGTACCGCTCGGGGTCGCGGTCGCGGAAGCCATGCGCCACGTAGTTGTCCCGGCAGCGCAGGATCGGCAGCCGGGCAAGCTTTCGCATCTCGCGGGGGAGTGCCTGAAACATTGCCTCCGTCTCGTCCAGCCGCTCGAAGGCGTACCCGGCCCACGCCGCCGGGACATATGCGCCGCTGGCGTCGACGTCGAGGACCATCAGGTACGAGGTGCCCTCTTCATGGCCGGACTCGGCGTCCATCCACCACTGCGTCCGCAGCGGCTCCTCGCAGAGCATCGCCGCGTAGCGGCCGTACTCGGGGTGCTCTTCGGTCAGGTGGATGACCTTCATGACGGAGATTCGCTCGTCTGCCGGGCCTGACGCGTACGCGGTCCCCGAGCCGGCTTCCACGCTTCGATGGTGTCGACGAGCCAGCCAGGAGTGCCGCTGAGCGACAGGTCTTCCGGCGGCAGCGCATCCTTGCCACGACTGCGGTAGACGTGCAGGCTGGCCGGCTTGAGGCCATGGCGGGCGGCGAACATCGGCAGGTCGCCGTACAGCGGCGCCCGGCGCGCGCCCCGGCTCACCTGGTTGTTGATGTTCCTCACGGTCAGCTCGGTGACCCGGGCGGCTTCCTGGATCTCGTCGTCGTCGAGTAGGTCTTGCTCGATCGCCTGTTCAATGACGCGATCGCGGGTCTGCCCGGCGGTCCACTTGGCGTTCCCAGCTGCGGCGGTGTCGTAGGCGTCGGCGGCGGCGGTGAGGGCCTGGAGCATGCGGCCGCGGTGCAGTCTCGCGGCTTGCTGGCGAAGGCGCGACGCCCGAAAGGTGTCGAGGATGAGGCCGAGGACTTCGGCCAGGTCGTCTGGGCGTACGCCGTCGACGCGAGTGGGCCGCTGGACCCACGTTCCGTTGCTGTAGTAGCTGGTGGTCAACGTCCACTGGCCGTGCTCATGCGGCTCCTGGCTGACCACTCCGCGCAGGCTCGTGACGCCGACACACAGTCCCTTGTGGACGTCCGATACGTCGGCCTGGTAGCGGGAAGGGCTGGTCCATTCTTGGCTCCAGTTCAGCCAGAACGCGCAGCCGTCGATCTCGTATGCGTCAAGGCGCTCGTCTTTGATGCGCGCGACGTCGTCAGCCGGAATGAGCATGGCGAATGTATCCATGGCACTAGTTAAGTCAGACTTAACCACGTTGTCAAGTCTGACTTAACTAGCTCATTCGGTCGAGACCTCGGCGAAGGAGTGGAACGCCGAGGAGCGTGCCGAGGTCGTCGAGGGCTCAGAGCTTGAGGTCAAGGCGCGCATTGAGATCGGCATGCTCGCCGACGCGTAGTCGTGGATATCCGCGGCTCAGCGAGTTGTCGGACGGCGAGCATCGCCGGAATCGACGTCGCGCAGGTTCTTTCTGACCGTCGCGTCGACGGGCACCCACGGCGGCCACGATCACCGTCTGTGACTGGGCCGACGGCCCAAGGTCCACATTGTTTCCGCAGCTCAGCATGGGACACACCCGACGGTCCACTGTGCGGGGTGACTCTCGGCAATCAGACTCGACCGGGGCCTGATAACGTCATTCCGACCAACCTCCGATGCCCGGATCCTTCGGGCCGGGCCCGCGCCGCGGGAAGGAGGTGGTGAGGGTGAAGCGGAAGAAGGACGAACCCGGTGATCTAGTGGTGCTCGTGACGCTAGTCGTCAAGCTACAGATCATCTGGTCTCTGACGGACCTCGTACGCACCCTCAAAGGGATGTAGCCCCACCAGGCTGTTCGCCAGGTGAGGCTACGTGGTGAAGGGCCCTCGTCTCTGGCTTGTCCGGTCGGGACGGGGGCTTCTTCGCGTCGTGGTGTCTAGTTGACTTAACCGACTCTTGCGTGACTGTAGCGCATCAACCGTATCCACTTGTCATGCAGTGTGCGTTTAAACGCGCGGTAGCACGTCGAGGTCGTCTCTTTGTGCTGTTGTGACGCTAACGAGGCGTTCCTATCGCTCAGCGTGATGCGTCTGTTGTCACTCCTACAGCGTCAGGCGTGCCCATATCGCGCTGTTGTGCTCGCTTCACGCTCCCATGCGAGCGTGACTCGCGAGCAGCTGAGAGCGTTGTGGACTTGAACACGTAGTCCGTCAGGTCCGTCAGTGTCCTCCGCGGCGCGCGAGCTCGTGGAGCGGGCCGTCTAGGAACGCCTCCCAGTAGGGCTCGCCGGCGGCATCCTCCTCTTCTTCCCAGTCCTGGACGCGGTGTCCGGTGAGGTCTTCAATTGCCGCCGCGGCGGCGGCCTGCGCCGCGACGATGTTGCGCCGCAGGCGGCTGTTGCCAGCCGGGTAGTTCTCGACGGGGATCGGGTGGCCGGGATTGGCCGGGTAGAGCTGGTGGGTGAGCTGCCAGCCGTACGTGGCGCTGTGGTTCAGCGTGAACTCGGCGAGCTGCCACCACGCCTCCGGCTCGCGGGTCAGGGCCGGGCGCTGGGCGGGCACCTCAGCGGCGGTCTGCTTCGCGGCGGCGGCCCGGATGGCGGCGAGCTCCGGAACGTAGGCGTACAGCGTTGAGCGGGAGACGCCGAGCAGCTCGGCGATGGCCTTCGCGCTGGCTTTGGGCTGGGACAGCAGGGCGACGGCGTGGCTGACCTGTTCCTCGGTCATGGCCTTCGGGCGGCCGAGCCGCTGGCCGCGAGCCTTGGCGGCGGCGACGCCTTCGCGGGTGTTCTCGATGATCAGTTCCCGGATGAACTCGGCGAGGGCGGCAAAGACGTGGAATACGAGCCGGCCGCCGGAGGTGGTGGTGTCCAGGTTTTCGTGCAGGCTCTTGAATCCGATGCCGCGCTTGCGAAGGTCAACGGTGATCGTGATCAGGTCTTGCAGTGAGCGGGCCAGTCGGTCGAGGCTCGGGACGACCAGAGTGTCACCCTCACGCAGGTACTTGAGGCATTCGATCAGCTCGGGCCGGTCGGTGTTCTTGCCCGACAGCTTGTCAGTGAAGATCTTCGCGCAGCCGCATTTGGTGAGTGCGCGGATCTGGCGGTCGAGATTCTGGCCGCGGGTCGACACGCGGCCGTAGCCGATGAGTAGACCGCCGGCCGCGATCGGGAACGGCTCCAGGGCGTCATCGGGGGCGAGCACCAACGCGGTGGGGGTGTCGGTCACCGCCTGAGCGTACGAGAAACCTTGCCCTCAATCATTCTCGGACACAGTAGTTTTTGGACATTTTCTCGGACACGTTTCGGTAGGCACGCTCCACTCGATCGCCAGTTGTGGATCGTGTCCGGAAATCATTCGATTCTCGGACACCTTCGCCGCCTGGCTCGTTTCCTTCGACTGGGTATTTTCTGGGTACGTCACTGGGTATTTTCTGGGTATCGGTGGCAGACTTGATGTCATGACCCCGAACAAGAGCCCGACCCCAACCGCGGAAGACCTCCGCGCGCTGCTACGTCAAGGCCTGCCCGCCGGGACCGCGATCCGCGAGAGCCTGCTGGCGTTGCCCGGCGTGACCGCCCGGGCCGCTGGGCCGGACTGGATCAACCGGGTGGAAGCCTTCAACACCCTGCTGCGTCAGCTGATCGACCGCATCGCCGACCACCAGACCTCGCTCGCAGCGGCGATCCTGTTCGGCACCTGGACCGGCACGATCGGCAACTCACTGACCGAACGCCGCGAAGGCGCGGCGATGGCCCTCGGTGTGCACCCGGACCATTTCCGCAAGCACATCGAGCCGCGCATCCTCGCCCAGCTCGCCCAGGCCCTCGACACCGACAGCGAGCGGATGGCCAATACTCGCGTCGCGCCGCCGCAGCTGATCCCGATGGTCGCCCGCCCGATGCCGCTGCCTGCGGACATGTTCGCGTGGGAAGCCGTCGAGCACGAGGAGCAGCTGAGCCGTCTATGGGCGGCGGTGTACGCGCTGCGCGCCGAACTGCTCGCGTGCGCCCGCTGGTCGTCGATGGACCCCGGCTCCGGGGAACACGTCGACGCGGCCGAAGCCGCGTTGTGGCGGCTCGGGCAGCTACACGTGGAGATCCGGGCGTACCGGCGCGCGTACGGCGCCCGGCTGCTGCACGGCGGCATCGCCCCGGAGCACCTGGTCGGGATGGCCGGATGGACGCCGGAGCTTACGCCCGACGACCTCGACCTGGTGTGCCATCGCGGCCCGGACGCCGAACGGCTGCGCACCTTCATCGACGACCTGACCGCCGACGCGGCCGGGCAGCGCGTACGCGACCAGTGGGTCGAAGACCTGTTCGCGCCGTACCTCACCACCACCAGCACCGGGAGCAACGCATCATGACCATCACTGATATCCGCACCGGCCCGGCCCGCCGCTTCGTCATCACCGGCGGCCCCTCGGCCGGCAAGGAAGCCGTCCTGGAAGCCATCGTCAGGGCCGGGATGCCGGTCTCCACCGAGGAAGCCGCCCGGGAGATCTACCGGGCGCACCGCGCCCGGCTCGGCCGGCACCTGCTGCGCGAGGACCGCCGCGACTACTCCCGCGAAGTCCTGCAGGCCTTCGTCGCCGAGTTCCAGGCCCATACAGAAGGCGTGCGGTTCTACAACCGCGGCATCCCCGACGGCTACGGCTGGGACCGGTTCTTCGGCCTGGAGCCGTACGCCGAACTCGAGGAGGCCAACCAGCGCTACCGCTACGACGCCGTCATGATCCTCGACCCCCTCGACACGTTCGAGGACGAACACGACGTCGTGTGGGCGCAGGACCGCGAGATCCGCCGAGTGCACGAACTGATCGTGCAGGGCTACTACGACGCCGGCTACAGCCCGATCTTCGTCCCGGCCGACGACCCCACAGAACGTCTCGATTTCATCTGCGCCAATCTGCGCCTGCCCCGCCCGAGCCGTGAGGAGTAGCGATGCCACCGACCACCCCCGATAAGCCGCCGGCGGTGCTCTCACCCAACACGGTCCTCGCCAACGCACTGCTACGCACCATCGACATGATCCGCCCGAAGGTGATCGCCAACCGGCCCAAGCGGATCGTGTTCGTCGTCGGCACCCAGATCAACGGCGCACCCCACCTCGGCACGAACATCGTCCAGTCCTCGGCGTTCCTGCTCGCCAAGCTCGCCCGCCGCGCGTTCTCCGTCGACACCACGGTGCGGTTCAGCGCGCTGGACAACGCCCCGTACGAGGTGACCCTCGACCCGGAGACGCACCGGGCGTACCAGATCACCTACTTCCACGCCCTCGGCAAGGACGGCATCACCGACCTGATCGAGCGCTACTACCGGGAGCTGTTCAACAGCCTCTCCGACGCCACCGACACCGAATACGAGCTGGACACCTACACCGAGCAGCAGGAAACCCCGGCGTTCCGCACCGAGTTCCTGCGCTCCCTGGAGCGCTTCGACCAGATCCGCTGGTGGCTCAACCCCTCGACCGGCATTGTCCACACCCGCCTGCCCTGCCCCGCCTGCGGCTGGGCCGAGAAACGCGCCGAGCAGACCCGCCTCGTTCGCGTCGACGACGACGGGGCGATCTTCACCGCCGTCTGCTATGAGCACGGCGACTACGAGATGGTCATCGACCCCGTCGACGGCGGCTACCTCGACCTCGCCACCCTGTACCGCAACGTCATCAAGGAACGCGCCCTCGTACGCGAACGCGACGTGCTCTACGTCATGGTCAAAGGCGGCGACTGGTCCTTCGGCGCCCAGCTCGTCGACGGCGCTCTCCTCGCGCTCGGCACACCGGCGCAGGACATGCCCGCCCGGATCTTCACCCCGATGGTCCTGTCCGGATCCGGCGCGAAGCTGTCCAAGTCCCTGCTGCGCGCGGCCCCGGACAGCCCGGCGCATACCGGGATCGAGGACTGGATGCTGGCCACGACCAGTTGGGACGGCACCGTCGACCAGTACGTCGACGCGCTGCTGTGGCTCGTGTCCGGGCTGCTCGCCGACCCGAAGCACTTCTTCCGATCCTTCACCACCAGCGAACTGGGAGTTCTCATGGCCCAACGGCCGGCCGACCTCGCGACCCGGCCGAGGGCCCGCGAGATGCCCATCTACAAGCGCTACTTCGACCTCATCGCCTCCGGCAAGAAGACCGTTGAGGTCCGCGTCGCGTACCCATCCAACAAGCGCCTGGCCCCCGGCCAGCTGCTGAAGTTCACCTGCCGCGGCGAGGAATGCCTGACCCGCATCACCAAGATCGGCCACTACGCCACGTTCGACGAGATGTTCGACCACGAGAACGTCTCCTCGGTGAACCCGACCGCCAGCCGGGCCGAGCAGCTGGCCAACATCCGGCTGATCTACCCGGCCGAGAAGGAAGCCCTCGGCGTCATCGCCATCCACGTCGAACGCGTCTGATTCTGTGGAACCAGAAGGGCGGCCCCCGCCCCGGGGCCGCCCTTCGTCGTATCCACCCGCTACCGTGCCAGACGGCCCGCAGCGTGCAATCTCTCGTCACGCTCGCGGGCCATCGCCCTGCTATCGGCGCGAGCGGTCGCCGGGGTCGGGACCTATTCCGTCCCGCTCTGGGCGCGGATCTCAGTCCGGTGGGTCTCGTGCTGCTCGTGGATCTCAGTACGACGGGTCTCGCCGTTCTGGCGGATCGCCTCCACCGCGACCTTCCCTGCCGCTACGGCACCTGCGGCCCACGGCACGACGCCGATCGCGTGGTCGATCAGATCCAGCGCACCGCTGGCGGTCAGGCTCTTGGTCTCACCGGTCAACGGTTGGGCGCTGGTGTCCTGAGCTGGCTCAATGGCCTTGTCGTTCGTCATGGACGGATCATCGATCCGGCTGGCCGCTTACGTCTCGCGGCGCGCTACGCCTCTTGTGTCACGGAGTCTTGTCCCAAGATTCTTTCTCAGGCAGCCGGGGCAGGACGAGCGGTGCGCCGAGCAGGGTAGTGCCTACGACGACGAGGGGCCACGACGCGTGCTCGGCGACGAAGGTCTGCTGGCCGAGGATGATCACTCCGACAAGGAACGTCACGACGTCGCGGACGGTCCCGAATCCGCTCGGCAGACGCCGTGCTCGTCTGGCACGTCCCGAACGTGTGGTCTGCCTGCTCTTGGACATGGTGCTGTCAGCCTCTCCGCGGGGAGTCGCACACCATGTGGCGCTGATCGTAGCGTGCCGGTCCGCCGTGGGATTCCTCATGGGACGGCACCGTAGCCCTTGCCCAGCACACCTCTGATGCACCCATTGCATACGAACATGCACGATGTACATACTTGCTGAGTGACGACGCTTCAGACCCTCCGCGAGACCGTCGACGTCCTCATGGCCGCCAGCCGTGAGCGGCAGGAAGACCTCGCCCGCACGCTGCGCCTATCGCAGGGCCAGATCTCCCGCAAGCAGTCCGGTGCTTCTATGTGGACACTCGACGACTGCGACAAGCTCGCCGCCCACTACGGCATCACCGTCGCGCAACTGCTGTCCGGCCCGGAGGCGGCGCTCGACGCGGCCACGCCGAAGTTGCGCCCGCTGTTGCTACGCGTGGCCCGGCGGCCGCAGTGACCGGCGCGCGGCGGGTAAAGGTGCTCGGCGACCTGTACCACGGGCAGGTGCCGGCCGGTGCGGTGTACGCCGGGCGGGCCGCGCCGGGCCTGCCCGCAAGCCGGTACGCCAACAGGCACCGCATCGGCCAGTGCCGGGCCTGCCCGGCCGTTCACGGCCGCTCCGGGGCGCTGCTCGGCTACGCCCGCGACTTGGCCGACCGGCCGGATCTCGTGGCAGCCGCGCGCGCCGAGCTGGCCGGGGCCGACGTGGCCTGCTGGTGCTCGCTCGACGGCGAACCGTGTCATGTCGACGTGCTTCTGGCCGTCGTCGCCGGCGCCGAACCGCTCGGGGCCGCCGTCGACGTCCTGGCCGCCGCCGAGGCGCACGAGGCGGTCGACCGGCTGTTCTGACCGGGGATGTGAAGCGACCCAGCAGCTCGCACGGGGGAACGGGCTGCTGGGTCGCTGTCTGTGGTGCCGGCGGGCCGGACCTCCGATGAACCCGGCTTCGGCAAGGTCCGCGACGGCGCCGGTCAGGTCCGGCTCGGGTAGGCCGCGCGCGCCGCGTACGCCGCGGTGTCGACGAGCACCGGGATGCGGCCGGCGGAGGCGTCGTTGATCGCGGCAGGAACCTGGCGATCACTACCGTACGAGTCGTACGATTCGTACATGCCAAGTCCGCTCCGTAGACCTCGGCCGTACGAGCCGGCAGCCCTACCGATCTCCGAGGCTCGCGAACAGCTCCCGACCCTCGCCGAGAACACGGCGCACGGCAAAGGGTCGATCACATGGCTTACCCGCCGGGGCCGCCAGATGGCCGCCGTCGTCTCTGCCGACGTTGTCGAGCTCGCGCTGTGGGCGCGCAGGAAGCAGTTGGAAGAGGCGATGGCCGATCTTCATCGCCGATTCGAGGGGCTGCCCGCGGACCTGGCCGATGCAGAGGAAGCCGAGCGCGCCCTGCTCGAGCGTGAGACCGGTCTGGCCGCATGACCCCCCACTGGGGCGAGATCTGGCGGTACGAATCAGCAAGCGGAGTAACGAGCCTGCCTGGGTACCACCTGATCATTGCCAGCGATGACGCCATGGCGTACAACCCGCCCACCGTACCCACGCTGGCCATCTACCCGTCCGACAAGCATCCCGACACGATCTTGGCTGTCACCATCCCCGGGTACGGCTGGGTGACACCGCTGCGCCTCGGATATGCCGTCCCCAGCCGGCTCACTGAACGCGTCGCCGTACTTGACGAGGACACGGCCGAGGCAGTTGAACTTCGCATTCGCGCGGTCCTCACCCGAACAGGTCGGTAGCCCCGAACTGGACATTCGGGCACAGCCAAAACTGGCCTACGTGAACTTCTCTTCATCCTGTGGAGGCCCCTACCATGTTCCAAAGCGCTATACAGTTGGCCGAGGCGGCAGAGGCGATTTGGGGTTTTCACGGTGGCTGAGTACGAAACGGGCCGAACCTACAGCGATCCGCGGCCGGAGCGTAGAGCGCGACGCAAGGTTCAAATCCGCCCTGGCTACAACGTGTCAGCCGACCCACGGTATCTCGTCCAGGTCGACCCCTCCCACGCGCTGCCCGGGGAAAACGCTCCGCTACTGGCCGAGCCGGACCGCACGGAGCCAGTCACCGATGAGGAGGCGCTGGGCGTTCTCCGGCGGCGGAAGGCCGCCGCTCTGAGCCGCCAGTACCAAACCAGCGATCCTGCGGACATCGCCGCGGCGGGCCTTCCGCCAACGCTGGAGGAGGCGCTGGCCGAGAGGTTGCCGCGCGCCCTTCCTCCGTGGACAGAGAGCAAGGAGATGGTCACGATCCGGCTGTCTCCTCAGTTATGGGCGCTCCTCTACGCGAAGTTCGAGCTGGAAGGTAGCTGGGACAACTTCGCGATGATGGTTGAGACGTTCATGTATGAGGCCGCGCGGAGTCCTATCGCGTCGCGGGCCGAGGTGGCGGAGCGACGCCAGCGGATGCTCGACGAGACGGTGTACAGCCAGCCGGGCGATCAGTAGCCGCACCCCGCACCCCTGTGGGCGCCGTCGATCCGTGCGGCACGCTGAGGATGGGTGCCTACGCTGCGGCTCGACGTATGGTGATCTTGCGAGGTCGTGGCCGGGCACCGGGGTGGCAGGTAGCACGCCAGGCGAGGTCAGCATCTCCCTCGTTAGCAGGAGCGGCGTCCGTGCAGTCGGCCGGGATCGCGCCGGCCACTGGCACCAGCGAGTACGCCCGCAGATCCGGATTGCGCAGCGGTGTGCTGGACAGGATCTCGACGCCCAGCGCCTTCGTGGATCCCGGTAGGAGTAACCGCTGGCGGTTGCCGTCGTCGTGCAGCCAGATGCACGGGTCGTCTTTCCACAGCGATGCGGCGAACTCGCTGGTGGCGAGGATTTCGTGGATGAGCTGTTGCAGCCGGTCGTGCTCCGGCGCGACGGCGAACCTGGCTCGCAGCTGCGCCATGGCAAGGTGTGCGTCGTATTCCCAGTCCACCATCTGCTTCTTCGCACTGGGAGAGCAGAACACCCAGCGCATGAGGTTGCCTCCGGCCTCGCCGATGAGCCCCGGCAGCCATCGCTGCGTGGCGTCGTTTCGCGCGAGGATCTGCCACGTTGTGTCTACCAGGTAGGCGGGCCACGGCTCTCGGTTGAGCCTGGCCACCACGGCAGAACTGATCTTCGGCGCGGACGGCGGTCGGGCGGACGGTTCGCGGCCGGTGGCCAGCAGGAACAGCACCCTGCGCTCGCCGGTCGAGAGCTTCAAGTTCGCTGCAACGCGATCTAGGAAGTCGGCCGAGTACCGGCGGTCGAGGTCTCCACGTTCGAGCGCGCCGTACCACGCCTCGGACACCTCGCAGAGTGCCGCCATCTCGAACTGGCTGACGTTGCGACGGCCGGACGAGTGCACCAGGCCCGCTACTTCGTCAGGGTTGAGCCGTTCACGCCAGCTGACCATCAGCCGGTTCAGCTCCGTCGACCTGCTCAAAGCAGCGCGGACACGCGTCGACGCACCCTTCACCAGCTGCGGGCGTACGCGCGATGTGGAACGCGAGGGGATTACCGCAGGCGCCATACACCAACCTCCACCGGACTTGCCCCGGACGCTGACACTCAACGGGGTTGATCTACCGGAGCCGCAAGCATAGAGTGATCCACCAGTTACGTGTCAAGCCCAGAAGACAAATCCGCGTTCCTGTCTAATCAGGAATACACCCCCTGCGCAACCCGGAACTCCTGCTCAAGGACATGTATGACTGACGACAGCTCGACCCTGGCCAGCAGGCTTCAACACCTCATCGACAGCCGCCGCAAACCAGACGGCAGCCGCTACACCTACCGCGAAATCGGCGCGGCCACCGGCTCGACCCACGGCCATATCCACGCCATCGCCACGGGCAAGGCCGACGACCCGCATGTCAAGGTCCTCGTACGGATCGCCGAGTTTTTCAACGTCGACCCTGCTTACCTCATCCCACCGTCAGTGGCCGGATTCGCCTGCTCGCAGCCAGCCGAAGTGGCTGCGATCGCGTTCCGCGCCTCGCGCCTGGACCCCGAGGACCTCAAGGGGGTTCAGGAGATCATCAACCGCATCGTCTCCGGCGAGATCAAGCCGGACAACCTGTAGCCAGGGCCGATCGGTGACTCCACGGGGGACGTGCGGTGAGTGATCTTGCCGTGATTCAGCGGCGCTGCGAACAACTGGCAGCGTCGCTGGGAACGCCTGACCCGTGGTCTCTGGACGCGTTCGTTGAGCAGATCGCCGCCCTGCGGCAGCGTCCCATCCATCTGTACGCACAGCCGCTTTACGGTGCGGTGAGCAGTTTCTGGTTCGCCGACGCCGCAGCAGACCACATCGTCTACACCGACCAGGCCCCTCGCCTGCACCGGGACCATCTCGTCTTGCACGAGATCGCCCACATCCTCATGGGCCATCTCGGCGTGCCGCCCGCGATGCTGTCCGACCCGGCCGCCCTCCGCGCGGTCCACGGCGGACAGCCCGAACAGGAGGCCGAGCTGCTGGCGGGAGCCATTCTGGCCCAAGCCCGGCTGGGCGAGCAGGCACGCGACGTACCAGCCGACGTCAGCCGCGTCCTGGACACCTTCGACACCGCATGGAAGGCCACCCCCCATGTTCGCGATCGTCTTTTCCATCGTCTTGTTTCTTGGCTCCGCAGTCGCCGTCGTCGACCTGATACGCAATAAGGAAAGCCGGACCTCCGGCCGCATCTCCAAGCTGTGCATGATCGTCTTCGGGTGCGCGTCGTTCCTCCTGCTCACCCCCGCCGCCTACAACGGCATCGACTCATTCTTCGGCTACGACAACACCGCCCGCTGGATCGCCAACAGCTGCGGCCTCGCCGGCGCGGTCGGCGCACAGGTCATGATGATCCACTGGGTCCACACCGGGCAGCGCGCCCGCCGGGCGACGCAGCTGCGGCTCGCGATCTGGGCCATCGTCGTCACGGGCATGGCGGTGGCCTTGTTCTCGACTCCAACAGCCGAGAATCCCTACAAGTGGCAAGCCGAGAACACCACGAAGTTGGGCATCAGTATCTACCTCGCGCTCTACTTCGGGCACATGACATGGACCTGCGTCGAGATCCTGCGGTACGCGCCCCGGTACGCCATGACGCCCGCCATTCGCTACAACCGCGCTGTCGTGCACATCCGGATCGGCCTGTGGTTCACGGTCGTCACCGGCATCGGCGGCCTCGTGTACGGCCTCAGCGGTCTGGTGATCGCCGTAGCCGACGACCTCGGCGCCGCTGATCTTCCCGGCCAGCTGAACCCGGTCTATCTCGGCGGCCTGGCCGTCGCCGCAGGCAGCCTGCTGTTCGCGGTCGCGCTGCCGATCCTCGTCGGCGGGGCCATGCGCTCGTACCGGGCATACCAGTGCTGCCTGATGCACCCGTTCTGGGCAGCGCTGACCGATGACCATCAGGAGCACCTGCTCGAGACGGCGGCTCGCCGATGGGCATACAACTTCGGGTGCATCTTCGCCCGCCAGCACCAGAAGCTGGCGCGGCGCATCACCGAGATCCGCGACGTCTACCTGCGACTGACCCCGTACATGGACAGCCGGGTCCAGGACCTGGCCGCCGCGTACGCACAGCGCCACGGAGTATCCGGCAAGCGGTTCGACGCGGTCGTGGAGGCCGCGGTCGTCAGGGTGGCGCTCTACCTCAAGACTCGCGGCTTCGCTGCGCCGAAGACCACCGATCCCGCTGGCAAGATCAAGACGGGAGCGTTCCCGGACTGGCCCCAGGAAGCCAAATGGCTGCTGAAGGTGTCGAACGGCTTCTCCGGACCGGTCGCCGCCGCGGTCCTGGCCGAGGTGCACCGATCGACCGACGACACCGGCTGGACGCCCAGTCCGGAGGCCGAGGAAGCCATCGCCGAAGGCCGGCGGATCCGGATCGCTCGCGACCACTCGCTCGCGCCGGAGCCGGTATGACCGCCCTCGCCGACACGTCGCCGCCGCTGGCCGCCCGGATCATCTCCGAGGCGCTTGCCCCGGGAGTGGTCGCTGTGCTGCTGCCCATCCTGGCCGGCCTGCCGTCAGGCTGGCGCGGGCTGGGATGGGCGCTGCTGGCCGTCGTCTTCACCGCAGCACTGCCCTTGGCCATCATCCTGACCGGGGTTCGGCTGTACGGCCTCAGCAGCCACCACATCGACCGACGCGAGCAGCGGGCCATCCCGCTGTCGCTGTCGGTCCTCGCCGTCGCCGTCGGATGGGGTCTGCTCACCCGGCTGAACGCACCAATGACCGTACGAGCGGCCGTCGCGGTTCTCGGCGCTGTGGGGGCCGTGGTAACGGCGGCGAACCTGCTTTGGAAGCTCTCTGCGCACGCCGCGACGATCACCGCCGCGGCGGCGGCGTTGGTCGGCCTCTACGGGCCGCCTGGCACCATCGCGGCACTCGCGGTCGCCGCCGTTTGCTGGGCTCGGGTGCGGGTCGGTGCACACGACCTCGCCCAAATCGCTGCTGGTGTGGTCGTTGGCCTGGTCACGGGCGCGGCTGTGTGGGCAGCGATCGGATAGTCCTGTGCAGACGTTCGGGCGAGTCGCGTTTGGGCCATCTGGCGAAAAGCCGTGGAAGTTCCAGATTTCTGTACTGGCAGTTTCTGGCTCCGCAGAGGGTGACCCGGCAGGCTCGTGACGTAGCCGAAACCGGCATGACGTGGAGCCCCACAAGGACCGTATTCGTAAAGATCAAGACGTGTGGGATGCGACGGGGGGACGTTGCGGTGCAGAACAGTAGGGATCAGGAAGGCAGCAGGCGTCGCTCGGTGGAGGTTGATGACACGCGCGATTCCCGGTTCTCCCGAATGTCGGTCCCATCGCCCGTGCCGCTGGTTCGTCTGACGCCAACATGGTGGCCGCTGAGCGACGACCTGCTCCTCATTGTCGAAGCGCCATTCACGGCCGTCGCCCGCTGGTCGCTGGCCTTCGGTCGCGCCTTGGATGGATTCGTGCAGATTCCGCTCCATCCCACTGCCCGGGTCGAAGTCGATACGAACCTGCTGCGGCTGGTGATTGACGAGCTCTACATCGGGTCGGCCGTGCATCTGGGCTGGCCCCTGTACGCCACCGGCTGCACTGTCGGCCTGACTGCCGAACGGCTGACCAGCCGGGACCCAGCAGCGGCGGCGGAGCAGTTTGGCGCCCTGCTCGAAGCGGATAGCGCGTTTGCGGCCGAGGTGAAACTGCGGGAACCGCTCTGACCAGGTAGTTGACTGTCCACGATGGGTCGTCCAGCCACCTAGATTCGCCTAGATCATAGTACGATTTTTCCAACAGGATTGACAGTTGGAATCTGTCATGGTCATTATGGACGCCCGGCGGCGGACCAGGGATGCGGCCATGCGAGGGCTACCGCATCCCTGGCCTGGCCTCTCACGCGGGGAGCTGCTTTCACCCTTTTCCACCCTGCGTGAGGGGTCGTCGCCGTTGCATCGCCCGCCCGTTGCCGGGCCAGGTCGCCCGATTTGCCACCGGGACGGCGCAAGACACACAAACTCCGCGCGCGGCGCGGCTACGAACCGGGGGACTTCCACTCACTGCTGAGCGTGCGGTCGTCGAACGGCGGTCTGACGTCCCTCCTGGATGACCGAGGGATGTCCTTCATGAACCTCGCAGTGCAGTTCGCCGCAGACAGCCACGCGGACTTCGGTGCACCGCCGGCGAACGGGTCGTGGTCGTTGTGAACCTCATCAAGCCGACCACCGGCCAGCCCGACAAGCAGCCGCGCACCGAGCCCCCGGCCCGGCCGACGCGCGCTCCGCGTACGCCGAACCCTGGCGATCAGGGTCGCTCGGCTGGGGCCGGCCGCCTGCCGGTCTCTTCTTGTGTCCAATAAGGAGGGAGCGGCCATGGCCACACTCGTGTTCGCCAATCACATGCCGCAAATCGAAAACGGTCTGATCGCCGCTGGTCAGGAGGCGATCGTGTGCATGACCGAGCCGCACGCGCGGCTGCGCGGCCCGGCCGAGCAGCTGCCGTACCGAGTCGTGACGATCAACCACTGGGACGCCTGGTCGGAGATCGCCGCCGTCGCCGCCTCCCTGCGCGGGCAGATCGAGCACGTGGCGACCCGCTGGGAGGGCGCGATCGTGCCGGCGGCGTTCGTCCGTGATCTGCTCGACCTGCCCGGCCAGACGATGCATGAGGCGGTCGGGTACGTCGACAAGGCCGTCATGAAGAGCCGGCTGCACCAGGGCGGCGTGCCAGTCGCCCAGCACCGGATCGTGCGGCACGTACCCGACGTCGCCGCGGCGGCAGACGAGCTCGGCTGGCCGATCGTGGTCAAGCCCCTGCGAGGCTTCGCGTCGACCAACACACACGTGATCAGGTCGCCGGACGAGCTCGCCGACGCGCAGACGGCCGGACGGTTCGAGATCCCCCTCGACGCCAGCCCGTACTACGCCGGTGATCCCGCGTTTGTGGGGTTGGCGCGCCAGGGGCGAATCCTCGTGGAGGAGTACGTCGACATCGTCCACGAGTACCACTGCGACGGGCTGTGGATCGACGGCGAGCCGGTCTACCAGCTGCCGGGCCTCTACCACACACCGCCGCTGCGCGGCATGGGCGGAATGCTGGGCTCGGTGCTGTTGCCGACCGGATCGCACGACAGCCGGATCGTCTCCGACCTGGCGACCCGGGCAGCCAAGACGCTGGGCATCATGACCGGCTTCACCCACGCTGAGGTCCTGCGCACCGCGGGCGGCCGCTGGCTGCTCGGCGAGATCGCGTACCGGCCGGGAGGCGGCGGCATCCAGCAGGCCATCGGTCACGCGTACGGCGTCGACGTCCCCGCGATTCAGGCGCAGGTCGCCTGTGGCCAGACGCCAGATGTGCAGCTGACGACCCGCGCGCCGCATCCGGTCGTGGGCTGGACGGGGCCAGCGGTCCCGGCCGGGATCGTGACGGCGATCGCGGACCGGCAGGCGTTGCTCGGGCACCCTGGCGTCATCGACGCCACTGTGGCGGTCAAGGTCGGTCAGCAGGGCGGCCGTACCGGCAGTGGCCTGTGGGGCGGCCTCGCGGGGTACACCTACCTGGAAGGCGACAGCGTCGGCCAGGTCCTCGGCATGATGCACGACGCGGCCGAACGCTACCGAGTCCGCGTCGACGAGCCGCAGCTGGCCGGTGCCCGGTGACAACCCTCATCCGGCGCGACCATCCGCCTGTGCCGCAGCCAGCAGCGCAGCCGATAACCTCCGGCTGGCTGGCCCGGCGTTTCGGCGGGCTGCCGCGCTCCTTCTGGGTACTGTTCGCCGGCGTCGGGTTCATGCGGATCGGCTTCGTCGTGATCCCATTCCGGGCGTTCTACCTGGCGCACGAAAGGCACCTGAGTAGCACCGCCGCCGCACTCGTGATGACCGCGTTCGGTATCGGCTGGGCCGTCTCGCAGCCGATCGGCGGAGTCCTGGCCGACCGCCTCGGCCGCCGCACGGTCATCATCGCCAGCGCCGTCGTGTCGGCCGGCGCGGCCCTCGCGTACGGGGCGGCGCACACCTTCGGCACGCTGGCGGTCACCGCGGTACTGGTCGGGCTCAGCTTCGACCTGTACCGGCCCGCCGTCCAGGCCCTGATGACCGACAGCGTGCGTGGCAGCGACCAGAGCCGGGCGCTTGCACTGCTCTACCTGGTCATGAACGTCGGCAGGGGAGTGGCATGCCTGCTGGGTGGGCTCCTCGCCGATCACGCCTTCTGGTCGCTGTTCCTGCTCAACGCTGTGATCAACCTCGGGTTCGCGGCGACCGTATGGCGCGCGTTCCCCAGCGGCCCGAGTACTGCGCAGGCGCAGCGTCAACCTGGACGGCTGCGGGCGATGGCCGACCGGCGGCTGATCGCGTTCACGGTCATCACCGGCCTGTTCTATCTGGTCCACATGCAGTCGGTCGTCACGCTGCCGCTGGTCATCAACCAGGCGGGGGCGTCGCCGTTGGCGTTCGGGGCGATCCTGGCGCTCGACCCGCTCGCTGTGGCCCTGGTGCAGCTGCTTCTCCAGCATTGGATCACCCGCACGTCGGCGCTGCTGGTCTGCGCTTTCGGCGTTGCGATCACCGGTGTTGGCCTGGCCATCACGGGCATGGGCCACAGCGTGTTGTGGTTCGCCGCGACCACGCCAATCTGGGTCGGCGGAGAGGTGCTGTTCCTCACCGTCGCACCCGGCGTCGTCGCGGGCCTCGCTCCGGCGCACGCGCGCGGCAGCTACTTCGGCAGCTGGGGCTCCACACAGGGCAGCGCGGCCGTGGTCGCACCGCTGGTCGCCTCGGCGCTGATCGCAGTCGGCGGCACGTCGCTGTTGTGGATCGCCGGGGCGGTTGTCGGCCTGGTCACCGGGCTGGCGTGCCTCGTCCTTCGCACCTGGTTGTCCCGGCCTCCGCCGGACGTAAGCGCGCCGACCGCGACGAGCGGCCACTAACGCACCAGGTCCTTAAAGCTCTGCCTCGGCGGGATTCCGGCCCGCTCTGGCAGTAGGGCTCGCAGCGCAACAGGCGCCGCACTGACGAGCCCCAGGTCCCGGCGCCTGTCACACCCATGGGAGTGGGTAATGATCACCTCTGAGGCAACAACCACAAGCCCCGGCCGGCGCTGGGGCATACGGTACGCGCTGGCCATCGCCGCCGCTGCGCTGGTCGCAGTGGTCGGGATCGCCACGCCCGCATCCGCGGCCGACCCCGCCGGCCGCTACGACGGCCAGTACCCGAGCGCCGTCTCGGGCTGCGGCTCGAACGTCCGCGTCGGCGGAACGAAGTCGGTCTACGACTCGCGCGGGGTCTACTACGGCTGGATGGAGCAGCGCTGGTCCAACTCCGGCTCGTGCTGGGGCTACCAGTGGATCCGGCTGCACCTGACCCGGGGCATCCCGGTCGCACGCTGGGATGACGGCTCGCTCGGGCGCGTCGAGCTCACGTTGGCGAACCAGTTCTACAGCAGGCACGTCACGAGGACCTGGTACACCACCAACCTCGCGTCGGGCACCTACAACGGGCGGATGCTGTACGCGCCGTACGACAAGCTCGACGGCACGATCGGCGTCGACCCGCTGATCAACGACGCGTATGTGGACACGTACTACTGGACCAGTCTCAACGTGTCGTGGACGGCGTGATCGGCATGAAGACGATGACGATCCGCATCCTCGCCGCGTTCGCGCTGATCACGGGCGGCCTGTTCGCGTTCGCGTCGCCGGCCGCCGCGAGCAGCACACCGCAGTGCACCCGCTCGTACACCTACTACGGCTCGGGCTACTGGGAGCAGTATCCGGCGGGCTGGAACAGCACCTACTCGGTCTGGTCGCAGGGATGCTGGCTGTCGTACGGCAGCAGCAACGCCGGCGTGAAGCAACTCCAGTCCGACATCAACAACTGCTACACCAGGACGGATTGGGGCGGCGTCAATCTCGGCATCGCCCGGCTGACCGTCGACGGCAGCTACGGGGCCAAGACCAAGGCAGCTGTCATCGCGGTCCAGAAGTACGAGCGCAGCCACGGCAACCCGTACCTCGCCGTCGACGGCGTGTACGGGCCGAACACCGCCTACACCATGGACCACACCGGAGCGTGGTCCGGCGTCGGCTACCGGTGCTGGCACTACAAGGAACCGGTGCTGCAATGACGGGCCGCCGCTTCCTCGTACGCGCTCTCGTCGGCCTGGTCCTCGCGGCCGGGTCGCTGCTGGCGGTCGCCAGCCCGGCCAGCGCCTCCTCCACGCCGTACTGCCGGTACGGCGCATGGATGAGCACGTCCGGGCAGCGCATCTACATCGCGCAAAGCTGGAACGCCTGGCGCTGCTGGATGGGCTACGGCGCCCACTCCAGCGCGGTCGGCGCGCTCCAGCAGTCACTCAACCGCTGCTACAAGGGCGTCATCGGGACCACGCTGCGGGTGGACAACTCGTACGGTCCGCGGACCCGCGCGGCGCTTATCCGCACCCAGCGGTACCTGCGCTACCACGGCTTCCCCTACCTCGTCGTCGACGGCGTGTACGGCCCGCAGACCGCCCTGGCGATGCGCCATAAGGCCGTCACGGGCTGCGACACGATCTCGCACCCCGGCGGCTGACTACCGTGGCCCGCCCGGTCGCCCCGGGCGGGCCGCCGCCTTCTAAATCATCGCGCCGCGTCCTTCGCGGCCCGTCGCTCCGGAGTCTTCATGCCCAGTTCATCGCTTGTCCCGCCGTCCGCACCGTACGGCGACTACATGCACGTCGGCACGCTGCTGTCGCTCCAGCGCCCGCCGCATGTGCGCGCCCATCCGGACGAGCTGCACTTCCAAGCCACTCATCAGGTCATCGAACTGCTGTTGGCGTGCCTGGTGGAAGATCTCGGCCGGGCAGCAGCGCACGTCGACCACGATGACCTGCTTGCCGCCGAGCGGATGACCGGCCGGGCCGCCCTCGGCGTACGCATCGCCAGCAGCGCACTGGAGCTGCTGTCCACTCTCACCCTGGCCGACTACAACCTCATCCGCCGCGAGCTCGGACGCAGCTCGGCCGCGCAGTCGCCCGGCTGGCACCGCACTGAGGCCACCGGCCGGGCGCTGGCCGCTGCCCTGGACCGATACCTGGCCCGTCACCAGCTGGACCTCGTCGCGATCGTCGAGCACGCCCGGCCCGTCGACGCCCACCGGCTGATCACGGCGGTCACCGATCTGGACACCGCCATCAGCGACTGGCGCTGGCGGCACTTCAATCTCGCCGCCCGCCTCATCGGCCCCGGCGGCAGCGGCACGCAAGGCACCGCCTTGGACGTCCTGGCCCGTCGCGCGCAGAGCCGGCTGTTCGGCGACGTCTGGAAGGCATACGCCACGGTGAGCGCCCGCGCGGGCAGCGCCTACGGCCAGCCGGAGGACCGGCCATGACCGTCGTCGACCGATCGCTGTCGCCAGCGGTGTTCCGTTCTTGGTTCCCCAGCCTGGCCGATCAGACCTACCTGGCCAGTTGCAGCGTCGCGGCGGCCAGCGAACCGGTCCTCGATGCGCTGAGGCAGATGTGCGCCGACTTCGCCGGCGGCAACCCGTGGCCGGCCTTCGAGCAAGCCGTCGACGCCGCGCGTGGCCGGTTCGCGCGGCTCATCGGGGCCAACGACGAGCAGGTGGCGGTGGTGCCGAACGTGTCCACCGGCGTCTACCAGGCGGCGTCTGCCCTGGTGTGGCGCGGTTCCCGCCGCCGGGTGCTGACCAGCCCCGCCGAATGGCCTGGGGTGGCGCACGTGTGGCTGGCCCAGCGGATCCGAGGCTGCGATCCCATCTTCGTCGACGTCACCGGCCCTCATCCGGCCGACGCCTACCTGTCGGTCCTGGACGAGCGCGTACGCGCGGTGTCCGTGCCGCTGGTCAGCTACCTCAACGGCACGCGGTTGCCCGTCGCCAACCTGGCCCGCGCCGCCCGCGCCGTGGACGCCACGGTCATCGTCGACGCCTCCCAAGGGCTCGGCGTGCAGCCCGTCGACGTCGACGAGCTCGGCTGCGACTACCTGGTGGCGTCGCCGTCGAAGTACGGACTCGGTTTGCCGGGCATCGCGTTCCTGTACGCCCGCGACCCGGCGGGCGGCGACCGCCGACCGACGCTGACCGGCTGGCTCGGCCGCGTCGACCCGATGGCCCTGGACCCGTTCACGCTGGACTGGCCCACCTCGGCCCGCCGATTCGAGACCGGCACGCCACCGGTGACGGCCGCGTACGCAGCAGCCGCAGGCCTCAGCCTGGTCGGCTCGCTCGATCTGGCAGCGGTGCGCGAGCACGTGCTGCGGCTGACCGCCCGCGCCGCCCAGCGGCTGACCGACGCCGGCGAACAGGTGAACCTGCCCGCGGCCGAGCAGCGCGGCGCGCACATCGCCCTGCGTGATCCCCACCCGGAACGGCTGGCGCACTGGCTTGCCCAGCAGGGCATCCGCACCGCTCCTCGCGGCGGGCTGGTGCGCGTCGCCTGCCACTACTTCAACACCGAAGCCGACGTCGACGCCGTGACCGATGCGGTCCGCGCGTACCGGCACACCCCCGAAGGACGGCCCCGGCCATGACCACTCCCACGACGATCGACCGGCCGCAGGCCGCGTTCCCCTATGACGACGTGCTGGCCACCGTGCAGCAGGTCGGCAAGCACTTCATGCCCGCCGACCTGCTGGACCACCTGGCCACCGTACGGGCGCAGCTGTACCTCGACGCCGAACCGGACCCCGTGCTCGGCCGATGGCTGGACTGCCTGCTCGACAAATACGACCACCGCTACGACTACCGCAGCTACCTGGCGTTGCCCATGCTGCCGCTGCCCCGAGCCGGTGGCGACCCGGGCCGCCGCCGTGACGAACTGCTGCTGTGGCTGCTCACGGATCTGATCCAGTTCGAGCTCGACACGGCCGCCGGACAAGACACCGTCCTGCCCGGCCGCCGGCCATCGGCGGCGCTGGCCGACAAGCGCATCCGGCTCGCCCGGCGCGCGCTGGCCGGACCGGCTCGGCGGGTGCTGAACGTGGCCGACACCGACGACCTCGGCGCCGGTCCCGACGTCGCCACGGCGGCGGCGAGCTGGTTCACCGAAGAGCAGCTACGCGGCCTGCGGTTGTCCATGCTGCCGGTCGCCACGGTGCACGACGAGTGGATGTTCATCCGGGTCCTTCAGTCGTACGAGACGGTGTTCACGGACTTGGCACTTAGCTTGCGGACGGCAATCGGCCACCTCGACGCCCTGGCGGGTGACCTGGCCGCCGGACAGCTGCACGCCGCGGCAGACACGTTGGACGAGGCCGCGCCGCTGTTCTCGCTGCTGGCCACCATGCAGCCGGAGTCTTTCCACGAGTTCCGCACCTACACCACCGGTGCGAGCGCCATCCAGTCCGACGCAGCCAAGGCGGTCGAGTCGCTGTGCGCGACCCCATCCGCGCAGCGCCTGAACTCCCCGGCGTACCAGTCCGTGCCCACGATCCGCGGCCTGGTCCTCGCCGGTCAGCGCACCGTCAATCTCGCGCTGACCGAGGCGTTGGCCGCCGGCCTGCCCGCCGTCACGGCCGCGGCTGTCCGGCGCGGCATGGACGCGTTCTCCGCCAGCCTGACCCGCTGGCGGGCCACCCACTACAAGCTGGCCAAGCGGATGCTCGGCGAGCAGCGCACCGGCACCGGCTACACCGAAGGCGTGCCCTACCTGGACCGGATGCGCCGTGAACCCGTGTTCGGCCCACAAGCCGCACGTCCCGAGCCGGATGACGAGCTGACCTGGTCCGGCGAATCGCATTAACCAGACTCCCGGCGTGCGGGTTCCCCCGTGCCCCGCGCCGGGTCCTTCCTTCGGGGGCCTCACGGGGGGAGGAGCACGATGTTCTGCGATCAGTGCGGCAAGCCGGTCCCGCCCAGCGCCACGACGTGCCCGCACTGCGGCTCGAGCTTGGCACCGATGACCGTCGCGGTGGCCACGCCGCCGCCGGTTCCGGGTCCGCGGCGGTCCGGCGAGTCCGTTCCTGAGCAGCGCGAACGGCCGGCCCGGCTTCCACCGGCGCGGGCCTGGCTCGCCGGAGTCCTCACCCGCGACGTGCGCAGCACCGCCTCCGGCGTGATCTGCGCCTGGTTCGGCGTGCCCTGGGTGCTGCTCATGGCCGCGTTCGGCGCGGTGCTCGGCGGCATCGTCGGCCTGGTCAACGGCACGATGGTCGGGCCTGGGGTCTTGGACCGCATGGACAAGATCGTCGGCTACGTCGTGCCGCTGCCGGTCAAGCCGCTGGAGCTGCTGCCCACAGCGGCCGCGCAGATCGGCGGCATCGTCGCCGCGCTGATCGGCGCGGTGTCGGGCGGCTGGAAGCTCGGCTACATGGCTGCGACATGGCCGTGGGAGGCGCTGTACGAGGGCGATCCGACCTGGCCGTGGATGGTCGCGGTCGGCCAGGTCGTCACCGCCCTGTTCGTCGGGGCGCTATGGGTGCTGGGCTCGTCGGCGACCGAGGGGCTGCGGCTGCGGATCGGCGGCTGCCGGCGGATGAGCCGCCGTGAGCGGCTGTGGCTGGCTCCTCTCGTGGCCGAGTGCGCCCGCAGGTTGGACATCACACGGCCGCCAGTGCTGCTGATCCACGATCGGCGGGAGCCGAACGCGTACGCGCTCACCCGGCACGTGGTCATCAACCAAGGCTTATTGGACGACCTGGGCTACGACCCGGTGATGGTCGGCGGCGTCGTCACGCACGAGCTGGCGCACTGGCAGGAAGGGCACGCCATCTCGGCGGCCTGGGCCAAAGGCGTGGCCTTGCCGCTGTACCTGCTCTACGAGATCGCGGTTCGGCTGATCGACGTCACCGGCCGGATCCGGCCTCTCCAGTGGCTGCTGCGGGTGCTGCTGTGGTCGGTGACCACGACGGTGCGCGGCATCGTCATCCCGATCCACGCCCACACCGCCCGGGCCAACGAGCTCGCGGCCGACGACCGGGTGATCGAGGCCGGGTACGCCGAAGGGTTCCGGAGGGCGCTGGCCCGGCTGCGGTTCTACGAGCAGGGCCGCGATGGCTGGGACCGGGCCGTGTGCGCCACGCATCCGCCGATCGAGCTGCGTATGGAGCGGCTGGAGTCGCCCGGCCGACGCTACCCGCTGCGCGACGACTATGCCCTGTCGGCCGGGCTGCTCGGGGCACCGACCAGCACCGTGAGGAGGACCGAATGATCAGGCTGCAGGACTTCATGGTCGCCGAGTTCGAGGTCACTCCGGAGCGGACGCTGTTCCTGGGCCACGACCCGCAGGAAGGCGGCCGCCGGCTGTGGACTCACGACACCCGTGACTCAGTCGGCGTGGTCGCGCCGCCCGGGTACGGCAAGACCGCGGGCATCATCGCGCCAAGCGTCTTCGCCTGGGACGGCCCGGCGATCGTCGCCACGACACGCGGCGACCTTCTGCGCCTGACCGGCGACCACCGGCGGCGGCTCGCCGAGCCGCACGGCGGGCGGGTGTTCGTGTACGACCCGCTGCGTACCGAGCCGGGCGTGTCCACTGTGGGCTGGTCGCCGATCGACGGCTGCCAGGACGCCACGTTGTGCTTCAAGCGGGTCGAAGAGATGACGGCCACGCTCGCGCAGGGGGTCAGCAACGCCGACCACTGGCGCGACGGCGCCGCCGAGATCCTGCGCGGCTACCTGCACGCGGCCGCGCTGGGTCGGCTGGACATCCTCACCGTCCGCCGCTGGCTGGCGCAGCAGGAGATCGAGGAGCCCACCCGCATCCTGCGCGGCGACAGCCGGGCCGCCGCGCACTGGGCCGACGACCTGGACGGCCTGTCCAAGCTGGGTGAGCGCGAGCGGGGCACGTTCTACAGCACGGCCAAGCAGGCGCTCAAGGCCACGACCGAGCCCAATGTTCTGGCCAGCGTCGGACTGCCCGGCGTGTCCATCGACGAGTTCCTGGCCAGTAAGTCGACCCTCTACATCGTCGGGCCGATCCACTACCAGCAGGTCATGGCTCCGATGATCGTGGGCTTGGTGGACTCGATCGTGCAGCGTGCGGTGCTGCTGGCGGCCGCGAGCCCGACCGGCCGCATTGATCCGCCGCTGCTGGTCGCGCTCGATGAGGTGGCCAACATCGCGCCCATGATGTCGTTGCCGGCGATGGTGTCGGAGTACGGAGGCCGCGGCATCGCGACCCTGTGGGCGACGCAGACGCTGTCGCGGATGCGGGTGCGGTACGGCCGTGACGAGGCCGACGCCATCCTGCAGTCCAGCACCGCGAAGCTCATCTACGGCGCGATGTCGAACGGCGATGACCTGCGCAACATCAGCTCGTGGGCGGGTGAGTACCGCGAGCCGCAGGTGACGTTCTACGCCGGCGACGGCGTCGACCCGAGGATGTCGCCGCAGCAGCCGGGCCGGCTGGTCGGCCGCGATAACGAAGGCCATACCCATGCCATCGGCTATATGTACCGGCCGGCGCTGCCGGTGCAGTCGCTCCAGCAGCTGCCGCCGCTTCAGGCGTGGCTGTGGTACCGATCCGATCCTCCGCTGCTGGTCCACGCGCCCCCGGCCGGGATCGTGCCCGCGTACCAGGCCGTCGCGGGCTGGACACCCGAACTGCTGGCGGTGTCGCCGTGACCCGGGTCTGCCCGGCCTGCTCGGCGCCGGTCGACGATGTCTCACGCTTCTGCCGGGCCTGCGGCGGGGTGCTGCCGGAGCTCGTCGACATCGACCTGTCGCCGCCCGCCGGGGTGCCCCTGCAGAAGGTCCGGCGGCTGGCGTCACTGGCGCGCTGGCGTCCGCGTACGCGCCGAGCTCGTCTGGTCTTGGCGGCCGTCATCGTTGCGGTGGTACTCGGAACCGGGGCGGTGCTGTGGACTGGCCAGGAGGTCGTCTACACACCGGACGCCCCGGTGCGGGCCTGGTTCGACGTGCTCGCCCGGCGCGACACCGCGGCGGCGCGCGACCTCGCCGGTGGTGTCGCGGTCCTCGCCGATGACGGGCTGGCCAGCGGGTACGAGCCGCCTACCGGGTTGCAGATCGGCGAGATCACGTACGGTACGCCGACCGACGTCATGCGCCGGCCGAACAAGTCGATCGCGTACGTGACGGTCCGCTACCAGGTCGGCGGGCAGCAGGTCGAGGGCTCGATCGAGGTCGTCCGCGAGAAGAGCGGGCCGGTACGCCCCTGGTCGCTCAGTGACGGGATCACGGGGCCGTTGTACGTCGTGAGCCCGGTGGTCGAGCAGGCCCGCGTCGCTGGCACGACGGTGCACACCGTGGACCAGGTCCGGGCGTCCGGGACCAGCGATGCGGTGTGGGTGCCGCCCGGCGTCTACACGGTGACGGCGGCCGCCGACGACCCGCTGTTCGACTCGAGGCCGGTCACGGTACCCGTGCTGGCCGGGCATCAGCACCCTGACAAGGCCACGTCCGTCAACTTGGCGCTGACCGCCCGGCCGGACGCCGTCGCCGTGATCAACAAGCAGATCAAGGCGGTGATCGACGACTGCGCCAAGCGCGACGACCTCAATCCAATCGGCTGCCCGTTCGGGTACTCCGGCCTGGACACCATTGGTGCGTCTGGCGTCCACTGGAAGATCACCAAGTATCCGCAGATCACGCTGACCCCAGCGGAGAACCAGTACGTCAGCGGCGGCCTGGCCGACGTCGTGACCGTCACTCCCGGCCAGGCGTCGGCGACGTTCGAGCGCGGCCGGGAGTCCGGTACGCGGACTGTGGACATCTCGCCCGGCGGCGCCGTTCGGGTGCTCGCCGACCTATCGCTGTGCTGGAACCAGAACTCCTCAGCGTTGGCCTGCGCGGATATGGAGTGATCGGTTAGCCGATCTCCGGCCCGATCTCCGCCTCCCGACGCTGGGCCTCCTCGGCCTGGCGGGCCTGTTCGGCCTGCCGGCGTTGCTGCTCGGCGGCGAGCTCCTGGGCGCGGTCGTCGGCTTCGGCTTCGCGCTGCTGCTCGGGCAGCTCGCCCCGGCGCTGCTGTTCGGCTTCGAGCTCCCGCACGGCGCCGGTCTCCCGGTCGAACGCTTCCCGCAGCAGCGCCTCGGGCACGCGCCGCTCGGCCTCGATGGCGTTGACGTCGGCGGCGATCGCCTCCTCGCGGGCGGTGTCCCAGCGGGCGTTGAGGCTGGCCAGCTCGGCGCTGACCCGTTCGCGCGGTACGCCGGCGGTGTAGGACAGCCGTCCGGCGGCGTCGTCGGCTTCCAGTGCGTCGCGCTGGTGGACGGTTAGTTCCTGGTAGGTGCGGGTGCGGTCGGCCTGAAGGTCGGCAGTGCGGCGGCCGCCGGTGAGCCGGCGGGCGAGCGGGTTGCGGTCCAGCTGCTCGTCCAGCGAGTCCATGCGGGCCTTAGTCTCGCGGGCAGCTTCCACGGCGGCGGCGTAGCGGACCTGGGCCGCCTGGGACTGCTCCAGCAGCCACCGTTGACGGCCGAGCGCATCCGACGCCGGTCCCTTGCCGGCGCGGGCCTTCGTCAGGTCCTCGGCGACCCGCTTGGCCTGCTGCTCGGACCGGCGGGCTTCGGCGGCCGCGCGCCGGCGCGCGTCGGCGAGGGCGGCGGTCAGCTGGTCGTCGGTGAGCCGGCCGTGGCGGCGCTCGCGCCAGGCGCGGGCCCTCGCGGCGGCGTCGACGCGCTCACGGTCGGCGCGGATCTGGTCGAGACGCTGCTGCAGCCGGGCGGCGCGCTCGGCCGGCGGAGTCAGGTCGACGTCACCCAGTTCCTCGATCACGAGCCGGTCGTCCTCGCTGCGCTCGAGGGCGCGGGCGTACGCGGTGATCGCGCGGCGCAGCTCCTCTTCGGGCGTACGCGGCTCGCCCTGGCGTACGCGCTCGGTCTCGGTCTCGAGCACGTCGAGCGGCAGCCACAGGTGGGCCTCGCCGCGGTGGCGTGACATCGCCGGGTAAAGGGTGTGCGCGTCCATCCCGGCGCCGTACACGAAGGTCTTCTCGGCGGTCAGACCCTGGGCCTTGGCGGTGGTCATGGCGTAACCGAGCTGCAGGCCGCCCCGGATGACGTACCGCTCGGGCAGGGTCTGCTCGACGATGCGGGTGCCGCCGTCACGGTCGCGGGTGCGCCACTGCATCGTGACGTCTCCGTTGTCGGCGACGTCGATGACGACGCCCCGGGTGCCGTTGAGGATGTCCTGCGAGCCGTCGCCGCGGCGGTCGTTGATGCGGGCCATCACCTGATCGCCGACGTGGAGAGTCAGCCGCGCGCCGCCGCGCAGCACATACTCCCGCCCCGTCCCGGACTCGAGTTCGCCGGCCGCGAGCCGGATCGCCTGTGCGGCGGTGTTGAGCCTGTCGGCGGCGCTGTTGCTGCCGGTCAGCAGGAGCAGCTGGGCGATGCGCTCGTGTGGGTCGGTGATCTCGGCTCGGACTTGGTCCCAGTACGCGAGCATCTGGGCGTACGCGGTGTCGGCGTCGCGGACGGCGTGCACCCGGCCGGCGTCGGACCAGGTGCGCAGGGCGGCCAGGCGCTGCTTGTCGCGCCACAGGTTCAGGGCGCGGCGCTCGTCCTCGTCGCGCTGGCGGCGGTTGTCGGTGAGGGTGAGCCCGTCGACGAGCTGGTGGACGGCCTGGAACGCGCCGCCCACGCCGGGGCTGCGCAGCTGCATCGGGTCGCCGATGCCGATGATCTGGGTGCCGGTCTCGGCGGCGTGGGCGACCAGGCGGGCCATCTGCCGGTCGTCGACCATCGCGGCCTCGTCAACCACGAGGACGTCGACGCCGCGCAGGCCACGGCCGTTTTCGACGCGCCACATCCACCCGGCGATGGTCGTCGACGGGATGCCCGCTTCGGCCTGCAGGTTGGCGGCCGCGACCGCGGCGGTGGTCGCGCCGGCTACCACGTGCCCATCGGCCTCGTGCGCCAGGCGCAGCGCGGACATCAGGGTCGTCTTGCCGGATCCGGCGACGCCGACTACAGCGTCCACCCGGTGCCCGGCGTGCAGCAGTCGGTCCAGGACGGTGCGCTGCTCGCCGGACAGCTCGAATCCTTGGGTGGCCTCGAAGATGCGTACGGCGAGCCCAGCGACCTCGGGCGAGACGGTGGCCGCGCCGGCGTCGTAGCCGTCGCGGGCGGCGTCCAGGATGGTCCGCTCGGCGGCGATGATGTCCTCGCTGGTGTAGCGCTCGTGGTTCGACAGGTGGGTCGCGCCGGCGTCGGGCACCCGGACCGCGAATCCGCCCACGGCCAGGACCTCGTCCGCGAGCCGTTCGGCTTCGGCGAGGTCGGCGACGCCGCCGGGCATGGCGTCGATGACGGAGGCGATCACGTCGGCCTTGGTGACGACCTTGCGGTGCGCGGTCAGGCTCGCCTCGTCGCTGAACTGCCACACGCCGTCGCGGCCACCGCTGGCGGTGGTCTCGTCGCGCCAAATCCAGGCGGCGATCTCGGCCGGGGACGGCGCGGTCGGCCGGATTGGGTTCGGGCCGGGCGTAGATGCGGTCACCAGCTCGTCGGGGTTGTAGCCAGCCTCGATGGTCTGCGTACGCCAGTTGGTGCGCAGGTCACCGCCGGGTCCGGGGGCCTGGCGGGCTTCTCGGGAGCGGGCGGCGGCGTCCTTGGCCTGGGCGACGCTGGCCGCCTCGGGGTCCACACCGAACCGGCGCAGCGTGGCCGCGACCTGGTCCCCACGCTTGGAGAATCGGTCGCGTAGGTCTTCGGGGATGTAGGAGATCTCCCACGCGCCGGTGCGCTCGTTGCGCTGCCACTGCACGCCGTACTTCTCGGCGGTGATCTGCCGCAGCCGGGCCTTGAGCAGCGCGTCGGCGGCGTGGGCGTGCCGGTGCAGATCGCGGCCGCCGGCGGCGATCGTCGACCATTCACCGTCGCTGCCCAGCACCATGTTGGCGATCGACACGTGACCGTGCAGGTGCGGGTCGGGTGCCTGCCCGTCAACGGGCCGGGCGGTGCGGTGCATCATCACCCAGCCGAGCACGCCGCGGCCGTCGACCCGCTCGGCGTGCTCGCCGTCGCCGTGGTGGCCGCGCATCCCGTACGCCGCCCACTTCTCCATCGCCGCGACGGTCTCGCGCAGAGCGTGCAGGTAGTCCTGTTCGAGCTCGGCGGCCAGCTCCGGATCGGCCAGGGCGTATAGCACCGAGTACGACTTCTGGATGTCCAGAGTGAGGTCATAGCCGCGGTTGCCGACGCGGACGCGCTTGTCGTGGTACTGGCGGGCGGTGGCCAGCTCTTCGGCGCCGTAGATGCGGTCCAGGCGCAAGCCAGCGCCCATCGCGAGCCGGCCGAGGTCCTTCAGCGGCGCGCGATGCAGGTCGCCCTCGCGCTTCACGCCACGGACCAGGCGCTCGTATCGCTTGCGCTGGCGGTCGTCGCGGCTGAAGAGGTCGGCCGGGTCCTTGCCGACCGCGGCGGCACGGGCCTCGATCGCGCGTACCAGTGGAGCGGCGTCGAGCTTGCCACGCGGGTCGACCGCGAGTTTCGGATTGACCAGCTGCTCGCCGGTCTGCGGGTGCTTGCCGTCCATGATGGCCCGTGCCCACGCCTTCTGGGCTTCGGTCATCGCGGTGCCGGGCTCGATGCCGACGTCGGGCAGGCCGGCGCCGATCCACTCCAGGGGAAGCTGGTCGTCGAGCCGGTAATCGACCTGGGTGTCCTTTGCCTCGCCGGGCTTGGCAGGCACGGGCGAGATGGAGCAACCGGCGTCGTTGCGCAGCCGGTACTCCACCTGCTCGATGTGCGGTCCGAGGACCGTCACCCACGCCATTCGCCATCCCCCGCTACGGCGCTGGTTCCTGGGTAGGAGCCAGCGCGGCCGCGCGAGGGCTTGGTCGTTGTATCGAAGATACCTTGGTACTCAGGGTTGAAGATCACGGAAGACGGTGCGGGCGCTGTTAGACGGGGTTGCCAGAAAGGCCCTGGTCGTTGTGACCAGGGCCTTTCTGGTTGGTTGTGGTGTGCGCTACAGGTGGTCGGGCTACCAGTGCAAGTCGGTGCGGCGGCATACGCCGGTGGGCATCTCGTGACCGCAGATAGTGCACGAGGGGACGGCAGGCCGAGCGGGCTTTATCGGGGTGAGGGCGGCGGTCCATTCGTGGTCGACCAGTCCGGAGCGGTGGCGCAGTAGGGCGGCGGTGGCGGCCTTCTCGGTCGGGTAGGTCCCGAGGTCGGCGCGGGTGGCCTGGCCGCGCTTGACACCTTCGGCGCGCCACCCGGCGGCGGTGCTGACGGCGTACCCCTGGACAGTCGGTCCGGTGGTGGCGGCGCGCCACGCGGTGATGCGCACGGTGGTCGGGTCTTCGGCCGTGACCTGTCGGCCCACGACGGTGCTGCGGCGGTGGCGGTACTCGGCCGTCTGGGTCGTCATGGCGTGGGCTCCGTGAGGTTGAAGGCGTCGCGGTTGGCGCGGGGGAAGAGGGTGAACAACGGTCCGCCTTCGGGAAAGCGGGTGAGAAAGTCTGCGCAGGGGTGGCACAGCGGGAGCTTGACGGTGCCCGGCTGGCCGGGCTTGATCGGCGTTCCATCCGGCCGTAGGGGGCTCATCGTCTGCTGATCGACCCATACGGTCGGGATGGCGTCCGGGTGTCCCATCATCATCAGTCCGCCGTGGCGGCCGCATTCGGCGTACACCTCGATGACGGGTTCGCCGGGGAGGTCGAGGTCGGTCCACATGGCTCGGTCCTTTCGGGGGAGGGGAGCGGGTGCGCCCCTGTGGAGCAGCACCCGCTGAGCTGGTCAGAGAGGGCGGCCGTACTCGTCGTGCGCGCACACCTGCCAGACCGGCACGCCCCTACCGGGGTCGTTGGCCTGCTCGGTCTTGAGTTGGGCGACCAGTCCGGGCGGGATCTCGGCGTACGGGCGCACGATCGCGACGGCGGCGGCGGCGTCGGTGATCTCCTCGAAGTCGCAGCCTCGCCGGATGTAGGGATTGCTGGCGTCGTCCTGGGCGGCGGTGTCGTCGTCCGTCTCGGCGGCACTGTGGTTGACCACCTGCACGTAGTAGGTCCGGAGCGGGCGGTCCCAACCGATCACGATGGTGTGCTTGGCGAACGGGGCCAGGGGGGTGAGGGTGTGGCGGCTCATGGCTGGGTTCTCCTGGGGGTTGGGGTGGTCCCCGCCTTGCGGCGGGGACCACAGTTATAAATCTGACTCATTGAGCGGGTTAGAGGCGGGCGGCGATCGCCAGGGCCTCCAGGGCGCGCGACTCCATCTCCGCCTGCTTGTCCCCGCTGGCCTGGGTTTGGGCGACGGCGGTCACGGCCTGCATGACGCCTCCGGCGGTGGGGTCCGCGCCGTAGATGAAGCTGCGCAGGATCTCGGCGCGCTGGGTGTCGTCGAAGCGAAGCTTCTTGCCGACAATCTCAATGGCCTCCTCCGGGTTCTCGATCCGGTGGGCGGCCTGGCCGGTCACCTCGTTGATGAAGGCGGAGAGGTAGTCGCGGGAGAGCCAGTGAGCGACCGAGTCGGTGGTCATCGACTTGACCAGGTCGAGCCACTTGCTGTTGGTGTCGGCCGACCAGTCGATCTTGCCTTGGCTCAGCTTTTCGCCAAGGTGGACCTTGCGGGTGCCGTCCTTTGTCACGGTCATGCCGTTGCCGCAGACCTGCACCACAACGCGCGGGTAGATGGCGTAGGCGCCGCCGCCCAACTCGCTGTTGGTGATCACGCCGCCCGCGCTGACAAGGGTGTTGTACTTGCCCATGTCGCCGTTGGGGGCGCGGTAGTCGCGCAGGAAGTCATTCGCCGGAAGCGCGAGGTCACGGGCGACGAATCGCACGTACATGCGCCGTTCGGTGAGGTCGCATCCGGTGATGTCGACCTTGATGCCGCTGGCCTCGATGCCCGAGAGGGCGGCCGTGAGCACGTCGAGGTTGTCAATTACGCGGTACCGGTCGGACAGGAAGGCGCGCGCGATGCCGGGGCCGCCGTCCAGTCCGGGGAAGGTCCGGACCAGGTACTTCTTGGCGTTGTCGGCGTCGATACCCAGCCAGCCATTGACGTTCTGGTCCCACAGTTCCGGGAACTCGACGGCCATGCGGCGGACGTAGCCGACCGGGATGCCGAGCTTGTCGGCGATGCCCTCGTGGAAGACGTCGGTCGGGGTGTAGAGGTCCGACAGGGTGGTCACGCCGTGCTCGGTGATCTCCACGCGCGGCGTGTCCGTGGCGAGCTGGATCAGGCCACCCTTGGCGTGGATGAGGCTCGCGGGCTGCACCAGGTCCACCCGGTGGGCGTACTGCTCGGCGAGCAGTCCGACCATGCTGGACAGATCGGCGTGGCGGGTCTCCAGCGCGGGGGTGGCGAGAGTCGTCATGACGGGTGTCTCCTTTTCGTCTTGGGGTGGCCCTTGTGGCCCCCTCCCTGACACTTATAAGTCTAACCCATTGAGCCTCTAAAACATAGCCTGAGCAGCAAAAACATTGTTTTTGACCTAGGTTTTTTTGAAGATCAACCACGCGCAGGCGGGAGCGGTGCGGGGGTTTGCGCTCACCGCGTTAGCGGGCGCGGTGGCACCTGCCGCCGCGGCCTCACCGCGCTTATCAGGCCCATAGGAGGCTCGCCGTCAAGGGCCGAAGAGTAGATAATCTTGGACGCTCTTCCCAAGATTATCTACGTGCCCTTGACGGGGAGACTGGGCCTGATACGCGTGGGGAGCGCCCGGAATTGAGGGCGGCGTAGCCGCTCCACGCCCCGGCGCCCCAGCGCCGGGGCCGCTCTGAGCTGCCGCCGGTACGCCTGCGCCGGCCAGCGCCGGTTTGAGAAGCCCAGGATGCGCGGAGCTGGCAGGGAGTGCCGGCGTTCAGGAGCGCAGCGACTGCCGGCGGGACCGGTGCGCGCGGGAGCATACGGGCCGCGCCCACGACGTAGGCGCGAAAGAAAGGTTTTGATCTTCTGCTGTGGCGGGGTCCACTTCGTAGTTCCAACGCGAAGTCGGCGCTTGGGCCTCCGCGCGCCGTCCACACCAGCGGTGAACACCACGCCGTGTCGGCCGCGGCACCCCGGGACGCTGCCCCTACCCTCAGCCCATGGTCGACTCCAACCGGCTCGGCGGTTCACTTACCGCTGACACGCTCTTGCAGATCCTCGCGCTGCTCGGCACACCGACCGTCTTCCCGGACGGCCCGCCCGACGCTGGCGACGTGCCCGGCCTGCTCGGCCAGGTCGCTGCGTCCCTGGAAGCCGCCATCCTTCAGCAGGTCCCCGGTGACCGCGTCGACGACTTCGTGTCCCGCTACGCCGAGCAGCTTGGCGACGACCCTGACAACGCCCTGCGTGTCCAGCAGTTCCGCATCAGCCTCACCGCCGTTCAGCTCCAGGAGCTGGCGCACGCCACTGGCCGGCCCGCCGTCACCACCGCGGCCGCCGCTGTCGTCACCGCTGGCGATCTGCTCGCGTACCAGGTGCTCGCCGGGCCGGACTCCAGCGGTCGGCCGGCGCCTAAGGCCGACCTGCTTGAAGTGCTGAAGATGGCCAAAAGCAACCTGGCACGGACCCGGCGCAGCATGGAGGACACGTTGGCCGCCGCGCGCCGCGCTGGGCTCGGCGTCTGACTCCGCGCAGGCCGGCCCGGCGGTCTGCGCGATGCCGGTTGACTGTGGACCAAGACGGCCCGGCTGCGTACGCAGCCGGGCCGTCGTGGTCGGGGTCGTCGGTGCTGTCGGCCGGGGCCGGTGTGCGTTGGCGGCTGGGTGGTCCCGCGGCCGCCGTGGTGGTCAGGAGTTGGCTGGGCGGCCGGTGCGGCCGTCCGCGGCGGTGGCGCGGCTGCCGGGGCGGCTGGCCTGGTGCTCGGCGAGGGTGGCCCGGCGCCATTCGCGGTGCTCGCCGAGCTGGCCGAGGTTGCCGCGTTCGGCGATGGTCACGACGTCGGGGCGGGGCAGCAGTGGGCGGCCTTCTACGATGCCGTCCCAGTACGGTCGGGAGAGCGCGACGTAGCGGCGGAATGTCTCGTAGTTGATGCCGATCGCGTCGGCGGCCGCGGGCGGGTCGAGCAGTTCGTCCGGGTCTCCGTCGGCGACGGGCTTGGGCTTGCCCGCGTCGGCGAGCTCGGCGAGGTGCTGGGCGTACGCGCGGACGGCGTCGACGGGGTACCAGAAGGTGCGGCCGATGCGCTGGCCCCGGATGGGCTGGGGGAACGCGTCGTCCTTGAGCGCCTTCATGTTGAGGCTGTTGAGGGCCAGGCCGGTGAGGGCGGCGATGCCGGCGCGGTCGGTGCACTCGATGCCGTCGATGGTCTCGGTGCGAAACTCGTCGGTCACGTCGTGCTCCCAGTGCGGCCGGTGGGCGGTGGCGCTGGTCAGCGTATCGGTCGCGGTGTTCATGGGTGACTGACCTCCGGGGTTTCGGTGACGGCGCGGATGCCGGCGGCGAGCGTTTCCAGTTGGGCGATCTCGGCTTCCAGCTTGGCGATCTCGTCGCGGCGGCGTTGGAGGTCGGTGCGGATGCTGGCCAGGCGCCCGGGTGCCTCGCGTCGGGCGACCGCGAGCACGAGCTGGTCGACGTCGGGTCGCGAGCACCAGACGATCAGGACCTCGGCCACGATCGCCGACATGTACTTCGTGGTGGCGTCTGGTGCGGGGCAGCTGGTGCGGCGGCCGGTGGGACGGTGGAATCGGATCCACCGGTTCCAGTCGTCGCCGCACAGGTACTCGAATGGGTCGAGGATGACGCCAGACACCAGACGTACCCCGTAGATGGTGGGCAGGTCTGCGCGGCGGTCCTCTGGCCAGCGCTCGCCGGTGCCGAACTGGATGCGCACGCCGTTGGGCAGTGCCTTCTCCTTGTGCTGCAGCGCGGTGTGGCAGGGGGTGAGCACGAGTGCGCCGGCGGCGTGCGGGGCCCGGAATTGGTAGGTGACCTCGCCGCGGTCGGCGTCGGTGGTGGCGGTGAAGGTGAGCAGCCCGTGCCGGGGCAGCTGGATCCGGGCGGTGTCCATGTTGGTCCTTCGCTGGTCAGGTCCCGGGCGGGCGGCGGGCCCGCCCGGGTCGGCGGTCACGGGTGGGCGGGGCAGAACGCCTCGATGCCGGACGCGGGGTCGGCCAGGTACGCCAGCGCCAGGCGCACGTCGCGCATCTCTTCGGCGCCGAGGGTGCAGGTGGGGTCGGTCTCGCACGCCACGCTGAGGAAGATCGTGTGCATGCCGGGCTCCTGCGGGTGCTCGTAGAAGACGGTCACGGTGCCGTCGTCGCCGGTGATGCGGCCGTAGAGCCGCTCGCCGTACGGGCCGTGGTCGGTTTCGACGGTGTCCCAGCTGATGAGGGTGGCGGCGTCAAAGCCGAGCGTTTCGGCGGCGGCGTGCTTGGCGTACTCGTAGACGGGAAGGTGGGTCCGCTCGCAGCTGAGGAGCAGGTCTTGCAGCGTGGCCATGGCTGGTTCCCTTCAGGTCAGGCCGGCGTCTCAGCGCCAGGTTTATAAATCTAACTCATTGAGCGTGCTGCGGCAATGCGGTAATGGTGAGCGGCGGCGTCATGGCTTCTTCCGGGACAGCGTGACCTCGTGGTAGGTGATGGTGAACCGGGCGCGGTGGCCGCCGTCCTCCTCGTCGACGAGCTCGACGGTGTAGCCGGTGGCGCAGCTGCGGCAGGTGACGAGGATTTCGCCGCCGTCGACGAGCGCGAGCGGGATCAGGACGCGCTGGTCGTCGTGGCAGGGCATGTTGGCGGACAGCCGGACTCGGGTGGCCGGTTCGGTCCATCGGTCGATGGTGCAGCCCTGGACCAGCCAGGACGGCGGGATGGTCTGGTCGACCGCGACGTGGAGGCGCTGCACTGGCGGCTCGGCGGTCGGCGCGGGGACCGGGGCGAGGATCGGGGCGACTGCGGCGACGATCGTGTGGGCCAGGGAGTGGTATGGGGTCTCGTCGGCGGCCTCGTACGCCTTGTGGGCGGATTCGGCGAACGCGTACGCCCGTTCCAGCTGGCGGCCGGTGGCGGCGGTCTCTATCCCGGCCGGGGGGATCTGGGGTGCGGTGCTCATGCGGGCTGCTCCTGTCGGTGAGAGTCGAGTGTTGTCGGCAGGTCGAGCGCGGTGGTTCATCGGCGTGCGCCTTCGCGGGGTCGGGCCAGCCGGGCCGCGGTGGCGGCCGCGGTGGCGTTGAGGGTGCGGGCGACGTCGCCGCGCGGCTTGCGCTCGGCGGCGGCCTCGGTGAGGTAGCGGGTCTGGGTGAGGGCGTAGAGGATCGCGCGGGCCGGGTTGAGGCCGGCGGTGCGGGCGATGGAGTAGGCCAGGTGTAGCAGCGGCTTTCCGTGGAAGCCGCAGGTCACGCAGTCGGCGATGCCGGTCACGGGGTCGATGGTCAGGCGGCCGGTGCAGCCGGCCTCCTGGCCGTCGAGCGACTTCATGGGCGCGGTCCTTTCTGGACGGGCGGGTCAGTTGCAGGGGATGAGGACGTAGCGCGGGGCGGGGTGGGTGGCGATGACGCCGAGGATGCGCAGCGCGGCGTCGAGCCGGACGGTGACGTCGGGGCCGGTGGCGGGCAGGTCGAGGTCGGCGGGCTCGTCGGCGTGATGGGTCCAGGCGGCGATGAAGGTGTGGTCGTCGCGGCTGCGGATGACGGTCAGCAGCGTCAGGCCGCAGTGCTCCTGCAGCCGCTCGTGCCAGCGCCAGGTGGGGCCGTCGACGTCGAGGTCGGCGGCGAGCAGCAGCTGCCGGGTGGCGGCGTCGATCAGCTGGTCGTTGTCGGTGCAGTTGCGCGCCCAGCCGGGCCGGTCGGGGTCACTGAGCAGCGCGCCGAGGCTGTAGCCGTACGCGAGGTCGGCGGTGGCCTGATAGGGCGTGGTCGGGGTGCTCATCAGGGGGTCCTCACTGCTCTTTCGGGGGGTGGATGATGACGTCTTTGGCCTGGTGGCCGGGCATCGGCCCGTCGTCGGGGTTGGGCGCTTTCGGGCATTGCGGGTTCGGGTCGAACCCGGCGAGCTGCGTGGCGGTCCATGTGCCGGAGTCGGGCTCGCGCGAGATGAGCCGGCCGCAGTGCAGGCAGTAGGAGTAGTCGGGGCGGGGGTCGCCTGGCTGGCGTTCGTTGATGTGGCGCAGGCCCGCGTCGTGGTCGTCGGCGGTCATGGCGTGGGCTCGGTGAGGGTGAGGTATTCGTCGGCGTCGACGGTTCCGGTGGTGCCGTGGTGGTGCACGGAAGTGTGCACGGTGTAGGGGATGCCGTGCTCGCGCGCCCACGTGATCGCCTTGTCCAGGTCGACATCTGGGCGCACATGCTTGGGGTACAGCCGCGCCCACGGCTTGTATGCGCCGAGTTCGCGCGGGAGGAGGCCGAGTGCGGCTTCCAGGTCGCGCCACAGTTCCTCGGTGTGGACCCACACCGTCAGCTCGCGTTCGGTGAGCTTCGGGCGGGTCGGGTCGGTGGCGGTGAGGCGGCCGTTCAGATCGGCGGCGAACCGGCGCAGCTCGTCGTGACTGCCGACGATGGCGTACGCGCTGGCCCACGGGTTGCCGATGACGAGGGCGTGGCGGCCAGCGGGGGCGTCCTCGATCTCGTCCCAAAACTCCGGGTCAGCGGGGTCGATGACCTCCAGGTCAGCGCCGGTGTCGCCGATCTCGTAGCGCTTGCTCATGTCTGCGACTCCTCTGTGGAGGTCCGGCCGGGACCGTCCCGGCCGGACTCTTATAAGTCTAACTCATTGCTTGGGCTGTGTAAACGTGCTGTAGAGGGCGATGATCTGGGCGGCGCTGGCGGCTTCGGCTTCGGCGATTGTGCCGTCCAGCGGTGGGGACCAGGTGTCGCTGACGCCCAGGTCGTCGGGGCCGATGTAGAAGTCTGCGCGTGACGCGTAGGCGGTGGCGGGGGTGGTGTCCCAGTCGAACCAGCCGGGTCCGGCCAGCACCATCGCGTCGTAGCCGCTCTCGCGGTCGTCGGTGGCGGGGAGCTTGCCTTCACCGACGATGATCGTGGCGCAGCCGCCACCGGTGTTCTCCACGTAGGCGTCGATGCCCGCCGCCCGGACCAGGGCGGTGATGCGGTCCATGTTGAGCAGGCGGCTCGGGTGCAGGTGCCGGTAATGGCCGTACACCACCTGCTGGATCAGGACGTCGGCGATATAGCTGGGTTCGGCGTCGGCGGGGAGTTGGTCGGCGAGTTCGGCGCGGGCCTTGGCGATGTCGGCGGTGGTGAGGGCGTAGTGCCTGCTGGTGCGCCGTTCGGTGAGGCAGAGGATGGCGTTCGCGGTGGCGGCGGGGCCGAGTCGCAGGGGGTGGCTGGTGCTGGTGCCGCCCTCGCCTCGGGGGTAGGCGTAGCGCAGTTCGTTCACGGTGGCCCAGTGTTCGACGGTGCCTTCGGCTGCGATGACCAGGACGTCGGTGTCTCGGGCAGCCTCGCGGCGTACGCGGCGCAGCGTGTTGCGGGCGGTGAGGAGCTCGGCGGTCGCGGCGGTTGCCGTGGTGGCGATCGCCAGGAGTCCTGCTTGCCAGGTCTGCACGGTGTGCTCCTTTGTGGGTGCTGGTGCGGGTTGAGGGTGGTGTGCCGTCTGGCCGGCGGCGGTCGACGGCGGCCGGGACGCGGGGTCGCGGGTTGGGCGGCTCGATGCCGCCCGGACCGCGAACGCGCCCGGCGGCGGGGTGTCCCCGGGGGTTGCAGCCCCCGGGGACCGGTCATCAGGCGGCCAGCTCGGCGGCGTACCGCTGCTCCAGGTCGTCGCCGTCGTCGGGGCCGTCCGGGTCGGTGAAGTCGCCGGGCGCGGTCTCCCCGGCCTGGGTGTCGGCCGGTTCGTCCCGGGCGGGGTCTTCGGGCGTCTCGACGTCGGCGGCCGCAGAGTCTGGCTGGTCGGTGTCGGCGTCGGCGTCGGCGTCGTACTCATCGCCCAGATCGTCGCCGGGCTCGTCGTCGGCCGGGTCCGGCGCGGCCGGGGCCGCGACGGTGTGACCGCACGCCCGCTTCTCGACATCGGACAGTTCGTAGCCGTTGGCGGCCAGGAACTCCAGGTAGCGGGCGGTCGCCGGACTGACCGAACGCCAGGATTGGCGCGAGGTCCCGGCCTCGTACGCGCCAAGGATCACCGCGAGCGTGATGACCTGGGCGCGGGACTCGCTGGCCGTGTCCAGCAGGGCGGCCAGGTGTGCCGTGAACCGGCTGGTTCCGTACGTGGTGTTCTCGGTGAACCCGAGCAGCCTCGCGGCCATCGCGTTGCCGCCGTCCAGCGCGGTCTTGATCTGGTGGTCGGCGGCGGCCAGGCACGCGGCCACGTACGCGGTCGTGCCCTTCGGGGCCTTGCTGCGGGCCACGAACTCGGTCAGCCAGGCGCGGCGGACCTGCTCGGCGCTGTCCCACGCCCGGTTGGAGCGCAGCACGTCGCGGCGCTCCTCGCGCTGCTGTTCGCGCTCGGCTGGCGGCAGGTCGGCCGAGCGGGGCTTGTCCTTCTTGCGCCGGTGGCCGTTGGCCTTGATGTCGGTGCAGACGTACACGGCCTTGTAGGGCTCGTCTTTCGGTGCGCCGTAGCCGCTCTGGGCGATGTAGGCGGCGTGGCCTGGGCAGGCGGCGTGCTCCGCGACGTCGACGGGCTTCCCGTCGCGGGTCACCAGGTCCTCAACGCGGACCTTGATCCGGTCCTCGTACTGCGGGGGCGTGGTGATCGGGATCTCGTTCGCGGTCAGCTTGTCCTTGAGTTCTTGCAGGATGCGGGCGCGTTCGCGCTGGTCGCGCAGGGTCTGCGCCTTGTGCTGGAAGCCTCCGGTGGCGGCGGCCTGGATCAGCTCCGCGACGGCGGCGGGGTCGTCGTCGAATTCGGCCAGCACCGCGCCCTGTTCCAAGGTGAGCGTGTGGTGCTTCTCGACCGCCGTGCGGGCGTTGTCGCTGCCCATGAGGGCCAGGGCCGCGCGGACGTCGGTCTTGGGTTGCTTCACGGCGCGAGCGATCTGGGTTTCGGTCATGCCTTCCATCGCGAGCTGCTGGTACGCGGCGGCGACGTCTGCGGTGACCATGGCGGCGCGGTGCTGGTTCTCGCGGAGCTGGCCGGTGATGCGCTGCTTGGTCTCGGGCTCGGCGACGATGAGGACGGGAACGGATCGGATCTTGCCGTCCTGGGCGGCGATGGTGCGCCGCTGGCCTTGGACGATGTGCAGGTGCCCGTCCTCGGCGACCCAGGCGCTGATGGGCGTCTCCACGCCTGCGGCCTTGACGTCGGCGCGGAAGTCGGCGGTCAGAATCACGGTCTTGCGGACGTTCTCCGCGATGACCAGGTGCTCGGGCCGGGCGTGGACGAGCTGGCCGGGCTGGGGGC
Source organism: Catenulispora sp. (assembly GCA_013362315.1). Lineage (GTDB taxonomy): Bacteria > Actinomycetota > Actinomycetes > Streptomycetales > Catenulisporaceae > Catenulispora. The sequence continues at coordinate 4,160 of JABFWL010000227.1, read as the reverse complement.
GCTCGCTGGTCTTCGGGTCGTAGAGGGCAGACAGGGTTTTGGCGGCCATGATGGCGGCTCCTTCGGTGAGAGGTTGGTGTGTGGTGCTCGGCGGCCGGTGGTCCGGCGGCCGGGGTCTCAGAGCGAGCGCCGCTGGTCGCGGGCCGGGCGGCTCGATGCCGTCCGGGTCGCGCACGCTCCCGGGTTGCGCTGCCCCCGGCCGGTGGAGCCGGGGGCAGCGCTGCGGTTACTGCGGGGCGCTGGCCAGGGCGGCGAGCGTCGCGGCCAGGGCGCGCAGGGTCTCGGGGCTCACGTCGCCGGGCCGCAGGATGACGCGCTTTCGGGCGTGGTCGATGTGGATCGGGGCGGTCTGGTCGGGGTCGTCGGCCAGCTCGAATCCGGCCGCGCGTACGCGGTGGGCCAGGGCCTCGCGCAGCCGCTGCGGGGCGGGTTGCGCCGCGTCGGCCGGGGGCTGCGCTGCGGCGGGCTCGGCTGGGGCGGCGGGCTGCTCGCCTGGGGCGGCGTCGGCGGGCCGGGTCTGGTCGATGGAGAACAGCACGACCGTGCCGTAGCGGGCCTTGCCCTCGGCTACCTCGTCGTCGCCCCGGAACCGGCTGATCCGCATTCCGTGCTGGCCGGTGATGATCCGGCGGCCGCGCGCGGTCCATTCGTTGAAGGTGCCGACGTCGCGCAGGGAAACGCCCAGCTCGGCGGCCTGCTGCACGAGCATCACCTGATTGCGCAGGGAGTAGCCGCGTACGCGCTCGCCGATCTCCGGGTCGTCGCTGGCCAGCCGGGCCAGGATCGGCGACTCCGGGTCTGCCATCTCGCTGGCGGCGGCCTCGTCGCGGGCCTGGCGCTCGGCGAGGTACGCCTCACGGTCGCGTCCGCGCTTGGTCGTGGTGGCCATCGGTCCAACTCCATTCTTATAAGTCTGACTCATTACCGGGTGCGGGTGAGTTTGCGCAGCGTGCGGACCAGGCGCAGGACGGTCCATAGGTAGAGGTCACGCAGGAAGACCAGGCGGCCAACCGGCGTCGGGAGCAGTTGCGGGCTGGCCGGGATCGGCTCCAGTTCGGCGGGGACGTAGACGGCCGCCTCGGCCACCTCCTCGCGGTGGTAGTAGGCCCCGCGCTCGTCCAGCTCGTCGAAGTCGAAACCGGCTGCGGTGGCGTACTGCCACACGCAGGCTCGCGCCAGCATGGCCATGAGGTGCACGTCGGCGGTCGCCTGCGGCGCGTCAGGGGCGGGCGGGGCGGCGTGGATCGCGTCCACCGTCAGGTCGTAGCGGTCGAGCAGGTGGCGCAGGTTGCCCAGGAAGTCACCCATGATCTCGGCGGCTTCGGCGCGGTCGTCGGCGTCGCGCGGCGTCGGGTCGTCGAAGCAGGTCACCGGGTAGTGCCGGGTGTCGACTGCGAACGAGTGCAGTGCGGCGCGGGCGAACTCGTTGTAGGCGTCGGCGCGCTCGGCGTCGGCCAGCGGCCAGGTGCGGCGCTGGGCGGCCGCGATCATGGCGGTTAGGGCGTCGTCGGCCCAGTCGGCGCGGTCGTTGTTGTCGGGGCCGTCGTACATGGCCGTTCCTCCGTCGTTATAAGTCTGACTCACTGGCACTTGCAAGACAGGTGCAGGTGTTCGGCGCAGTAGCCGCCGCCGTAGACCGCGTGGATCGGCTGGTTCCGGCAGGTCAGTACGTCGCACGGCTCGTGCGCGTACAAGTTGAGGTGGTACCAGAGGCTCAGCGCCAGGGCCTCGGTGCCGTACGGCAGGCGGCCGCGCACGGCGCGGTGCGGGATCGGCTGGCCGTTGACGGTGACCGTCCAGTGCTCGCGGCCGCAGACCTCGGCGGTCTTGGTGACCTCGACCAGGAACCGCCCGCCGTCCAGGTCGTAGCGCTCCTGGTGGGTCCGCACGACGTAGGCGACGTTCGGGTACAGCGGCTCGGACGTCTCGGCCGTCCAGGTGGTGCAGCCGGTGATGTCGAGCAGCCGCACGGCAGTGCGGCGGACCTCGGCGGTCCACCCGACCTCGCTGGGCTGCGGGTCGGCAGGCACCGCGTAGGTCTCCTGCCGGGTCAGCTCCGCGATGCCCTCCGGCGTCATCGCGTCGGCCAGCGCCTGTAGATCCATTGTGGTTCTCCCTTCGGAGTTTGTCTCCTTCGGACACTTATAAGTTTACCCCATTGGGTCGTAAAAGAATAGCCTGAGCAGCAAAAACATTGTTTTTGACCATGCTTTTTTGAAGATCAACCACGGGTGGTCGGGAGGGTCGGCGGGGTTTGCGCCGCGCCCGAAGGGCGGGAGGCGGCGGCACCTGCCGCCGCCCGTATTCGGCGCCTGGTGCAGGGCGGCGGAGGCTCCGGGTCAAGGCCGCGGTGAGAAAAGGATGTTGGCCGGGCCGGTCTTGCCTGGCCAAGATGCTTTTCTGCGGCCTTGACGCGGAGGTGCCGTCATGCGACGCCGGGTGCGGTCGCCAGCATTGAGAGCGGCGTAGCCGCACCACGCACCGACGCGCCAGCGGCGGGGCCGCCCCGAGCTTGCGCCGGCGGTCCTGGGCCGGCCACGGACGGGGTTGGAAGGCCGGGATGCGCCTGGCTTCGTGCCGCGCGGGAGTATACGGGGCTCGACCACGGCGTAGCGGCGTCCTGAATGGCCTTTGACCTTGTGTTCTTCGCCGTTGCTGGCCGGTGGTGTGCGCGGAGTTGGACGAGCCGGTGGTGCTGTCGCTGCGGAAGTGAGCGCCTGGCCGTCGTCGACGGTCCGCCCGGGCTCGCGGACCCAGCCGACGATGGGACGGCCCGAACGTGGAATCCAGGGCGGCGGTGCTCTCAAGCCAAGCCGGGCGGTCGTAGAGTCCTGGTCATGACCGAGACGGAGCGGGCGAACTGGCTGCGCACGCTGCGCACGCTGAGCTTGGCCGGCGACGCGGCGCTGCGGATCCGGCCGGACATGGCCGACCGGCAGGAGCTGCTGGACATCGCGCAGGAGGCCGGGGTCGTCCTGGACTGGCAGGGCACCGAGAACGGCGCCGAGTGGCGAATCCTGGTCCGGGCCGGCGACTGACTCGGCAGCGGCTGGGCGCGCGTGCGCCGGCTCCTGTAGACGTGTCACCGGGTATCTAGGTGCTGGAAGTGTGCCCGGCTCCTCTCCGTACGGTGAGGGGCCGGGTTCCGCGTTTCGGCCGCTCGCAGCGGCGTTCACCTGGTCGCGCTGATCCGGCGGATCTTCGCGGTCTAACAGCGCTGTGACCTGGTCATCGGTGTGGGCGAGCTCGTCGCGGTCGTCATCGCGGCCGACGTCTTTGCCGCCGGGTGTGCTGGCACGGGTGGTCGACGTTGGCCCGCCCGAGGTCTAGAACAGACGCAGCTGGCCGGCTTCTTCCTGCCAGATCGGCAGGGCGATGGCTTCGCGGTACGCGGCGAGCCTGGCGGCCTTGCGATGTTTCCACTGGTCGAACGCGTCGACGTACTCCTCGGGGTACGCCTCGCCTGGTCGCAGGGCAGTCGCCGAGGGCTGCTCGTCCGGCCAGGGACCGGCGGCTTTGACCGCGTCGCGGATGGCCATCGCTCGGGCCTGGCGGCCGCGCGGGTCGTTGAGCGGGCTCGCCACGCCGAGCTTGCCGCGCTGGTAGTAGTCGCGAGTGTTGTCGCCCGAGGTCGCCCACTGCCAGTGTGCGGGGTTCTGGCACGAGTGCTCGTCGCAGGTGTGCATTACGACCAGGGCGAAGCGCGCCGGCGGGGTGGGGGCCAGCGGTCCGTACGCGATTTGAAATCCCAGTCGGTGCGCCTTGGCGACGGGCCCGCCGCGGCCGCCGAGTTGGAGCTCGCCGTGGCCGCTGGAGGAGATCGCGCCGAGCCAGGGCCAGCAGGCGCGCGGGCCGGGCTCGTCGTAGACGCGGGCGTAGTAGCGGGCGCGCACGCTGTCGTCGCGTAGCCATGCGCTGAGGTCGAGTTCGCCGCTGGTGGCCTGGGCTGGGGGATCGTGTGCAGGCAGGCCGAGCGGCAGTTCGGTCATGCCCGGCAGCGTACGCCCGCAGGGCGTGCCGTCGCGCGGGCGCGCGTCCGCGCGTACGCGGGCGCGAAGTCACCCTGCCCACGGCCAGGACCAGCAGGCCGCATAGCCCCAGCCCAGCGCCCCAATAGGTGATCATGACCAGGTTGGCAGGGGTAGGGGACCTCTTGCCCT
>JABFWL010000414.1 GCA_013362315.1 Catenulispora sp. | reverse complement strand
CACGTGCTCGACGGCCGCGTGCCGCACGCGCTGCTGCTGGAGGTCTTCACGGACGAGGGGATCGGAACGATGGTGGTGCCGGCATGAACGCGGTGGCTAACACGATGAACACGGTGAACGCCCCGGCCGACACAGCGGCTAACGCGCCGGTTCCGGAGCTAAATACGGAGTCGAGCAGCGAGGGTGCCCTGCCCGTCGTCGAACCCGGATACGGCGCCGCATGGACCGAGCGCTACAGCGGCGCGCTGATGAACACCTTCGGCACGCCGCAGCGGGTCCTGGTGCGCGGCGAGGGCGCCTACGTCTGGGACGCCGACGGCAACCGCTACCTCGACCTGCTCGCCGGCATCGCGGTCAACGCCCTGGGCCACGCCCACCCGCTGATCGTGCAGGCCGTCACCACCCAGCTGACCACCCTGGGCCACATCTCGAACTTCTTCGCCTCGGCCCCGCAGATCGTGCTGGCCGAGCGGCTGGTGGACCTGCTCGGCCACGCCAACGGCACCGACGCCCGGGTGTTCTTCTGCAACTCCGGCGCCGAGGCCAACGAGGCCGCTTTCAAGGCCGCGCGCCGCACCGGCCGCACCAAGATGGTCTCCACCGAGGGCTCGTTCCACGGCCGCACCATGGGCGCGCTGGCGCTCACCGGCAAGCCCGCGATCCGCGAGCCGTTCGAGCCGCTGCCGGGCGAGGTCGCGTTCGTGCCCTACGGCGACATCGCCGCCCTGGAAGCCGCGGTCGACGACGACACCGCCGCGTTCATCGTGGAGCCGATCCAGGGCGAGAAGGGCGTCGTCCCGGCGCCGCCGGGCTACCTGCGGGCCGCCCGGGAGATCACCGCGCGGCACGGCGCCCTGCTGATCCTCGACGAGGTCCAGACCGGCATCGGCCGCACCGGCAAGTGGTTCGGGCACAGCGGCACCGGCGTGGTGCCGGACCTGGTCACCCTCGCCAAGGGCCTCGGCGGCGGGATGCCGATCGGCGCCTGCGTGGGCCTGGGCCGGGCCGCCACGCTGCTCACCCCCGGGCAGCACGGCTCCACCTACGCGGGCAACCCCGTGGCCTGCGCCGCCGGGCTCGCCGTGCTGCACGCCATCGAGCGCGACGCCATCCTGGCCAACGTCACCGAGGTCGGCGCCCACCTGCTGCGGGGCATCACCGGGCTCGGGCATCCGGCCGTCGCCGGGGTGCGCGGCGAAGGGCTGCTGCTGGCGATCATGCTGACCGGCCCGTATGCCGCCTCGGTCGCCGAGCACGCGCTGGCCGCCGGGTTCATCATCAACGCCCCGGCGCCGGACGCCATCCGGCTGGCGCCGCCGCTGATCCTCACCACCGCGCAGGCCGACGAGTTCCTGGCCGCGCTGCCGGCGCTGCTGGACGCGGCGCTGGATGGTGCTGGCGTCAGCACCGGCGCAGGCACCGGCGCAGGCACCGGCACTGACCCGGCAGCTGGCGCAGCCGAAGATGCCGCCGCTGCCGCCACGGATACCGCCGCTGCCGACACTGCCGACACTGCCGACACTGACACCGCCACTGCCACTGCCGACACCAGCGCCAAGGAGGCCTGAGCATGGTCCGCCACTTCCTGCGCGACGACGACCTGACCCCGGCCGAACAGGCCCAGGTCCTCGACCTCGCCGACATCTTCAAGAAGGCCCCGCTGGACCACCAGATCCTCGCCGGGCCCAAGGCCGTCGCCGTGCTGTTCGACAAGCCGTCCACCCGCACCCGGGTCTCGTTCAGCGTCGGTATCGCCCAGCTCGGCGGCTACCCGCTGGTCATCGACGCCGGCAGCAGCCAGCTCGGCCGCGGCGAGGACGTCGCCGACACCGCCAAGGTGCTGGAGCGGCAGGTCGAGGCGATAGTGTGGCGCACCTTCAGCCAGGCCCGGATCGAGGAGCTGGCCGCGGCCAGCTCGGTGCCGGTCGTCAACGCCCTGACCGACGACTTCCACCCCTGCCAGATCCTCGCCGACCTGCAGACGGTGCGCGAACACAAGGGCGCCCTGGCCGGGCTGACCATGACCTACCTCGGCGACAGCGCCAACAACATGGCCCACTCCTACCTGCTCGGCGGCGCCACCGCCGGGATGCACGTCCGGGTCGCCGGGCCCGACGGCTACCGGCCGCGCCCCGACATCGTCGCCGACGCCGCCCGCATCGCCGAGGCCACCGGCGGCTCGGTCGCCGTCACCACCGACGCCGCCGCGGCCTGCGCCGGCGCCGACGTGCTGGTCACCGACACCTGGGTCTCCATGGGCCAGGAAGCCGAGAAGGCCGAGCGCGCCGAGGTCTTCAAGCCCTACGCCCTGGACGAGGCCGCGCTGGCGCTCGCCGCCCCGGACGCGATAGTCCTGCACTGCCTCCCGGCGTACCGCGGCTACGAGATCTCGGCCGCGGTGATCGACGGCCCGCAGAGCGTGGTGTGGGACGAGGCGGAGAACCGGCTCCACGCGCAGAAGGCCCTGCTCGCTTTCCTGATGGAGTCCCCATGAGCGAGGCCACGGTCCCGCAGACCCGCACCGCGCGGCACCAGCGGATCAGCCTGCTGCTGGAGCGGCACTCGGTGCGGTCGCAGGCCGAGCTCGGCCGGCTGCTGTCTGAGGACGGCCTGTCGGTCACCCAGGCCACGCTCTCGCGCGACCTGGACGAGCTCGGCGCGGTGCGGGTCCGCGACGGCTCCGGCAACCTGGTCTACGCGATCCCGGCCGAGGGCGGCGACCGCACGCCGGTGGCCGCGCAGGCCGAGCCGGTCTTCGAGCAGCGCCTGCACCGGCTGCTCGGCGAGCTGATGGTCAGCGCCGAGGCCTCGGCGAACCTGGTGGTGGTGCGCACGCCGCCGGGTGCGGCGCAGTTCCTGGCCAGCGCCTTCGACAAGACCGCCGTCACCGACATCCTGGGCAGCATCGCCGGCGACGACACGGTCCTGCTGATCAGCCGCGACCCCACCGGCGGCGCGGCGCTGGCCGCGAAACTGCTGGCCGCGGCCCAGCATTGAACACCGGCACAGCACCGACCGTGACACAGAATTGAACATCGACGCGGCACGAAACATCGACACAGCACTGAACACCGACAATCGAATCCCCGAACCCCGTATTCGTAGCTGGCGACAGCGGTAGCAAGGAGTGGAAGACATGGCTGAGAAGGTGGTGCTCGCCTATTCCGGCGGCCTGGACACCTCGGTCTGCATCGGCTGGATCGCCGAGCAGACCGGCGCGGAGGTCATCGCGGTGGCGGTCGACGTCGGCCAGGGCGGCGAGGACCTGGAGGAGATCCGCAAGCGGGCGCTGGCCTGCGGCGCGGTGGAGGCCGAGGTCGCCGACGCGCGCGATGAGTTCGCCGAGGAGTACTGCGTCCCGGCGCTGAAGGCCAACGCGCTCTACCAGGACCGCTACCCGCTGGTGTCGTCGCTGTCGCGGCCCACCATCGTCAAGCACCTGGCCGCCGCGGCCAAGAAGCACGGCGCGAGCACCGTCGCGCACGGCTGCACCGGCAAGGGCAACGACCAGGTGCGCTTCGAGGTCGGCATCGCCTCGCTGGCGCCGGAGCTCAAGTGCATCGCCCCGGTCCGGGACTACGGCATGACCCGGGACAAGGCGATCGCCTTCGCCGAGGCCAACGGCCTGCCGATCGAGACCACGAAGAAGAACCCGTACTCGATCGACCAGAACGTGTGGGGCAAGGCGGTGGAGACCGGCTTCCTGGAGGACATCTGGAACGGGCCGATCGAGGACCTCTACAGCTACACCCAGGACCCGTCCGCGGTGCGCGAGCCCGACGAGGTCGTCATCACCTTCAAGCAGGGCGTGCCGACCGCCATCGACGGCGTCCCGGTCACCCCGCTGCAGGCGATCCTGGAGATGAACCGGCGGGCCGGAGCGCAGGGCGTGGGCCGCATCGACATGGTCGAGGACCGGCTGGTCGGCATCAAGAGCCGCGAGGTCTACGAGGCGCCCGGCGCCATCGCGCTGATCACCGCGCATCAGGAGCTGGAGAACGTCACCGTCGAGCGCGAGCTGGCCCGGTTCAAGAAGGGCGTGGACCAGCGCTGGGGCGAGCTGGTCTACGACGGCCTGTGGTTCTCGCCGCTGAAGCGGGCCCTGGACGGGTTCATCGACGACGCCAACGAGCACGTCTCCGGCGACGTCCGGATGACGCTGCACGGCGGCCGCGCGGTGGTCACCGGCCGGCGCAGCGGGGAGTCGCTGTACGACTTCAACCTGGCGACCTACGACACCGGCGACGTCTTCGACCAGTCGCTGGCCAAGGGCTTCATCGAGCTGTTCGGCCTGCCGTCGAAGATCGCCGCCAAGCGCGACCTGTCGAAGTGAGGGCGCCGCACCGGCACCGGTGCGCCACCTCCACGACCTCACTACAGCTGTAGTAAACACCCGCTTCTGCCTCCCGTTTTTAGCTCCCAGAGCTAAAAACGGGAGGCAGAAGCGGAAGCAGCCGAAGTACCCGAAGAATCCGAAGCAACCGCAGCACACGAAGCTAGGAACGGCGAGGAAAGATGAGCAACCCGGCACCCAAGTCGCGGCTTTGGGGCTCGCGCTTCTCCGGCGGGCCGTCCGAGGCGCTGGCCGCCCTGTCGGCGTCCGTGCACTTCGACTGGCGCCTGGCCCGCTACGACCTGGCCGGCTCGCGGGCCCACGCCCGCGTGCTGAACCGCGCCGGGCTGCTCGGCGACGACGACCTGGCCGCGATGCTGGCCGGCATCGACGCGCTGGAGGTGGACGTGGTCTCCGGGGCGTTCGTGGCCACCGTCGCCGACGAGGACTGCCACACCGCCCTGGAGCGCGGCCTGGTCGAGCGGCTCGGCGCCGAGCTCGGCGGCCGGCTGCGGGCCGGCCGCAGCCGCAACGACCAGATCGCCACCCTGGGCCGGATGTTCCTGCGCGACCACGCGCGGCAGATCGCGGGCCTGCTCACCGACCTGCAGCAGGCGCTGATCGACCAGGCCGCGGCGCACTTCGACGTCGCCATGCCCGGCCGCACCCACCTGCAGCACGCGCAGCCGGTCCTGTTCGCGCACCACGTCCTGGCCCACGCCCAGGCGCTGTCCCGGGACGCTGAGCGGCTGCGCGACTGGGACAAGCGCGCCGACGTCTCGCCCTACGGCTCCGGCGCCCTGGCCGGCTCGACCCTCGGCCTGGACCCCGAGGCGGTCGCCGCCGACCTGGGCTTCTCGGCGAGCGCCGCCAATTCCATCGACGGCACCGCCGCGCGCGACGTGTTCGCCGAGTTCGCGTTCGTCACCGCGATGATCGGCGTGGACGTCTCCCGCATCGCCGAGGAGATCATCCTGTGGACCACGAAGGAGTTCTCCTTCGTCACCCTGGACGACGCCTTCGCCACCGGTTCCTCGATCATGCCGCAGAAGAAGAACCCGGACATCGCCGAGCTGGCCCGCGGCAAGTCCGGCCGGCTCATCGGCAACCTGACCGGGCTGCTGGCCACGCTGAAGGCGCTGCCTCTGGCCTACAACCGCGACCTGCAGGAGGACAAGGAGCCGGTCTTCGACTCCGTCGACACCCTCGAGGTCCTGCTCCCGGCCTTCACCGGCATGATCGCCACGATGACCGTCCACGGCGAGCGCATGGCCGAGCTCGCCCCGGCCGGCTTCTCCCTGGCGACCGACGTCGCCGAGTGGCTGGTGCGCCAGGGCGTGCCGTTCCGGGTGGCGCACGAAGTGGCCGGCGCCTCGGTCCGGTACTGCGAGGAGCGCGACATCACCCTGGAGCAGCTGACGGACGCGCAACTCGCCGAGATCTCCCCGCTGCTGACTCCGGAGGTCAAAACGGTCCTGACCGTCGAGGGCTCCCTGGCCTCCCGCGACGGCCGCGGCGGCACCGCCCCCAAGCGCGTCGCCGAGCAGCTGGAGGCGCTGACCGCGGACGTCGCGGCACAACGGGAGTGGGCCGGCCGCTGACCGGCCGCTGATCGGCCGTTGACCGCACAGGGACGATTTCCAGCCGGAAGCGCCGCCGAGCATGGTCTGTTGGCGGCGCATTCGGCAGTCTGGAACGCATGTCTTGGCAGGACGTGCCCAGTGGAGGCTGCTGTGCGGACGAAAGACCGGTCGCGTGATCGCGGCGGGCGTGACGACACGCCCTACGAACCCTGGTCCGAGATCGTGCCCGGGTTGTGGATGGGCGGCCACGAGTACATCGACGCGGCCGGGCAGTGGACGCCGGCGATCGTGGCCGACGAGTTCGACGCGGTCTACAGCCTGCACACCCGAGCGGGACACGGACCGGCGGACGGCGTCCGGCACCTCGTGCTGGAAGTCCCGGACGGCGTCCTCACCGCCGCCCAGCTCCGCGCGGTCGACCGCTTCGCGGCCACGGCGGCCCGGGACTTCGCCGACGGCCAGCGGCTCCTGGTCCGGTGCCGGGCCGGGATGAACCGCTCCGGGCTGGTCGTCGCCTCGATCCTGATCCGCAGCGGATTCCCGCTGCCGGACGCGGTCGCGACGGTCCGCAGGCGGCGCGCCGCCGGGGCCCTCAACAACGCGCATTTCGTCGCGTATCTAGAAACGGGATTCGACCTCGCTGCCCAGCTCACAGCCCTGGGGACGGTCGACTGAGGAGTCCGGGAACCGCCAGGGCGGCCGGCGGCGCATGATTGACTCTTCCCCATGCCCGTCGTACCTCGCTCGTTCTTCGCCCGCTCCGCCGAGGACGTCGCGCCGGACCTCCTCGGCTGCCTCCTGGTACGGGAGAGCGCCGAAGGACGCCGCATCCTGCGCATCACCGAAGTCGAGGCCTACTCCGGACCACTCGACCCCGCCTCGCACGGCTACCGGGGGAAGACGCCGCGAAATGCCGTCATGTTCGGTCCGCCTGGTCACCTCTATGTGTACTTCACCTATGGGATGCACTTCTGCATCAACTTCGTATGTAGTCCCGAGGGGGAGTGCTCCGCAGTACTCATCAGGGCTGGCGAGATCGTCGAGGGGATCGAGGCGGCGCGCGGGGCACGGCCGGGGTCGTCGGACCGCGATCTTGCTCGCGGCCCGGCGCGGCTGACCAAGGCGCTCGGGCTGTATCGCGAGGACAACGGACTGGACTTGTGTGACGGTGGCCCGCTGACCGTCCTGCAACGCGCCTCCGCAGACTTCACCATCGCTACCGGCCCGCGCGTCGGCGTGTCCTCGGCGGCCGAGGTGCCGTGGCGGTACTGGATCGAGGGCGATCCCACCGTCAGCGCGTACAAGGCGCACAAGCCGAAGGTCCGGAAGAACGCGTCGTCCGCCACGGCGTCCTGAGCCGTGAACCCGTTCGCCTGAGCGGTGCTCGATACGGCAGGCTGGTTTCCGACAAACAACTGTCCTGTCCGACAGGACAGGTTCCGCACACCCACCGATACCGTGAGGACCACCGTGACCGACATCGTCGAGGAGCTGAAGTGGCACGGCCTGCTGGCCTTGTCCACTGACGAGGACGCGCTGCGCAAGGCGTTCGCCGACGGGCCGGTCACCTTCTATGTCGGCTTCGACCCGACCGCCCCCAGCCTGCACTTCGGCAACCTGGTGCAACTGGTCGCGGCGCGCCGCATCCAGCAGGCCGGCCACCGGCCGCTGATCCTGGTCGGCGGCTCCACCGGTCTGATCGGAGACCCGAAGCCGAATGCCGAGCGGCAGCTGAACAGCAAGGAGACGGTCGCACAGTGGGTCGAGAAGATCCGCGAGCAGGTCTCCCGCTTCGTCTCCTTCGAGGGGCCGAACGCCGCGACCGTGGTGAACAACCTCGACTGGACCGCCCCGATGTCCGCGATCGACTTCCTGCGCGACATCGGCAAGCACTTCCGGGTCGGCAAGATGCTGTCCAAGGACGCGGTGAGCGCCCGCCTGAACTCCGAGGCGGGCATCAGCTACACCGAGTTCAGCTACCAGATCCTGCAAGGGATGGACTACCTGGAGCTCTACCGGCAGTACGGCTGCACACTGCAGACCGGCGGCAGCGACCAGTGGGGCAACATCACCGCCGGCGTCGACCTGATCCACAAGGCCGAGGGCGTCCCGGTGCACGCGCTGGCGACCCCGCTGCTGCTGAAGGCGGACGGCACCAAGTTCGGCAAGACCGAGTCCGGCACGGTCTGGCTCTCCCCGGAGCTGATGTCGCCGTACGCGTTCTACCAGTTCTTCCTCAACGCCGAGGACGCGATGGTGGCCACCTACCTGAAGGTGTTCAGCTTCCGCCCGCGCGCCGAACTGGAGGAGCTGGAGCGCCTGACCGCCGAGCGGCCGCAGCTGCGCGCCGCGCAGAAGGCCTTGGCCGAGGACGTCACGACCCTGGTGCACGGCGCTGACAACACCGCGAAGGTGATCGCGGCGTCCAAGGCCCTGTTCGGCCAGGGCGACCTGGCCGAGCTCGACGAGCCCACGCTGCGCGCGGCGCTGTCCGAGCTGCCCGGCACGAAGGTGTCCGAGCTGGTTCCGGTCGCCCAGCTGCTGGCCGACACCGGCCTGGTCGCCTCGCGCGGCGCCGGCCGCCGCACCATCAACGAGGGCGGCGCCTACGTGAACAACCGCAAGATCGAGGCCGAGGACGAGGCGCCGACGACCGAGGATCTGCTGCACGGCCGCTGGCTCGTCCTGCGCCGCGGCAAGCGCACGCTCGGCGCGGTCGAGGTCGGGGCGTAGCCCTGATTCGTATGGAGTTGACGCGGGCGACGCCTACGCGTAAAGTCTGTAGACGTTGCCCGCCAGACAGGATCTACGTAATCGCGAGATCACTACGGGTGACCATTCGAAGGTAAACTCCTACGGCAGGTACGGGGCTGACTGAAGTCCCGTAGGTGCCGTATCGGCGTCTTCCGAATGAAGCAGGACCCTGACGGCGCCGATTTGGTCGCCGGCCGGAGTGTCCGATACAGTCTGGGAACCGCCGAGGAACGGGAATCACAATCCCGATCCAAAGCAATCGCAATCAAGCGGAAGCGAAATTGCGAAGAACGCGGCGGATCTGCTAAGATCTAAAGCGAGGCAAGACAAAAGAAGAACTAAAGTAAAACAGCAAGGCCTGACAACGCCGGGTCGCGAGCGGTCGGAACGGAAGTTCTGATACGGGTGGTTCGGGCGTCTGTTTCTTGAGAACTCAACAGTGTGTGACAGATTGTGATGCCATGTGACATCAGCGGCTGCTCTTCATGGGCGCTACGCTGATGTCTATTGAACACATGGTCAGTAGACGCTCCTCGACCCCCGTCGGGGATGATCGATCTACTCGCCAGGTGACTCTTCTGACACCTCTACCAGCCCTATTCCGGTTGGTTGGTGATATTCATCGATGGAGAGTTTGATCCTGGCTCAGGACGAACGCTGGCGGCGTGCTTAACACATGCA
>JABFWL010000486.1 GCA_013362315.1 Catenulispora sp. | reverse complement strand
CACTCAACGCGGCGCGGTCGGCGACCAGCTCCCGCCAGGCCGCGGCCAGCGCCTCGGCGCTGCGGAAGGCGGCGGCCGAGCGGGCCAGCGGGCGGCCGTTGGCCGCGAGCAGCACCCAGCTCAGCTCGCCGCCCTCGACCGCCCGCACCACCAGGGTGGCGGGCATCTCAGGCGTCCGAGGCCAGCAGCGCCAGGAACTTGGCGACCGCGACCTGGCAGGTGGCGTAGCGCTCGTAGGAGCGGATGGAGCGGGCCAGCGGCGTGCCGCCCGAGGACTGCAGGACCCAGGTCCAGCCGGTCCCGTCCTTGACGTGGCTGATCCGCGCCGACAGGTTCGGCGCGTCCCGCCGCAGCCGCGCGTAGGCCCGCCGGGCCTCCTCGGCGCCGGAGTAGGCCGGTGCCGAGATGGCCACGATCCGCCCGTTGCCGGCCTTGGCCCGCCAGCGGTAGCGCCCGGTGTCCGTCCGGTCCACCAGCACCCGGCCGCTCTCGTCCCGAACAGTGTCCACGGCAGTCCGCCCAACACTCGAGATCTTCAGTTTGCTGTTGCTGGAACGTGCTTAAGCGCTTCGCAAAGCACTTCGAACGATCAATCTAGGGGTGATCGGCGGTCGGCGAGACGGGAAACGTCCGCCGACGGGCGTTTGTTCGCCCACCCGTTCCGTCTTAGTCGTCGACACGGCCGGACACGGAGCGTGACCACTCATCCCCCACGAGGGCGCTGACTCGTCCTTTCATGGGAGGGTTCGACTGGACCTTGCGTCTAGGCTGGGGACCACAACGGAGATTCCGCAAGATCGGAGGCGCACGTGCGGATCACGGTGATCGGCACCGGCTACCTCGGTGTCACCCACGCCGCGTGCATGGCCGAGCTCGGTTTCGAGGTGATGGGCCTGGACGTCGACACCGAGAAGGTCGCCTCGCTGCAGGCCGGCCGCGTGCCGTTCTACGAGCCCGGACTGGAGGAGCTGCTGGCCAAGCAGCTGGCGGCCGGGCGGCTGTCCTTCACCGCCGACTACGAGGAGCTGGCCGCCTGGGCCGGGCCCGGCGCCGCGCACTTCGTCTGCGTCGGCACGCCGCAGCAGAAGGGCGAGTACGCCGCCGATCTGAGCTACGTCGACTCCGCGTTCGACAGCCTGGCCCGGGCCGTGGCCGGCCAGGGCGGCCACGCCCTGCTGATCGGCAAGTCGACGGTGCCGGTCGGCACCGCGGGCCGGCTCGCGGCCCGGATCGCCGAGCTCGCGCCGCAGGCCGAGCTCGCCTGGAACCCCGAGTTCCTGCGGGAGGGCTTCGCGGTCCAGGACACCCTGCACCCGGACCGGCTGGTGATCGGGGTCCGCTCCGCGGCGGCCGAGCGGCGGCTGCGCGAGATCTACGCCCAGCTGCTGGCCGCCGAGGTGCCGCTGGTGGTCACCGACTTCCCCACCTCGGAGCTGGTGAAGGTCTCGGCCAACTCCTTCCTGGCGGTCAAGATCTCCTTCATCAACGCCATGGCCGAGGTCTGCGAGGCCGCCGGCGCCGATGTCATGCAACTGGCCGAGGCGCTGTCCTACGACCCCCGGATCGGCGGCCGCTACCTGGTGCCGGGCCTGGGCTTCGGCGGCGGCTGCCTGCCCAAGGACATCCGGGCGTTCATGGCCCGGGCCGGCGAGCTCGGCGTGGACCAGGCGCTGGCCTTCCTGAAGGAGGTCGACGCGATCAACATGCGGCGCCGGGCGCGGACCGTGGACCTGGCCCGCGAGCAGTGCGACGGCTCGTTGCTGGGCAAGCGGGTGGCGGTCTGGGGCGCGGCCTTCAAGCCGAACTCCGACGACATCCGCGACTCCCCGGCGCTGAACGTCGCGGCCTCGATACACCTGCAGGGCGCGCAGGTCACCGTCTACGACCCGAAGGCCACCGACAACGCGCGCAAGATGTACCCGACGCTGACCTACGCCGACTCGGCGCTGGAGGCGGCGCACCAGGCCGACGTGATCCTGCACCTCACCGAGTGGCAGGAGTTCCGGGACCTGGACCCGGCGGTGGTGGCCGGCCACGTCCGGGACCCGCGGGTGATCGACAGCCGCAACGCGCTGGACGCCGCGCGCTGGCGCGAGGCCGGCTGGACCTACCGGGCGCTGGGCCGTCCCTAGCGCGGCGGCGCGGCGCCGACCAGTTCAGACCGGTTCAGACCGGTTCAGGCCGGTTCAGACCGGCGATCAGAGCGACGTTCGCCACCGGCCCTCAGACCGGCATGCAGACGACCTTCAGACCGGCGGTGTGGACTAGCGCATGAACTAGCGCAGTGGGGCGGGACGCCTGGCGGCGACCCGCCCTTCTTTACAGGTCGTTCACCTGGATTCCAGAGGGTAAGACATCCGGGCATTCCCGCACGGCCCTTGGGAAACTTACTCGCCGTAGAGTTGTCACAGCGGGCGCAAAAAGAACTTCTCACTAGCAGGGCAGGTTTCTATGACCAAGCAGGTTGAGAAGGTCGACCGGGTCATCATCCGTTTCGCCGGGGACTCCGGAGACGGGATGCAGCTCACCGGCGACCGGTTCACCTCGGAGACCGCGGCGTTCGGCAACGACCTGTCGACGCTGCCCGACTTCCCCGCCGAGATCCGGGCGCCGGCCGGGACCCTGCCCGGGGTCTCCGCCTTCCAGCTGCACTTCGCCGACCACGACATCCTCACCCCGGGCGACGCGCCGGACGTGCTGGTGGCGATGAACCCGGCGGCCCTGAAGGCGAACCTGAAGGACGTCCCGCGCGGCGGCACGGTCATCGTCAACACCGACGAGTTCACGCCCCGGGCGCTGACCAAGGTCGGCTACGCCGCCGACCCGCTCGAGGACGGCTCGCTGGACGCCTACAAGGTGCACAAGGTCGCGCTGACCACGCAGACGGTGAAGGTGCTGGAGGGCTTCGACATCTCCCGCAAGGACGCCGAGCGTGCCAAGAACATGTATTCGCTCGGCCTGCTGTCCTGGCTCTACCACCGGCCCACCGAGGCCACGGTGGAGTTCCTGCAGAAGAAGTTCGCCAAGAAGCCGGAGATAGCCGCCGCGAACGTGGCGGCGTTCCGGGCCGGCTGGAACTACGGGGAGACGACCGAGGACTTCGTCGTCTCCTACGAGATCGCCCCAGCGCCGATGCCCAAGGGCACCTACCGGAACATCCACGGCAACCTGGCGCTGGCCTACGGCCTGATCGCGGCCAGCCACTCCAGCGGGCTGCCGATGTTCCTCGGCGCCTACCCGATCACCCCGGCCTCGGACATCCTGCACGAGCTGAGTAAGCACAAGAACCACGGCGTGCGGACCTTCCAGGCCGAGGACGAGATCGCCGGCATCGGCGCGGCGCTGGGCGCCAGCTTCGGCGGGGCGCTGGGCGTCACCACCACCTCCGGGCCGGGCATCGCGCTCAAGGGCGAGACCATCGGGCTGGCGGTGAGCCTGGAGCTGCCGCTGGTGATCTGCGACATCCAGCGCGGCGGCCCGAGCACCGGGCTGCCGACCAAGACCGAGCAGTCGGACCTGTTCCTGGCGATGTTCGGCCGCAACGGCGAGGCGCCGGTGCCGATCGTGGCGCCGCGCTCCCCGGCCGACTGCTTCGACGCCGCGCTGGAGGCGGCGCGGATCGCCGTCACCTACCGCACCCCGGTGTTCCTGCTCTCCGACGGCTACCTGGCCAACGGCTCGGAGCCGTGGCGGATCCCGGACGTGGCCGACCTGCCGGTGATCGCGCCGAACTTCGCCGCCGGGCCGAACAAGGTGCTCGAGGATGGCAGCGAGGCGTTCTGGCCGTTCCTGCGCGACCCGGAGACGCTGGCCCGGCCCTGGGCCGTGCCCGGCACCCCGGGGCTGGAGCACCGGATCGGCGGCATCGAGAAGCAGGACGGCACCGGCAACATCTCCTACGACCCGGCGAACCACGACCTGATGGTCCGGACCCGGGCGGCGAAGGTGGCCGGAATCGACGTGGCCGACGTCGAGGTCGACACTGGGCCTGATTCACAAGCAGGTTCCGGCGCTCCGAAGGTGCTCGTTCTGGGCTGGGGCTCCACCTACGGCCCGATCCAGGCGGCCTGCCGGCGGGTGCGGCGGGAGGGAAATCAGGTCGCGCACGCACATCTGCGCCATCTGAACCCGTTCCCGGCCAATCTCGGGCGCATACTGAAGGAGTACGACAGAGTGCTCGTGCCGGAGATGAACCTCGGCCAGCTCTCGATGCTCGTCCGGGCCCAGTACCTGGTGGACGCCGTGGGTTACAACCAGGTGCGCGGCCTGCCGTTCAAGGCGGCCGAGCTGGCCGGCGTGATCACGGATCTCATCGGCTCCGCCGAGGACCGGCACAGCGACGGGCACAGCGACGGACACAGCGACGGACACAGCGGGGCGACGGACACGGTTGAAGGGGTGGGGGTCTGAGATGCCGGAGCTGTTGAAACTCACAACGAAAGACTTCAAGACCGACCAGGAGGTGCGCTGGTGCCCCGGGTGCGGGGACTACGCGATCCTGGCCGCGGTCCAGGGGTTCATGCCGTCGCTCGGGATCAAGCGCGAGGACATCGTCTTCGTCTCCGGGATCGGGTGCTCCTCGCGGTTCCCGTATTACATGAACACCTACGGGATGCACTCGATCCACGGCCGGGCCCCGGCGATCGCCACCGGCCTGGCCGCATCCCGGCCCGACCTGTCGGTCTGGGTGGTCACCGGCGACGGCGACGCGCTGTCCATCGGCGGCAACCACCTGATCCACGCGCTGCGGCGCAACGTCAATCTGAAGATCCTGCTGTTCAACAACCGGATCTACGGGCTGACCAAGGGCCAGTACTCGCCGACCAGCGAGCAGGGCAAGATCACCAAGTCCACCCCCTACGGTTCGCTGGACGCCCCGTTCAACCCGGTGTCGCTGGCCCTCGGCGCCGAGGCCACGTTCGTGGCCCGCACCATCGACTCCGACCGCAAGCACCTGACCTCGGTGCTGCAGGCCGCGGCCGAGCACGAGGGCACCGCGCTGATCGAGATCTACCAGAACTGCAACATCTTCAACGACGGCGCGTTCGAACACCTGAAGGACAACAGTGTCCGGGACCGGCACCTGATCCGGCTGGAGCACGGGCAGCCCATCACCTTCGGGTCCGAGGACGAACAGTACGGGATCGTGCGGATGCCGGACGCGACGCTGAAGGCGGTGCCGCTGAAGGAGGCCGGGGACTCGGTGCTGGTGCACGACGCGCACGCCTCGGAGCCGGACCTGGCCTTCGCGCTGTCCCGGCTGCCGGATCCGGCGACGCTGTCGCCTACTCCGATCGGGGTCTTCCGCTCGGTGCGGCGTCCGACCTACGACACGCTGATGGCCGAGCAGCTCGACGACGCGGCGCGCCGGCTGGGGTCGGGCAAGCTGGCCGAGCTGCTGACCGGCTCCGACACCTGGACGATCAGCTGAGCCTTCGACGACGCCGGTACGTGCGGGTTCGCTGAACCCGGAACGCCCCCTCCCGCCGCGCGGGACGGGGCGTTCGCACTGATGCAAACGAAATGCAAACGCCTTCGTATTGGTTCGTCCGACTTACAGGGTGATAGGACAGGTACTCGGCATGGGCATAGGGACCATGTTGGACCCGGATCGCAGCCGAGATGAGGCACGAACGCAATGAGCCAGACCAGCCCGGCCCGACCCAGACCGCCGGTCGCGGCTCCCGATGCGCTGGCCGCCGACGTCAACCTGCCGGAGTCGCTGGGCTACCGGGTCAAGAAGCGGATCCTGGGCAAGCCGCTGGTCAACGACGAGCTGCACGGCGAGAAGCTGTCCAACCCGACCGCGCTCGGGATCATGGGCATCGACATGATCTCGTCGTCGGCGTACGGCTCCGAGCAGATGCTGACGCAGCTCATCCCGTACTTCGGCGCCCTGGGCTTCATGCTGGTCATGCCGATCACCGGGGTGATCCTCGGCATGCTGATCCTGCTGACCTTCTGCTACCGCGACGTCGTCTCGGTCTACACCAAGGCCGGCGGCTCCTACGTGGTGGCCCGGGACAACTTCGGGCCGAAGATCGCGCAGATCGCCGCCGTCGCGCTGATGATCGACTACATCGTCACGGTGGCGGTGCAGGTGTCGGCCGGCACCGACGCCATCGCCTCCTATCTGGCGATCACCTTCACCGTGGACATCACGAGCTGGAAGCTGTGGATCACGATCTGCGTCGTGCTGCTGCTCTGCTACGGGAACCTGCGCGGCGTCAAGGAGGCCGGCAAGCTGTTCGCCTCGCCGGCCTACGTCTACATCCTGCTGGTCGGCCTCACCCTGGCCCTGGGCATGGTGCAGCTGGCCGCCGGGGACCTGCACCACGCCACCAACGCGCAGGACGGCAACTACGGCGGCGTGGTGTCCGTCGGCGGGCATACCAGCTGGGTGCTGACCGGCGGGGCGATGCTGGCGCTGCTGCGCGGCTTCGCGAACGGCGGCTCGTCGCTGACCGGCCTGGAGGCGGTGTCCAACGGCATCTCGGTCTTCCGCAAGCCCGCCGGTCCGAACGCCCGCAAGACGCTGACCGCGATGTCGGTGATCCTGGGCACGCTGGTGCTGGGCATCTCGATCCTGGCCTGGCAGATGAAGACCTACCCCTACGCCGAGGGGGCGCCGACGGTGCTGGCGCAGATCACGCACCTGGTGTGGGGGAAGAACGCGGTCGGCAGCGTCATGATCACGCTGGTGCAGATCGCCACCGCGCTGATCCTCTACACCGGCGGCAACACCTCGTTCAGCGGGTTCCCGTTCCTCGTCTCCTACGTCGCCGAGGACTCGTTCCTGCCGCGGCAGCTGCGTACCCGCGGACACCGGCTGGCGTTCAGCAACGGCATCGTCGTGCTGACCATCCTGTCGCTGGTGCTGATCGTGGCGATGGGCGGCAACCTGACGAAGCTGGTCTCGCTGTATGCGATCGGCGTGTTCACCGGTTTCGTGATGGCCGCGGCGGGCTTGTTCAAATACCACTGGGTGCGGGACGAGCCGGCGCGCAGGTGGAAGCTGTTCGTGAACGGGTCGGCGGCGGTGTGCTCGCTGGCGGTCGTGCTGATCTTCGCGGTCACCAAGTTCACCGAGGGTGCCTGGCTGGTGGTGGTGGTCTTCCCGCCGGCTGTCTGGGGGCTGATCCAGCTCAACAGGCGCTACCGTCGCGAGTCCGACGCCTTGGCCAACACTCCGGCCTCGGCCTCGCTGCCGACCCGGACTCAGACCTCGGTGCTGGTGCTGGTCGACTCCGTGGACCTGGCGGTGGTCAAGACGCTTCGCTACGCGCGCTCCCTGCGGCCGACCGAGCTGCGGGCCGTGCATCTGATGGTCGACAACGTGTATGCCGAGGTGCTGCGCAAGCAGTGGGACGGGTCGCAGGCGGCGGACATTCCGCTGGAGGTCATCGAGGTGCCGGACCGGCGGATCCGGCGGGCGGCCATGGAGCTGGCGGCGCGGGAAGCCGCCGAGGGGTATGAGGTGACGGCGCTGCTGCCGCGGCGCACTTACTCCCCCGTCGTGGGCCGGCTGCTGCACGACCGCACCGCCGACCGGCTGGCCGAGGTGCTGTCCACGCTGCCGCACGTGGTGGCCACGATCGTGCCGTTCGACGTGGTGGAGGCGATCGAGGAGCTGGAGGCGGTGGAGAAGGGGCTCACGGTCAAACCGAAGGAGGGCGACGAGGTGCTGGCGACGCCGCGCAGCACCAAGAAGATGCTGCTGGACGCCGAATGCGCCGCGGTGCCCGACGCCCACACCGGCGTGCCGGTCGAGGTGCGGCCGATCAGCTCGGTGCGGTGGCGGGAGCGGGCGGCGGTCGAGGGGCGGGTGCGGTCGGTGTCGGTGAGCCCGGTGAAGGGGTCGCCGGCGTTGGAGGCGGAGCTTTATGACGCCTCGGGTGGGATCGCGCTGGTGTTCTACGGGCGGCGGTCGATTCCGGGGATCGAGCCGGGGGCGAAGATGCGGGTGGAGGGGATGGTCGGGGAGATGGAGGGGCATCTGGCGATGGCCAACCCGACGTATAAGTTGCTGCCGCGGGAGGGGATGGATGAGGAGGAGTGAGTGCCGCGTCGGGGAGCGTCCGGCAGCGCTCGGTAGCGCTCGGTAGCGCTCGGTAGCGCTCAGGCCTGGGACTGAGCTGGGGCGTTCCCCGACTCGCGGGTAAGGGGTCCATAGCTGAGACGGTTATGACAGAAGCTGCTGGCGCCTCTATCCTCGTCTCATGGGAGAAGGCGGGAACGCCGCCGAGCGGCGTCTCGGGGTGGGTTTCGGGATTGCGGCATACGGTGTCTGGGGGCTGTTCCCTCTCTACTGGCCGCTGGTGAAGCCTGCGGAGGCTGGGGAGATCCTGGCCCACCGCATGACGTGGTCGCTGCTCGCGGTGCTGACTCTGCTGGCGCTGCGCCGGGTCCCGGCCGGCACGACCCGCTGGGGCTGGGTCGGCGAGCTGCTGCGCCGGCCGCGCAAGCTGCTGCTGCTGGCCGGCGCCGCGGCTGCCATCTCCGTGAACTGGTTCGTGTACATCTGGGCGGTCAACCACGGCCACACCGTCGACACGGCGTTCGGGTACTTCATCAACCCGCTGGTGACCGTCCTGTTCGGGGTGCTGCTGCTGCGCGAGCGGCTGCGCCGCGCGCAGTGGGCCGCGGTCGGGATCGGCGCCGTGGCGGTGCTGGTACTGGCGGTCGGCTACGGCAGGCTGCCGTGGATCGCCCTGGTGCTGGCCGCCAGCTTCGGGAGCTACGGGCTGCTCAAGAAGCTCGCCGCGGTACCCGCCGCTGAGTCGATGGCCGTCGAGAGCGCCATGCAGTTCCTGCCGGCGGTCGGCTACCTGGCCTGGCTGCAGGGGCAGCACACCTTGGACTTCGGCCACCACGGCGCCGCCAACACCTCGCTGCTGGTACTGGCCGGACCAGTCACGGTGGTGCCGCTGATCTGCTTCGCCGCCTCCGCCAACCGGCTGCCGCTGTCCGTGGTGGGGCTGCTGCAGTTCCTGACGCCGATCCTGCAGTTCCTCATCGGAGTGACGGTGCAGCATGAAGGGGTGCCGGCGGCGCGGCTGGCTGGGTTCTTGATTGTGTGGGTGGCGTTGGTGGTGCTGACGGTGGATGCGCTGCGTGGAGCGCGTGGGAGGCCGAGCTCTGTGCCGGTGGCGGCGGTCGCGGTGGCGGCCGCCGAGCCGGAGCCTCATCCGGCTGGGTAGGTGGGGTGGGGCGGCTGGGTGCCCAGTGATGTGCTGGCTGCGGTCCTTGGGGCGGCTGGCGGTTGGGCTGTGGGTTAGGCGATTTTTACGAAGCGCGGGTGGATGCGGCCTCGGGGTTCGTGGCGGGAGTTCTGTTCTTCGGCTGGCGGTCGTGGTGTGCACGGTCCCGGC
>JABFWL010000428.1 GCA_013362315.1 Catenulispora sp. | reverse complement strand
CCCGCAGGCGGAACTGGACCCCCGTCCCAGTCCCGCCTGCGGCCCCCTCCCGATGGTGCGGTCCCCCGTGGACCCCCCCGGGCCGTACGTGCCGAGCTCCCCCCAGCTCCCCCCTCGGTGATGCGTCCCCGTAACCCCCCCAGAGGTTCCCCCTCTTACCTTTCCAGCCCGGTGCGGACGTTTCCCGGCCCGGCTGTGGTGTGCCGCACCCACCCCCCGGCGTCACGGCACACCACGTCCACCCGGCCTGGTCGGCGGCACGTCCCCCCTTAGAGATCGCACCGACGTGGACCACACCCGCGGGCCCCCCGACCCGCTCACTTACAAGAGTCGCCTGATGCGCCCCTGATACATCCGGCTCCAACTTTTTTCGGAGAAGTTTTCGGCAAGCACGTTTTCCGGAACGCGCCGGGGCTGTCACCGGGCGCGGATAGGTTCTTCCCATGCGTGAACTCATCCCCGCCTCCTGGGCACCGGTGCTGGCCGCCGAGACCGAGCAGCCGTACTTCGCCGACCTGGAGGCCTTCCTTAAGACCGAGCGTGCCGAGCACCAGGTGTTCCCGCCCGAGAAGGAGGTGTTCGCGGCGCTGGACGCGACGCCCTACGAGGACGTGAAGGTCGTGCTGATCGGTCAGGACCCGTACCACGACGACGGCCAGGCGCACGGGATGTGCTTCTCGGTCCGTCCCGGCGTGCGGATCCCCCCGTCGCTGCGGAACATGTACAAGGAGCTGGAGACGGACCTGGGCGTCGCGCCGGTCAAGCACGGCTACCTGCGGGCCTGGGCCGACCAGGGGGTGCTGCTGCTCAACACGGTGCTGACGGTGCGCGCGCACGAGCCGGCCTCGCACAAGGACCGCGGCTGGGAGAAGTTCACCGACGCCGTCATCAAGGACGTCTCGGCGCGGGAGAAGCCGGTGGTGTTCGTGCTCTGGGGCGCGCACGCCAAGAAGAAGGCCAAGCTGATCGACACCTCGCGGCACGCGATCGTCGAGGGCGCGCATCCCTCGCCGCTGTCGGCGAAGAAGTTCTTCGGCTCCAAGCCGTTCTCAGCGGTGAACGAGGCGCTGGTGCGGTTCGGGCAGGAGCCGATCGACTGGCGGCTGCCGGAGAACGTGTGAGTTCTTCTATAAAAGCCCGCATATAGGGCTTGTATACAGCGTGGGCCCCGAAGGAGAGTTCTCCTTCGGAGCCCACGCTTGCCAAGGCTGACCGGCCGGCGCTCAGCTGCTCAGCCGACGACCGCCGCCTCCTGCGATTCCTCATGTCCGGCGACGAACGCCGCCCACAGCGCCGAATACGTCCCGCCGGCCGCGACCAACTCCTCGTGCGTGCCGTCCTCCACGATCCGCCCGCCGTCCAGCACCAGGATCCGCTCGGCGCGCGCCGCCGTGGTGAGCCGGTGCGCCACCACGAGCGTGGTGCGGGCGCGCTTGCCGCGGGCCTGCTCGGCGCGGGTCACGGCGGCCTCGGTCGCCAGGTCCAGCGACGACGTGGCCTCGTCCAGGATCAGCACGTCCGGGTCCGCCAGCTCGGCGCGCGCCAGCGCCAGCAGCTGCCGCTGCCCGGCCGACAGGTTCCGGCCGCGCTCGGCCACCCGGTGGTGGAAGCCGCCGGGCAGGGCGGCGATCAGCTGCTCGGCCCCGACGGCGCGGGCCGCGGCCTCGATCTCCCGGGGCGCGGCGTCCGGGCGGGCGTAGGCGATGGCCTCGGCGACGGTGCCGTCGAACAGGTACGCCTCCTGCGGCACCACGCCGAGCCGGTGCCGCCAGTCGGCGAGTTGGAAGTCGCGCAGGTCGTGGCCGCCGGCGGTGACCCGGCCGGCGGTCGGGTCGTAGAACCGGGCGACCATCTTGACGAACGTGGACTTGCCCGCGCCGGTCTGCCCGACCAGCGCGACGGTCTGCCCGGCGGGGATGCGGACGCTGATGCCGTCCAGCGCGGGGCGGGCGTCCGGGCCGTAGGCGAAGGTGACGTCGTCGAACACGAGGTCGCCGACGTCGGCCGGGACCGGCCGGGGGTGCTCCGGCTCCGGGGTGGAGGGCGGGGTGCGCAGCAGGTCGCCGATCCGGCGCAGGCCGACCGCGGCCTGCTGGTAGCCGTCGAAGACCTGCGAGAGCTGCTGCACCGGAGAGAACACCATGTCGATGTAGAGCAGGTAGGCGATCAGGGCGCCGGCGGTCAGCTCCCCGGAGTGCACGCGGGCGGCGCCGCCGGCCAGCACCAGCAGCCCGGCGACGTCGGCCAGGGCCTGCACGAACGGGAAGTACGTCGCGATGTACTTCTGCGCGCGCAGGCGGGAGACGCGGAACTCGTCGGAGAGGCCGGCGAACCGTTTGGCGTTGGCGTCCTCGCGGCGGAACGCCTGGGTGACGCGCATGCCGGCGACGTTCTCCTGCAGGTCGGCGTTGACCGCGGAGACCTTCTCCCGGGCCTCGGTGTAGGCCTTGCTGGACTTGGCGCGGAACACCGCGGTGGCGACCAGCAGCGGCGGCAGCACGCTGAGCGCGATCAGCGCCAGCTTCCAGTCGATGACGAACAGCGCGACCACGATGCCGACGAACGACAGGACGCTGACGACCGCCTGTTGCAGGCCGGTCTGCAGGAACGTCGACAGCGCGTCGACGTCGGTGGTCATGCGGGTCATGATGCGGCCGGAGAGCTCGCGTTCGTAGTAGTCCAGGCCGAGGCGCTGGAGCTGCGCGAAGACCTTCACGCGCAGCGCGTAGAGCAGGCGTTCGCCGGTGCGGCCGGTGACCACGTACTGGCAGGCGTTGACGGCGGTGTCGGCCAGGACCACGGCCAGCGCGACGGCCGACACGGTGAGGATCGCGGACAGCGAGTGCGCCAGGATGCCGGAGTCGACGCCGCCGCGGATCAGCGCCGGCAGCGCCAGCCCGGCGCCGGTGTCGGCGGCCACCAGCAGCAGGCCGAGCAGCAGCGCGGCCCGGAACGGCCGCAGCAGGGTGCGCAGCGAGAAGCCGGGATCGGCGGCGCGGGCGGCGGCCGGGTCGACGTGCGGGGTGTCGGTGGCCGGCGGGAGCGCGGCCACCTTCGCCAACAGCTCGGGGGTGGGCGGCATGGAGGCGAGGAAGCCGCCGAAGCCGCCGCCGCCTCCGCCGACCGGGGCGGCGCCGGCTCGCATGCCGCCTCCGCCCATACCGGGGAGCGCTTGGGCGGTGCCGTTTTCAGCAGTGGGTAGGCCGTCGGCATCGTCGCCGTCGTCGGACGGCCACAGGCTCGGGGTGATGCCGTCGACCGGGGATCCGAGGGATCCGTTCCGGCCCTGGTTCTGCGACGGTACGGATACTTGTGCCGGCACGGAAGGGTGGTTCGGCGCCGGGGTTTGGTTGAGTACAGCGGTTTGGTTGAGTACAGAGGTTTGGTGGGGCACAGCGGCCTGCGCCGCCGCCGACAGGTCTCCGGCGTCGATGCCCTCGGCGTCGTCGCCCGGCCCGGACAGCAGCAGCCGGTACAGCGGGCAGCGTGCGGTGAGCTCTTCGTGGGTGCCGGTGTCGATGACGCGGCCGGCGTCGAGCACCGCGATCCGGTCGGCGAGCGCCAGCGTGGAGCGGCGGTGCGCGATCAGCACCGTGGTGCGCCCGGCCATCACCCGGCGCAGTGTGTCGTGGATCTCGGCCTCGACCCGGGCGTCCACCGCGGAGGTGGCGTCGTCCAGGATCAGCACCCGGGGATCGGTGATCAGCGCCCGGGCCAGGGCTATGCGCTGGCGCTGGCCGCCGGACAGGGTCAGGCCCTGCTCGCCGACGACGGTGTCATAGCCCTGCGGCAGCTGCTCGACGAACTCGTCGGCCTCGGCCATCCGGGCCGCGGCGCGGACCTGCTCGTCGGTGGCGTCGGGCCGGCCGTAGGCGATGTTGGCGCGGACGGTGTCGGAGAACAGGAAGCTGTCCTCCATCACCAGGCCTATCGCCTCGCGCAGGGAGTCCATGGTGAGGCCGCGGACGTCGTGGCCGCCGACCCGGACGGCGCCGCGCTGCACGTCGTAGAAGCGCGGGAGCAGCATGGAGACGGTGGACTTGCCGGAGCCGGACGTGCCGACCAGGGCCACAGTCTCGCCGGGGCGCACGGTCAGGTCGAGGCCGCGCAGCACCGGGCGGGAGGCGACGTAGCCGAACACCGCGCCGTCGAACTCCACGCCGCAGGCCTGTCGGGGCAGGACCTCGGCATCGGGGCGCTCGGTCACCACCGGCTGGGAGTCGATGATCTCGAAGATCCGCTCCACACTCGCCCGCGCCTGCTGCCCGAGTGTCACCAGCGAGGAGAGCATCCGCACCGGGCCTAGCATCTGCGCCAGGTAGGTGGAGAACGCCAGGAACGTGCCGAGCGAGATGGTGCCGCGCAGCGCCAGCCAGCCGCCGAGGGCGAGCACACCGACCTGGCCCAGCGCCGGGATCGCCATGATCGCCGGGTTGTAGCGGGCGGAGAAGCGCACCGCGCGCAGCCGCGAAGCGTAGAGCCGGTCGCCGGCCGCCTCCAGCTTGCCGAGCTCCTGCTCCTCCTGGCCGAAGCCCTTCACCACCCGCACGCCGCCGACCGCCGCGTCCACCACCCCGGCCAGCGCCGCGGCCTGCTGTTGCGCCTCCCACGTCGCCGGATACAGCCGCCGGCGTGCCGCCATCGACACCAGCCACAAGCCGGGGCCGGCCGCCAGCGCGACCACGGTGAGCAGCGGCGACAGGAAGCCCATCACCACCAGGGAGACCACGAACAGCAGCATGCTGCCGGTCAGCATCGGCATCATGCCGAGCAGGCCCTGCACCATGGTGACATCGGAGGTGGCGCGCGAGATCAGCTGGCCGGTGGCGAGCTCGTCCTGGCGGGCGCCGTCGAGCCGGGACAGCGCGCCGAAGATCCGGTTTCGCAGGTCGTACTGCACGTCGAGGGAGAGCTTGCCGCCGACGTAGCGGCGCAGCCGGGTGCCGAGGAAGTTGGCCAGGGCGAGCGCCAGCGCGAGCAGCGCCCAGGGCAGGAGGGTGGAGCGCCGGCTGATGATGACGTCGTCGATGATGTGCCGCTGGATCAGCGGCATCGCCGCGTTGGCGGACATCGCGACGAGGGAGCCGCCGAAGGCGAGCAGGACGCTGCGGCGGTAGGTCAAGGTGACGGCGGCCAGGCGGCGGAGCCACGAGGGTTGGGGGGTGGCTTGGGGAGTGCCTCGGGAGGTGCCGGCCCTGGACGGGTTCTCGTCGTCGCTGCTTCTCTCGCGCGCTCGGTCACGCTCGGCGCCGGTCACATCCACCCCTTGTCGTCGTGCTCTCATCCGGCGCTCCCGGCCTCCGCTGCCAGGTGCCGCGCCCGGTGCTCGGCGAACCGCCGGTCCAGCGCCCCGCCGAGCGCGTCGAAGCAAGCCAGCAGCTCGTCGGGTCCGCCGTCCAGATGCGCGGCCGCGTCGGCCAGCAACGGCGCCACCGCGACGGCCAGGTGCTCCTCGGCCGCCCGCAACGCGGCGAGCCCGGCCGCGGTGATCCGCACCCGCACCACCCGCCGGTCCCCCGGATCGGCCTCCCGCTCCAGGAACCCGGCCGCCACCAGCGCGTCAGCAGCCGCCGTCAGCGTGGGCTTGCGCACCGCCAGCTTGTCCGCCAGCCGCGCCGACCGCTCCCCGCCACTGCGCACCATCGACAGCAGCTGGTACTGCGGCAGGCTCAGCCCGGTGTCCACCCGCTCCAGCGTCCGTCGCAGCCGGACCAGCACCTGCACGGCGCCCACCACCCGCTCCGCGGGCAGGCCGGCCAGTTGGTTCGACTCACTCATGGTTAGAGTCTCGAACAATTAGGGGTGAGTGTCAACGCCGGCCGGGCGGGGAAGGTTCAGCGGCTGGTCAAAATGATGGCTGCGATCGCGACGGCCGCCACGGCGAGCACGATCAGCAGGATGGGGAGAACGCCACGGCGGCTCGGCGCGGGCGCGGGCGGCGGAGTGGGAGCGGCCGCGGACGAGGGGATATAGCGCTCGGCGGAAGGGCTTGCCAGCAGCGAGCGGGCTGGAGGTGGAAGCAGGGAACGGCCGCGGATTTCGACCTCGGCGACGGCGGAGAGGACGGTCGCGCCGGTCGCGGCCAGGGGCTCCCAGGCGGAGGACTCCGGCGGGGCGACGTGTTCTTTGGAAGCACCCCAGGTGGGGGGCTTCGGTTTGGGGGCGGGGGCGGGCTTTTTGGCGGGGGGCTTCGGGCGCTGGCTCGGGGACTGGTTCGGGGACTGGTTCGGGGACTTCGAGGGCTGCTTTGGGCGGTCGGCGGATGGACGGGCAGCGGCTTGGCGGTCGGCGGATCTGGGCTTGGATTCGACCGGGTCGGGCTGGCGGTCGGAAGGTGGGGCGGTTTCGGCTCGCGATGTCGGCGCGGGCAGTCGACTCTCAGCCGCCGCTCGCTGGGCTGGCGCGTCCGGCGCTTGAGGCCCCCACGGGAGCGGCTTCACAACTACGGGCAGCCCCGAAGCCGGTTGCTCACCACGCTCCGTGCGCTCCGATGGCTCGTCCTCATCAACCAGCCCAGCCGTTGGCGCGACCTGAGCCTTCAGCTTCGCCGGCTTCGGCCCGGCCTCCGCCTCCAGCGGGGGCGCAGTCCACGGCTCGGCCGAAGCCGGGCCGGTCTCGGCCGAGACCGGTCGCTCCGCCGCGCCGCCGGCCTGAACGGGGACCGAGTCTGCTTGGCTGCTGCCCGTGCGCTCAAGCAGCGCTCGAAGACGTGCCGCCACCTCGCGCGCGGAGCGTGGCCGCTGGTCGGGGTCGCGGGTCAGTAGTTCGGCGACGAGTGCGGTCACTTCGCGGGGCACACCGGCGCCGGGGGGTACCTCGGGAGCGTCTTCGGTGGTCTTGCGGCGCATAACGGCCAGAAAGTCGGGGGCGCGGTAGGGAAGCTGGCCCGCGAGCATCGTGTAGAGGAGGGTGCCGAGGGAGTAGAGGTCGCTGCGGGCGTCGGCGTTGTGGCCGAGGATCTGTTCGGGGGCTGAGTACTCGGGGGTGCCGGCGCCTTTGACCGTGTCGTCGAAGCGGGCGATGGTCCAGGAGCGGGTGTCGGCGATGAAGCCGGCGAGCCCGAAGTCGACGACCTTGACGGTGCCGTCGGGGGTGACCAGGACGTTCTGCGGTTTGATGTCGCGGTGGACCACGCGGGCCGCGTGCGCGGCGGCCAGGGCCTCGGCGATCTGGGCGGCGTAGCCCAGGGCGGTGGAGACCGGGAGGCGGCCGGCCTGCATGAGGTCGGCGAGAGTGGTGCCGGGGACCAGTTCCAGGATCAGGTAGATGCGGTCCTGGTGGGCGCCCTGGTCGTAGAGGACCGCGACGTTGGGGTGCACGATCTGGGCCGCGGCGATGCCCTCGCGGCGCAGCCAGCCCGGCAGGTCGGAGGCGGACATGCCGGCGCCGCCGTGGAACAGCTTCACCGCCACGTCGCGGTGCAGCCGCAGGTCGCGCCCCGACCACACCTCGCCCATGGCGCCGCGGCCGAGCAGGGCCCTGAGCTGATAGCGCTCGGCGATCAGCTCGCCGCCGGCGTGTTCCCGCGAGTCGGCTCCGGACATATGACGCCCCCCTTCGACGTCCGCGACGTCTGCGACGTCCCGGCGGCCGCCTCCTATTCTGGCGCGGACGACGGCGCGTCGGCGGCGAATACCGCCAACGCGCCGTATCGGGGAAATCCTGGCCGGGCCGGCAGCGCCAGCCGCGCCGCCCTCAGTCGATCCGCACCGTCCCGCCCGCGCACCGGAAGTGCACCGCGACCACGCCCGGCTCCTCGGAGTCCACCCAGTCGACCTGCACCTCCTCCAGCGGGTCGTGCTGCTCGGAGCCGCCGATCCAGGTCAGGACCTGGGAGCGGTCGCCGCTGATCTCCAGCCGTTCGAAGGCCGGGGTGGGGCCGGCGCCGGCGCCGGGGCGCTGGTCGGCGGGCACCTCCCAGGCCAGGAAGTACGGCAGCTGCGGGTCGGCCATCAGGTCCAGCACGCCGATCTGCTTCCAGCACAGGTCGTACCCGTCGGGGCGGACCCGGTGGCCCTGGGCGGCAGGCCGGCCCAGGCGCTGCTCCCAGCCGGAGATGTCGTCGACGCCGACCACCCAGCCGAGCCAGCCGCCGCCGTCCTCGGCGCGGGCCTTGACCGCCTTGCCGAACGGCGCGGAGTCGGTCGCGGGGTGGTCCAGCGGAGCCACCACCTCGACGTAGGAGCCGCCGGCCAGCGGCAGCACGAAGTTGCGGGTACCGAAGCGGGGGTGGACGCCGCCGTCGCGGAACGTCGCACCGAGCAGCGTTCCGAGCCGGTTCACCGTGGAGCCGAGCTCGGAGTTGGACACAGCGTAAGAAACGTGATCGAGACGCACGGTTCATACTCTGCCCTGCCGATGCCCGTGTAACCCAATCGGGATCGACGAACTGCCCCTTACACCGCATTTCGTCACGCCCTGCTACGAGGCCGTGACCAGCAGCAATTCCATACAGCCATACAGCCATACCGGAGAACAGCCCGCCCGCCGGACAGCCGGACCGTCCTACTTCCGCTTCCACACCGCCTGCCGCTTCTCGGCGAACGCCCGCGGCCCCTCCTTGGCGTCCTCGGTCGCGAACACCGGCCACCCGATCTCGAACTCCCGCGCCAGCCCCTCGGCCTCGGTCAGCCCCAAGCCCTCCTTCACCGACCGCTTGACCGCCTCCACCGACAGCGGCGCGGCGGCGTTGATCAGCCCGGCGATCTCCAGCGCCTTGCCCAGCGCCGCGCCGTCCTCGACCACGTGCCCGACCAGCCCGATGTCGCGCGCCTCGACGGCGGTGTAGGGGCGCCCGGTCAGCAGCATCTCCATGGCGTGCGTGTAAGGGATCTGGCGCGGCAGCCGCACCGTGGACCCGGCGACCGGGAACAGGCCGCGCCGGACCTCGAAGAGCCCGAACGTCGCCGAGGCCGCGGCCACCCGGATGTCGCAGGCCTGGATCAGCTCGGTCCCGCCGGCCACGGCGTAGCCCTCCACCGCGCCGATCAGCGGCTTGCGCGGGCTGTAGTGCCGCAGCAGCGCCTTCCAGTGCAGGTCGGGGTCGGCCTTGAGGCGGTCGGCGTAGGGCGAGCCGGCGGCCATGCTCATCGCCTTGAGGTCCATCCCGGCGCAGAACGCGCCGCCGGCCCCGGTCAGCACGATCGACCGCACGTCGTCGTCGGCGTCCGCCTCGACCCACGCGTCGGCCATGCCGACCAGCATCGGCAGCGACAACGCGTTCTTCGCCTCCGGCCGGTTCATCGTGACGATCATCGTGTGGCCGTCGCGCTCGACGGTGCAGTGCTCGGTGCCGCCTTTGCCAGTCCCGGTCGTCATGGTGGAACACGTTCTACTAATGACCCTGAAAAGACAAGAGTCACCGTTCCGACGGCGGCACCGCCTCCG
>JABFWL010000118.1 GCA_013362315.1 Catenulispora sp. | reverse complement strand
GTCAAGCTCAGCCAAGCGCATTCAAGCTCGGCCACGCTCAGCCGCTTGCCGGGCGGCTCAAAGCCGCGCGTAGGCCCGCAGAGTCCGCAGAGCCCTGATCGTCACTCCAGGCCGCGCCTCCAGCTCGGTCGTGGGCGACCACTTGGCCCAGGTGACCGGCCAGCCGCCGTCCGCCTCCTGCGCCGCGGCCAGGTGGTCCAGGCCGCGTGCCATCTCCTCGTCGCTGAACCAGGTCCGGGCCAGGCTGTCCGGCCGCGGCGCGAAGTCGTGCGGCAGGTGGTACTCCCCCGGCGCGTAGCCGGGAGAGATCACCGCGTCCTGCGGCCGGGCCGGGTCGAGCAGCACGATCCGCTGCTCGCGGACCAGCGCGCCGAGGCGGGCGGCCTGGGCGCCGGCCCAGGCGCGGTCGACGGTGGCATCGAGGAACGAGACCGCCGCCTCGACGTCGTACGGATGGGTCTGGCCCAGGGCCTCGATCTCGCGCCGGGTGAACCGCACGGCGCTGTCGATCCACGGGTGCTCGATGCCCGCGCGCAGCACCGGGGCCAGGATCTGGCCGGTCGCCAGCAGCGTGCCCGGCGGGTCGGTCACGACCGGCATGAACGGCGGATGCGGATAGCGCGCGAGCGTCGGCAGCACTGCGGGGACGCCGCCGTCCGGGGCGCTGATCGAGGCGGTCCAGTCCAGCGCCGGGGCGACCAGCGGGCCGGGGAGCGCGCCGGCGTCGGCCAGCACCGCCAGGGCGGTGGCCACGGACAGCGGCTGCGGCTCGGGGCCGCGGATGTCGGGTTCGAGCCCGTAGGCGAAGGCGCCGTCGCCGGTCCGGTACGCCGCCAGCGCCGCGGCCAGGCCGACGCCGTCGGCCTTCTGGAACAGAACTTCGAATCGCCGTTGCTCCAGCACCCGGCCGGACGTCCACAGGAACGTCGCCGCCCGGTCCAGTGCCGATGCCGCGTCACCTTTCTCGGCTGTGTCCTGATTCATCATGATCCCCATGGTGCCGCACGCCACAGACATCCCACACGACAGGCGCAGAGCGCTGCTCTAAGGTCGACTGTGCAGTACTGAAGCAGAAGTGAACACGTTCCAGTCCGGTTGGGAGTCCTTGCCGTGAGCTCACCGCACATCGGTTACGCCGCCATGCTCGAGCAGTTCGGACCGGTGGAGGTGACGGACTATTCGGCGCTGGCCGAGCAGCACGGCTTCACCGGGACCATGGCGGCCGACCACTTCCAGCCCTGGGTGCCGCAGCAGGGCCAGGCGCCGTTCGTGTGGAACGTGCTGACCGCGATCGGCGCGAAGACCAGCACCGACCTCGGCCCCGGGGTGACCTGCCCGTCGTTCCGGTTCCACCCGGCGATGGTGGCGCAGGCCTCGGCGACGCTGGAGGCCATGTATCCGGGGCGGCACTGGCTGGGCCTGGGCTCCGGCGAGGCGCTGAACGAGCACATCGTCGGCGGCTACTGGCCCGAGGCGCCGACCCGGGTGGCGATGATGTTCGAGGCCATCGAGGTCATCAACAAGCTGTTCACCGGCAAGGACGTGAAGCACTCCGGGAAGTACTTCACGCTGGAGACCACCCGGCTGTGGACGATGCCGGAGACCGCGCCGCCGATCTACATCGCCGCCGCCGGCCCCTACACCTCCCGCAAGACCGGTGAACTGGCCGACGGCATCATCACTCCGGGCGCGGCGCACTCCAAGGTCTCCGGCGTGTTCGAGAACTTCGCCGCCGGCGCCCGCAAGGCCGGCAAGGACCCGGACACCATGCCGAAGATCCTGCAGCTGCACCTGTCCTGGGCGCCCACCGATGAGGAGGCGCTGGCCAACGCGGTCACCGAGTGGCCCAACGGCGGCATGAAGTTCCCCAAGCAGGACATCCGCTCGCCGCACGACTTCGAACAGATGGCCAAGCTGGTCCGCCCGGAGGACTTCGAGGGCCGCATGGTCATCTCCTCCGACCCGGACGTGCACCGGGCGTCGATCCAGGGCTTCCTGGACCTCGGCGTGGACCGGGTCTACCTGCACAACGTGGGACGCAACCAGACCGAGTGGATCGAGGTCTTCGGCCGCGAGGTGCTGCCGAAGCTGCACCGGTAGCAGGGTCGGCGCTGGCGGCCTTGTCAGCACCGTCAGGGCTGTCAGCACCGCCATCACCGTCAGCACTGATACACGGTCGGTCCGGCGTGGGCACTGCCCGCCGACACGGCACTGGCGCGCCGGGCTGACCGCAGCCGGACCGCAGGCGGACTTTCCGCGGCCAAGCCATCGCCCGTTCGGGCGAACCGGACTTTCCGCCCCCGGCGGGGCGCACCGTCGGCAGCACACTGATCGTCACCAGTGCGCACCGGAGAGTGGTGCGGCGCAGACGGCGGGAGGTGGGGGCGCGTGGCGACCCGGCACAGGAAGACCGGCCCCATACGCAAGGCCGCTGAGACGCTGCTGGGCGGGGCCGCCGG
>JABFWL010000423.1 GCA_013362315.1 Catenulispora sp. | reverse complement strand
GGGATCCGTCTCAACGTCGCAGCACAGCATCCCGCGCGCAGGCCCTTGATACGAGGGCAGAAGTACCCACCTGGGCAAGGCCTTCAATCGTCGAGCTCTGCCAGGAAGGCGTCGATCGCACCGAACGTCGCTTCGGGGCGCTCCAGCTGCGGCAGATGGCCCGCGCGCAGGATCAGCTCGAAGCGCGCAGCCGGGATGCGCTCGGCGAAGGCGCGGCCGTAGCCGGCCGTCGCGATCCGGTCGGACTCGCCCCACAGCACCAGCGTCGGCACGGCGATGTCCGCCAGGCGTGCGCTGAGCGTGGGGTCGTGCATGTAGGGGTCGCCTGCCAACGCCCGGAGCGCGGTCATATTGCCGATCCGCTGCGTACGCTGCTCATCGGTCAGGCTTGTCGGATCGACGTAGAACCGCTCAGGATCGTGGTAGCTGTACTCGGCGACGCCCCGAGCGTCGAGCGCGAAGAAGTCGGTCATCGGGTGGCCGTCCACCGTGATGCCGACGCCGTCGATCACGACGAGCCCGCCGACACGCCCGGCGTCGGCGCGAGCCGCCATCTCAGCGGCGATCCACCCGCCGACCGAGGAGCCGACCAACAGCACGTCGCGATGCCCGGCAGCGGTCAGCAGGTCGAGGTACACGTCGGCGAGTGCCGCGACGTCGCTCAACCAGTCTGGCCGGTCAGTCCCGTTCCAGCCGGGATGCGTGGGAGTCAGGACCCGCATGCTCTCCGACAGGTGCGCGGCGATGCCGCTGACAGTGGCCGGTCCGCCACCGCCGTGCAGGACGAGCGCGACGCGCGGCGTCCCGGCAGGGGCGCCGGTCTCAGCGATGGTGAGCGGGAGTTGCGGACGGCGGCGGGCCATGGATGGCGTCTGCGAAGTCATGCCCGTCACTCTAGCTACACATACGTAGCTACGCAAGTGTAGCTATCTATACGTAGTTCCGGGTTAGAATGGTCTCGTGCCCGTCGACATCGAATTGCTAGGCCGCGCCGTGAAGCAGGCCCAGTACCGCAATCACCGCGCCCTCGAGACCGCGCTCGCGCAGGTCGGCACGACGCTCGTGCAGTGGGACGCGCTCCGCGCGATCGCCCGGACCCCCGGTTCATCCGGCCGCGAACTGGCCGCCGAGACCTTCCAGGGCGAGCAGTCTTTCGGCGCTCTGGCCGGCCGCCTGGAGTCACAGCATCTGATCGAACGTCGTCCGGGCCGGGGACGGCGGATCGAGCACTTCATCACCGACGCCGGGCAGAAGATCCTGGCGGCCGGGCGCCCGGTGGCGCTCGCGGCGCTCACCGAGTCCTTCACCGCCCTGAACGAGGATGAGCGTGCGACCCTGCTGGCGCTGCTTGAGAAAACCGTCGGCGGCGCCGTTTCCGGTGCCGCCGACGAGCGCGCGTGACGCCTGGAACTTCCCTACTCCGGATCCTCCAGCTGGAACCCGACCTTCAGCCCCACCTGGAAGTGGCCGATCTCGCCGTCCACCAGATGGCCCCGGATCTGTGTCACCTCGAACCAGTCCAGATTGCGCAGGGTCGCCCCGGCCCGCTTGAGGCCGTTGCGGATGGCGGCGTCGAGGCTCTCGGACGAGGAACCGACGATCTCGGTGACGCGGTAGGTGTGTTCGTGGCTCATGCTGCCTCCTGCGGGAGTGGCCGTGACGGCGGACCTTCGTCCCCACGCTGCCGCAGGCGGCAAGGGCCCGCAAACCGGTGGTAGCCCGATCAACGCGCCTGGCATGCTGGGCCGGTGGCGAAAGCGGAGATCACCATCACCTTCGACCCCGGCCTGCACCTGTTCGTGGCGGCCGGGCTGCGGCGCGCGGGCGCCCCGGCCGAGACCGACGGCTCCTCCAGCCTGGGCCACGTGGTGGAGTCGCTGGGAGTGCCGCTGACCGAGGTCGGCGAGCTGCTGGTGGCCGGCCGGCCGGCGCCGCCCGGCCACATTCCGGTCAGCGGCGAGCACATCGAGGTCCGCGCCGTCGCCGCGCCGCAGCGCGTGCCCGGACCGCTGCGCTTTCTGCTCGACATCCACCTGGGCACGCTCGCGCGGCGCATGCGGCTGCTCGGTCTGGACACCGCGTATGAGACCCCTGACATCGGCGACGCGGCGCTGGCCGCCCGCTCGGCGGCCGAGCACCGGGTGCTCCTGTCCCGGGACCGGGGCCTGCTGCACCGCCGGGAGCTGTTCGCCGGCGCCTACGTCTACAGCACCAAACCCGCCGAGCAGCTGGACGAGGTGCTGGCCCGGTTCCAGCCGGTGCTGGCGCCGTGGACCCGCTGCACGGCCTGCAACGGCGAGCTGCGTCCGGTGACGAAGGAGGAGATGCGCGACCGGCTGCTCAGCGGAACGGTGCAGACGTATGACACCTTCGCTGAATGCGAGTCCTGCGGGCAGGCCTACTGGCGGGGCGCGCACTCGGCGAGCCTGGACGCGATCGTGGAGCATGCGATGCGGGGCCGGT